>NZ_AWUO01000003.1:0-223528 GCF_000499185.1 Bifidobacterium sp. A11
ACTTCACCTACCTGCAGGTCAGCGCAGGAACCTATCATTCCCTGGCCCTGGGCAGCGACGGATACGCCTACGCATGGGGATCCAACAGCTATGGCCTGCTCGGCGACGGGACAAGCAGCAGCTACCGGAATGCGCCGGTCAGGGTGAAGACGCCTGACCGCAGCACGTACCCGGACCTGCCAGCGGACTTCACCTACCTGCAGGTCAGCGCCGGAACCTATCATTCCCTGGCCCTGGGCAGCGACCGCAACGTTTACGCCTGGGGATACAACGGCTATGGCCAGCTCGGCGACGGGACAAGCAGCGAGCGGCATGCGCCGGTCAGGGTGAGGATGCCCGACCGGAAGGCGTACCCGGACCTGCCGGAGGATTTCACCTACCTGCAGGTCAGCGCCGGAGGCTGGCATTCCCTGGCCCTGGGCAGCGACGGCAACGTTTACGCCTGGGGATGCAACGGGTCTGGTGACCTCGGCAACAACAGCAGCGGCAGCTATGCGAATTCGTCTGTTCCTGTGCGCGTGCGCGACCCCGCCAGCCCCACAGACGCGAGCAAAGGACTGCAAGCCGTGCAAGTCAGCGGCGGATACCATTATTCGCTGGCCGTGGGCAGCGACGGCAACGCCTGGGCCTGGGGACGCAACCATTATGGCCCGCTCGGCAACAACAGCATCCCCACAGGGCAATATAACAGTAAAGCCCAGAGCCCTGTCCCTGTGCCGGTGTCGTTCAACCTGGCTCTGGTGATCACCGGCGTCAGGTTCGACCAGACCCCCGCATCAGGCCTGACGCGCGGCGACGGCAGCAGTGTCAGCGTGTTCACGCCCGCGCACCAGCCGGGCATGGTCACGGTCAGCGTGGACTACACGCTGGGCGGCGCAGGAAGCACGCTGACCGACACCTCGCTCAAATACACGTACCTGCCCGCAGGCGTGCTCCCCAAGGCAGGCGGGGAAGGCATCCTGCTCGCCCTGGCCACAGGCATGACCGGCATGGGCGGCGTCCTGGCCTCACGCCGCCACCGGAAAGAAACACACCAACTGCTACACGCTTCACCCGAGTAAGAGCGGCCGGGCGGCGTATCAATCCCCCCGCCCCCGGCCCTACACAGGGGGAGCAGGGAGGAAACGTGTCACTGTAGGCTCAAACCCCAAGAGAGCCGACACTTCCCTCCCGCGCCCCCACCACACTCCGTCCAGCCTGCAAAGTCTGGACGGCACATCAGGAGAGGGGCAACCGCCACGGCGGGATGTGGGCATGCAACCACCCCGCCATGGCGGCCACCCCCGCCTGATTCCAGCCAGAGCAAACACCTGTTATATGGCCAAACCGGCCATGTAGAATTGAACAAGACGACCATCCCGCCACAGACGGGAAGACAAGGAGGAGCAGATGGCTTTCAACGGGAATCCGCGGCCGCAGGCCCCATACGGTCAGTACACACAGCAGCCGATGCCGACCATGCAGGGCGGTGAGCCCTACGGCATGGGCGCGCCCATCGACACCAACGCAGCATACAGCTTTGAAAAGGCGGAACGGGTCTCCATGTCCCGCGCCTATGCGGAGATGGCCGTCGGCCTGCTGGTCACCGCCCTGACGGCCTACCTGACCGCCCGGACCGGACTGCTCCTGGCCTTCATGCAGGCCACGGGCACCCTGGGCTGGATCGGCATGGCCGTGGTCCAGGTGGCCTTCGCCATGATTCTGAGCTTCCGGGTCATGCGCATGCGCACCTCCACCGCCCGGGTCATGTTCTACCTCTATGCGGCCCTGATGGGCTTCACCCTGAGCACCATCTTCATGACCTACTCACTGCCCTCCATCATGCTGACCCTGGTGATCACTGCAGGCTTCTTCTTCGTCCTCAGCATGCTGGCGCTGACCACACGGCGCAACATGCTGGGCATGGGGTCCATCTTCATGGCCGGCCTGCTCATGCTTATTCTGGTCGAGGTGGTCATGCTCTTCGTGGCCCCCTCCAACACGGCCCTGCGCGTGGTCTCGGCCATCGGCATCATCCTCTTCGCCGGACTGACCATGTATGACGCCCAGCAGACCAGGGCCATCTTCGCCACCTACCGCAGCCAAGGGCCGGAGGCCATCAAGCGGGTCTCCATCCTCTGCGCCCTCAACCTCTACCTGGATTTCGTCAACCTCTTCCTCTACATCCTGGATCTGGTCGGCGACCGCAACTGACAAAAAGAAAATCCCCGCCCCTGGCATTGGTGGCGGGGATTTTTTGTATCTTCAGGCCTCCTGATCGGCCCTGGCCAGCAACCCACGCAGCACGTACTGCAGGATGCCGCCGTTGCGGTAGTACTCGGCCTCGCCAGGAGTGTCGATGCGCACCTTGGCCGCAAACTCCACCCTGCTGCCGTCGGGCCGCTGGGCCCGCACCTGAACCTGCTCGGGCAGGGAGCTGTTCAAGGCGTCGACGCCAACCAGGTCATAGGTCTCCTGGCCGTCCAGCCCCAGGCTCTGGGCCGACTGACCCGCAGGGAACTCCAGGGGCAGCACGCCCATGCCGATCAGGTTGCTGCGGTGGATGCGCTCGAAGGACCTGGCGATAACGGCCCGCACGCCCAGCATCCTTGTGCCCTTGGCCGCCCAGTCCCTGGAGGAGCCCGTGCCGTACTCGCTGCCGGCCAGCACCACCAGGGGCGTGCCCTGCCTGGCATAGTCCTGCGCCGCCTCGAAGATGGTCGTCTCCTGGCCGTTCAGGAAGTCGTAGGTGAACCCTCCCGGCCGCACGTCCAGCCCCACCGAGGCCAGCAGCTGGTTGCGCAGGCGGATGTTGCCGAAGGTGCCCCGGACCATGACCTCATGGTTGCCGCGCCGGGAGCCGTAGGAGTTGAAGTCCCTGGGGGCTATGCCGTGCTCCTGCAGGTAGCGGCCGGCCGGCGCGTCGGCCTTGATGGCCCCTGCGGGCGAGATGTGGTCGGTGGTGACCGAATCCCCCAGCAGAGCCAGCACCCGGGCCCCGTGAATGTCCTCCAGGGGGTCGGGCTGGGCCTTCATGCCGTCGAAGAAGGTCTGGCGGCGGATGTAGGTGGAATCCTGATCCCAGTGGAAGAGCTCGCCCTCCGGCACCTCCAGCTTCCGCCAGCGCTCGTCCCCGCCGAAGACGTCCGCATAGTCGCGCAGGTACATGTCCCGATCCAGGGCGGTGCCCACCACGGACTCGATGGCCTCCTGGGAGGGCCAGATGTCCGCCAGCATGACCGGCTTGCCCTGGCTGTCCTGGCCCAGGGGGTCGCGCCAGGGGTCGAAGTCCATGGTGCCGGCCAGGGCGTAGGCCACCACCAGGGGCGGCGAGGCCAGGTAGTTCATCTTCACATCCGGGCTGATGCGCCCCTCGAAGTTCCTGTTGCCCGAGAGCACGGCCGTCACCGTCAGGTCGTGGTCGGCGATGGCCTGGTGGATGGCCGGGTCCAGGGGGCCGGAGTTGCCGATGCAGGTGGTGCAGCCGTAGCCGACCAGCTCGAAGCCCAGGGCATCCAGGTCCTTGCTCAGGCCGGTCCGGTTCAGATAGTCCGTCACCACCTGGGAGCCCGGCGCCAGCGAGGTCTTGACCCAGGGCTTGGGCTTGAGGCCCCGGGCGCGCGCCTGGCGGGCCAGCAGACCGGCGGCCACCATGACCGAGGGGTTGGAGGTGTTGGTGCATGAGGTGATGGCCGCGATGACCACATCCCCGTCCCGCAGGCTGAACTCGCTGCCGTCGGCCTTCTTGACCGGCACAGCCTGGCCGTCTGCGTCCCTGCCTTGGTCGCTGTAATCCTTGAGATCCCGATGGAAGGTCTTCTGGGCCTGGTCCAGCAGGATGCGGTCCTGGGGCCGGCGGGGGCCGGCGATGGAGGGCCGCACCGTGGACAGGTCCAGCTCCAGCACCTGCGAATACTCGGGTTCAGGGCAGTCGGCATCCTCCGGGTCCATCCACAGCCCGTTGGCCTTGGCGTAGGCCTCCACCAGGCGCACATGCTCGTCGCTGCGGCCGGTCAGGCGCAGGTAGTCCAAGGTGATTTGGTCGATGGGGAAGATGGCGCAGGTGGAGCCGAACTCAGGGCTCATATTGCCCAGGGTGGCCCGGTTGGCCAGGGGGACCTGGGCCAGGCCCTTGCCGTGGAACTCCACGAACCTGCCGACCACGCCCACCTCGCGCAGCATCTGGGTCACGGTCAGCACCACGTCGGTGGCGGTGACCCCCTCGGGGATGGATCCGGTCAGCTTGAAGCCCAGGACCTGGGGCACCAGCATGGAGATGGGCTGACCCAGCATGGCCGCCTCGGCCTCGATGCCGCCCACGCCCCAGCCCAGCACGCCCAGGCCGTTGACCATGGTGGTGTGGGAGTCGGTGCCCACGCAGGAGTCCGGGTAGACCAGGGCCGGCCCCTCCCCCTGGGTCCTGTCCCTGCGCATGACCACCTGGGCCAGGTACTCCAGGTTGACCTGGTGGATAATCCCAGTGCCCGGGGGCACCACGCGGAAGTTCTGGAAGGCCTGCTGGCTCCAGCGCAGGAAGCGGTAGCGCTCACTGTTGCGCCGGTATTCCATGTCCATGTTGTGTTCCAGGGCGCCGGGCACGCCCGAGCTGTCCGCCTGGACGGAGTGGTCGATGACCATCTGCGCGGGGATGAGCGGGTTGACCAGGGAGGGGTCGTCGCCCAGGGCCTTGACGGCATCGCGCATGGTGGCCAGGTCGACCATGCAGGGCACGCCGGTGAAGTCCTGCATGAGCACCCGGGCCGGGCTGTACTGGATCTCCCTGTCGGGCTGGGCCTTGGGGTCCCAGTTCAGCAGCTGGTCCAGCTGGTCCCGGGTCACCGTGGTCCCGTTCTGGTGCCGCAGCAGATTCTCGGCCAGGATGCGCAGGCTGTAGGGCAGGTGGTCGATGCCCGGCAGGTCGCTGATCCGGTAGTATTCGAACTCCTCGGAGCCCACCTTGAGCTTGGAACGACCGGCATCTTGTGCGGATTCTGACATGCACCACCCCTTCCTTGGACGCTCAGGCACTGCCCTTGCGCCCATGTGGACCGGCGGCGGGAGGACCCCAGGCCGTCAGTGACGCTTATCTGTGCTTGTGAGGTTCATTCTTAGCGCCCATGTGTTACCTGACGGATGTAACGTGCGCATGCCGGATAGCCCAGGACGGCCAGGACCATGAGCAGGGCTCCCACCAGGGCGAAGGCCACGGTGGCGGACAGGGCCGGACCGGTGGGCAGGCTGATGGCGAAGAACCGCGCCACAACGGGGATCAGGGCCCCGATCACCCCGGCTGCGGCGAAGCAGAGGACCAGCAGCCCCCTCCAGGAGCGCAGGGGCCGGGCCACCTGGGTCAGGACCAGCACGCCCATGCAGAAGAGGACGATGGCGCAGACCGACCGCCAACGCCCCAGGTCAGCCTGCCGGGCCAGGTCCAGACCCAGCAGGCCGGGCAGGCTCCAGGCCGCCGCCAGCACAATCAAGGCAGTGGCGATGCCCGAGGGCAGGGCGAAGGCGACCACACGCTTGAGGAAGCCGGGCCGGTAGCGCCTGGTGTTGGGGGCCAGCGCCAGGAAGAAGGCCGGCGTGCCGATGGTCAGGGCGCCGATGTAGGTGATGTGCCGGGGCAGGTAGGGGAAGGGGATGCCGGTCAGGACCACGCCCAGGGAGATCAGGGCCGAGTAGACGGTCTTGACCAGGAAGAGGCCGGCAACACGCTCCATGTTGGCCATGACCTGCCGACCCCGGGCCACCACGTCGGGCAGGTGGGAGAAGCGCGAATCCACCAGGACCAGCTGGGCCACGGCCTTGGTGGCGGCCGCCGCATTGCCCATGGCGATGCCCAGGTCCGCCTCCTTCAGGGCCAGGGAGTCGTTGACCCCGTCGCCGGTCATGGCCACCGTGTGACCCTTCAGGTGCAGGGCCTGGACGATGGCCTTCTTCTGGTCGGGCAGGACCCGGCCCAGCACGTCCACGTCCTCCAGCACCTCGGCCAGGGCTACCGTGTCCTCGGGCAGTTGGCGGGCATCCATGGCCCTGGGGGCCCGGTCGCCGGTCAGGCCCACCTTGGTGGCGATGGCCGCCACCGTGGCCGGGTTGTCGCCCGAGATGACCCGGCAGCGCACGCCCTGCTGGCGGAACCAGGCCAGGGTCTCGGCAGCGTCGTCGCGGATGTGCTCCGAGCAGGTGATCAGGGCCAGGGGCTTCAGGTTCCCGGGCAGGTCGGGGCTGCTGGTGAAGTAGTCAGGCTGGTCGGTGCCCGGGTACCCGCCGGGGGCGGCCAGCATCAGCACCCGGTAGCCGCGGTCGGCCAGGTCGGCCACCTGCTGGTCCACCTGGGGCCAGCTACCCGCCTGAGATGCCAGGAGCACCTCCGGGGCGCCGAAGTACCAGATTCTGCCGGACTGGTCGGCCACGGCGCTCCACTTGCGGGCTGAAGAAAAAGGCAGGCGGCTGACGGCCCTGCCCGGGTGCAGGTCGTCCATCCCCTTGAGGATGGCACGGCCGGTGGCGTTGGGGCTCTCCTCCGCGCAGACGTCCACCAGGGCCTGCCGCAGCTGCTGGGCCGGCAGGTCCTCGGCCAGCGGATGCAGGTCGTCGTAGACGATGCCCCCGTCGGTGATGGTGCCGGTCTTGTCCAGGTTCAGGGCATCCACCCGGGCCAGGGTCTCCACGGACTCCATCTGCTGGACCAACGTTTGATGCCGGGCCAGGCGGATGGCGGCCAGGGCGAAGTTCAGGGAGGTCAAGAGGACCAGACCCTCGGGGATCATGCCCACGACCCCGGCCACGGCAGACACCACGGCCTGCCGCCAGGCTCCGGTGGCCAGGGCCGTCTGGAAGCCGCCCACGGTCCGCATCTGCGTGAAGATGAGCAGCAGGCAGAGGGGAATGACCACCACGGTCATGACCTTGAGGATGGTGTTGATGCCCTCGTTCAGGTCGGAGCGAACCTTCTTGTAGACCTTGGCCTTGGCCGTCAGCGTGGCGGCGTAGGAGTCGGCGCCCACGGCGGTCACCTGGGCCAGGGCCATGCCCGAGACGGCCGTGGAGCCCGAGTAGACCTGGTCCCCCGGCTTGTGCTTGACCGTGCGCGATTCGCCGGTCAGCATGGACTCGTCCAGCTCCAGGCCGTAGGTGTCGATGATCTTCGCATCGGCGGGCACCTGGTCCCCGGAGCGGATCCAGAGCAGGTCCCCCTTGACGATGGCATCGTGGGGCACGGTCAGGTTGCGGCCATCCCTGCGCACCGTGTAGTCGGAGGCCACCAGGATGGACAGCCCGTCCAAGGTGTGCTTGGCCTTGAGCTCGGTGGCCACGCCGATGCCGGTGTTGATGATGATGATCAGGCCGAAGACCGCGTCCTTCCACTGGCCGGTCAGCAGGACCACCACCATGGCGGTCAGGATGATTCCGTTGAAGAGGGTGAAGACGTTGTCGCGGATGATCTGGCCCAGGCTACGGGAGGTTTGGTCCTGGGAGACGTTGACCAGGCCCTGGGCCTTCAGCCGCTCCACCTCCTGGGAGCTCAGCCCCGGACGGTCGGTGTCCGGAAAGCCTGTGTCCGCTGCTGTGCTCATCCTTGGCCCCCCTCTCAGTCGGCGCTCAGGCGCACGGCCATGATCCTTGCATGCGGTCCGTCGTCCACAATGGTCTGCAGAGCGTCAGCCAGCAAGGGCGCGTGTGGATGCCCGGCAGGATCCACCGGGTGAACCGTAGCCGCATAGTAGAGCCTACCTGGGTCAGGGGTCCAAGCCTTGGCGCTTTGAGCGAACTCTACCACAGGAATGCCCGCCTTCCGGGCTGCCTTCAGGGCCGGGGTCCAGTCGCCGGCTCCGGGTTGACGAATCAGAATCAGACTGACCCCGCGGTTGATGGCATCCTGCACCCCATCCTGCTGATCGCTGGTGGACTGCGCCGAGGAGAAATAACCCTTCATGCGCTCCGCCTTCAAGGATGCCAGGATGCGGCTGTCAAGACCGGTATCCGGGTCCTTGCCACCCTTCTGCGGGCATCCAATCAAAGCCACGAGCGTGTCGGAGCGATCCACGCCGTCGTGGGGCACGGTGCCCTCGTGCCAGGAGTCGCCCACGGCCCTGTCCTTGGGGGCGCATCCGGTCAGCGTGGGCAGGCCTGCCAGCAGGGCGACCGCCAGCAGTAGACCCGCCAGCCGCCTGACCACTGCCACGATCCGCCCGGCGCGGCTCATGTCAGTGCTGCCTTCCCGCCGTGCGGGTGAAGACTGCCACGGTCTCCACGTGGTGGGTCATCGGGTAGATGTCAAAGGCCTCAAGGTGCTTGGGGCTGTAGCCCAGGGAGATCAGGGTGGCCGTATCCCTGGCCAGGCTGGTCGGGTCGCAGGCCACATAGATGATGGTCCCCGCCCCGCTGGCGGCCAGCAGCCGGCAGACTTGAGCCTTGGCGCCGGCCCTGGGCGGATCCAGCAGGATCAGGTCGGGATGGCCCAGCCCCTTGGGCGCACCGCCAGCCAGGACCTTGGCCACGTCCCCTCGCCGCAGGGCCACCCGGTCCAGTCCGGCCTGCTTCACGTTGTGTTTCGCGCTGGCAATGGCTCCAACGGATCCCTCCACAGCCAGGAGCCGGGCACGTCCGTCAGCCAGGGCAGCCAGGGGCAGGGTGAAGAGCCCTGATCCGCAGTAAAGATCCCAGATGACCGGTTCGGCAACCCCGTCCAGGGCCTGCCTGGCCTGGTCCAGAACCGCCTTGGTCAGCACGACCGGTGCCTGACGGTGGACCTGCCAGAATCCGTCGGCCCGAACCTGGTATTCAGGTCCTGCTCCGGCCTCCAACCGCTCCGTCAGCAGGCGGCTCCCCTGGCTCAGGCGGCCATCCACCAGCAGGGCGAAGTTGTCGCCGACCGGTCCCCCGTCGCGCGGCTGGGGCACAGCCAGGCGTATGCGGGCACCAGCAGGCAGGCCGCCCTCCCAGATGCCCAGTTCATCAGCCAGGTCCAGCAACTCCTGGGTGGCCAAGGGCATGGTCTGAATCGGCAGACGGTCATGCGAACCCCGACGGCGCATGGAGGGGCGTCCTTGGTCGTCAGCCACCAGCTCGATTCTGGTCCTCCAGTGCAGGCCACCCAGCTCCTCATCGCCCGGAACCCGAGCCACCGGCACTTGGACATCCACCCCGCCCAAGCGGGACATCTGCTGACCAATCAGATCAGCCTTCCAGGCCAGCTGACCGGGCAGACTGACGTGAATCAGATCGGCGCCACCCAGGCCACCTCCCCAGGCCAAGGGTCCAGCCAGGGGCCAGACGGGTTCGCGTCGGTCGGGGCTGGCTTCCAACACCTGGGTGACCTCGCCCGTGGCGAATCTGCCGGCCCGGCCATGAGGCTCGTCCAGGAGGACCTCCACCAGCTCCCCGGGCAGGGCGAAGCGGACGAAGACCACCCGACCGTCCTCCAGGTGGCTCACGCAACGGCCCTGGTCGGCATAGCGTTCGATGCGCAGACGAACCCTGGTCTCAGTCATGATCGGCATGAACCTCCTGGTCGGTCTGAGCCTGGTCGGCCTGACGACGATGGTATGGGCCGCCGATCAGCAGCCAGCTGACCCAGATGCCCAGAGCAAACAGGGGCAGGCCCAGGATCAGGCGTGCGGCGCCAAGCAACCCGACGGAACCAGTCAGGTAGAGCGGCACCTGGATCAGCAGGCGCAGCGCGAAGACGGCGATCCAGACCTGGGTGGCCTGATTATAGGCCCGTACCAGTTCTGGCTCGCCCCGCCAGGAGGCCAGCCACTGCCTCCAGCCTGAGACGACGGGCCGGCGCAGATACTCCACCAGCAGGCCGATGCCGGGCATCCGTGCCAGCAGCGAGGCGGCGAGCACAATGATCCAGAATCCGTTGGTCAAAAATCCTGGCAGGTAATAGTTGCGGGCATCCCGGGTCAGCCATGCGGCCACCAGGCAGATGCCCACCGAAAGCAGACCGGCCAGCGCCCCCAGAAAGGACTGCTGCTGGACCAGACGAATCAGCAGCTGCACGACTGCCAGGGCCGCTGAAACCTCCACGGTCAGCCCCAGACGGCCGGTCACCAGGAAGACAACCAGGAATACCAGCCCCGGCAGCAGGGATTCGACGATCCCCCGCCATCCGCCGATGGCCTCCATGACGGAGAAATCGTCGTCGGCCAGCGCTGCCAGCCCGGAATGCTTCTGCTTCACAGCCTTAGCGGACCTCCGAGAACATGGGTCCGCGCGACAGTGTGGTCTTCACCTCGGTCTGCTGGTCCGAGTCGAAGGGGCCCTCGGGCCTGCCGGGGATCTGCGCACTCTCATCGTCCTTGGACTCCGAGTCTTCGGCTTCTCCACGGCGCTGGTTGGGGGTGATGGGCGCATGCATGGGCACCAGGTCACGGGGGGCCAGGGGCTCATCGCCACGGACCACCACCAGGTCGGACAGGTAGCTGTCGAGCACATCCTTCTCCTTGCCGCCCTTGGCAGCAGGGCCGGAGAAGATGCCTCGCAGCATCCAACGGGGTCCGTCGATGCCCACCACCCGGGTCACCAGGTTCTTGCCCTTGACCTTGACGGGCAGGGTCAGCTCCTTGCCGAAGACGCCGTCCACCTCCTTGCAGGAGGGGTTGGCCTTGAGCAGGTCGGCCCGGACCTCGTCCCAGAGGCCCAGGGACTTGGGGGCCGCGAAGGGCTCCAGCTCCAGACTGGAGGACCCGTAGGTGATGGTGGCTCCCAGCACGTCACCGGTCTGCGAGTTGGCCTTGAGCCTCAGCTCGCTACCCTTGAGGAAGGGCAGCATCAGGGCACCGATGTCCAGGTACTCATCGGTGTCGGGAGCCTCGGGATCCAGGCTGTCCCAGGGGCCTTTCCCGCTCTGCTCGGCTTCATCGCGGTCAGCCTGAGAGGTCTGGTCTGATTTCTCCGTGGACTTTTCAACGTCCTTGGACTCCTCGACGGCCTCCTCAGCCTGCTTCTTGGCGCGTTTCCTGCCGAAACCGAACAATCCCATGATGCCTCATTTCCTTGTGAGTCTGTGCAAAGGATACCTAGTCAAGACCCAGGCGCAGCTTGCCGCCGGGGATGGCGTCCAGCAGATCCTTGGTGTACTGGCGTTGCGGGTGGTCGAAGACCTCGTCGGTGGTGGCGTGCTCCACCAGCCGGCCGTGCTGCATGACGACCACCTCGTCGGCGATCTGCCTGACCACGGCCAGATCGTGGGTGATGAACAGGTAGCTGAGCCCTTGCTCGGCCTGCAGGTCGTTGAGCAGCCGCAGCACCTGGTCCTGGACCAGCACGTCCAGGGCGGAGACGGCCTCGTCGCAGATGATCACATCCGGATTCAGGGCCATGGCCCGGGCGATGGCGATGCGCTGACGCTGTCCGCCGGAGAGCTCGTTGGGGTAGCGCCCCATGACCGACTCGGGCATCTCCACCATGTCCAGCAGCTCCTTGACCCGCTTCTGCCGGGACTTGGCGTTGCCGATCTTGTGGATGCGCAGGGGCTCCTCGATGGAGCGGTAGATGGAGTACATGGGGTCCAGGGAGCCGTAGGGGTTCTGGAAGACCGGCTGCACGTGCCGGCGGAACTCCATGAGCTGACGGCTGCCGAAGCCGGCGATGTCCTGGCCCTCGTAGGTCACCAGGCCCGAGGTGGGCTTGAGCAGGTGCAGGACCATGTTGGCCACGGTGGACTTGCCGGAGCCGGACTCCCCCACGATGGCCAGGGTGGTCCCCCGCTTGACCGAGAAGGAGACGTCATCCACGGCCTTGAACATCTCCTTGCGCCGGGGCAGCCTGAACTCGCGGGTCAGGTGCTCCACGGTGATGACGTGCTCGCTGCGCTCCAGGGTGCTCTCGCCCTTGACGTGATGCTCCAGCAGGTCTTCGGCATCCTGGCCGCGCTGCTTGGCGGAGATGATGCGCTGGGAGGCCAGCGAGGGCGCGGCCTGGACCAGCCGCTTGGTGTAAGGGTGCTGGGGGTGCTGAAGGACCTCCAGGCTGGGCCCGGACTCCACCACCTGGCCCCGGTACATGACCACGATGTGCTGGGCGCGCTCGGCTGCCAGACCCAGGTCGTGGGTGATGAAGAGCACGGCGGTGCCCAGGGATTCGGTCAGGCTGCGCAGGTGGTCCAGAATCCGCTTCTGGACGGTCACATCCAGGGCGCTGGTGGGCTCGTCCGCAATCAGCAGGTCGGGCCGGGAGGCCAGGCCGATGGCGATCAGGGCGCGCTGGCGCATGCCGCCGGAGAACTCATGCGGATACTGCCGGGCCCTGGTGGCGGCCTCAGGCAGCCCGGCCTCGGACAGCAGGCCGGCGATGCGGTCGTCCATGTCCGAGCCGGTCACATGCTCCTTGGCCAGCTTCCAGGCCGCATCGTCATCCACACCGGCGTCGATCAGGGACTTGGCCACGCCCCAGCGGGTCTCGGAGCCCACGTCCCACTCGGCCTTCATAGCCTCCATGGTCTGGTCCACGTCGGCGACCCCGGCATCGCTCAGGGCCTGGCGGGCGGCCTGGAGCAGGCCTGGCAGGTCCTTGGAGGAGATGAAGAGCTCGTCGTCGGACTTCTTGAGCGTCACCTCTTCATCGCTGGCCAAGGCCTTGGCCAGCCGGGAGCGCTTCTCCCGGGAGACATCCATATGGTTGGCGGTCAGCGCCTCCTTGACCTGGGAGCCTATGCGCCAGACCGGGTTCAGATTGCTCATGGGATCCTGCGGGACCAGGCCCACCTGGGAGCCGCGCAGCGCCTCGTAGTCCTTGCGGTCCAGGCCCACCAGCTCGCGGCCATTGAGCCGGATGCTGCCGCCGGTCACCTTGCCGGTGCCGGGCAGAAGACCCAGCACAGCCATGGCCGAGGTGGACTTGCCCGAGCCGGACTCCCCCACGATGGCCACCCACTGGCCGGGGTAGACGTTGAAGGAGGCGTCGCGAACTGCGTGGACGGTGCGCCCATCGGCGGTGAAGTCCACCTGCAGGTCCCGCACGTCGAGCAGGGGCTGCTGCTCCTGATTGGTGGTCATGTTCTTGTCTGCTTCAGTCATGCTTCCTCCGCTCAGGCCGTTCTGCTCTTGGGATCCAATGCATCCTTGACCGCGTCGCCCATCATGATGAAGGCCAGCACGGTGATGGCCAGGGCTGCGGAGGGATAGAAGAGGACCGAGGGGTTGGTGGTCAGGAGGTTCTGGGCCGTCGAGATGTCCCCGCCCCAGGAGACCACGGTGGAGGGCAGGCCGATGCCCAGGAAGCTCAGCGTGGCTTCAGAGACGATGTAGGTGCCCAGCGACATGGTAGCCATGACGATGACCGGGGCCAGGGAGTTGGGCATGATGTGCCGGAAGAGGTTGCGCAGGGGCGTGGAGCCCAGGGCCGTGGAAGCGGTGTTGAACTCCAGGTTCTTGGCCTCCAGGACGGCGCTGCGGGTGATGCGGGCCATGTTGACCCAGCCGAAGAGGGTCAGGGTCAGGATGATTTTCCACAGGGAGGTGGAGGTGCGGAACATCTGCAGGAGCACGATGGCGCCCAGGATCATGGGGATGGCGAAGAAGATGTCGGTGATGCGGCTGAGCACGGCGTCAACCCAGCCCCCGAAGAAACCGGCGATGGCACCGATGAGGCCGCCGAAGACGGTGACCAGGATGGTGGTCATGATGCCGATGGCCACCGAGGTCCTTGCCCCGTGGATGACGCGGCTGTAGACGTCGCAGCCCTGCAGATCGAAGCCGAAGGGATGCCCGGGCCGGCCGGGCTCCAGGGAGTCGGACAGGCTGCAGGCCATGGGATCCTGCCTGGCGAAGAGGTTGGGGAAGAGGGCCACCAGGATGACCACGATCGCCAGGATTGCGGAGATGATGAAGAGCGGGTTGCGCCTCAGGGTCTTCCAGGCGTCGGCCCACATGCTGGTGGGCGGCACGTCCTCATCCACCGAGTCCACCTCGCGCAGGGGCGTCTCGTCGATGGGGGCCACGAACCGCTCCTGGCCCGGCAGGGGGTCGGGGAAGTAGACGCGGGCCTGGCTTTCGTTCTGTTCGCTTGACTCGTTCATTGCCGTTTCACTCATAGTCGGTCCCTCTCCCTCACGCATACCGGATCCGCGGATCGAGCACTGCGTAGAGCAGGTCGACCAGGAGGCTGGTGATGACGAAGATCAGGACCAGAATGGTCACGATGGAGACCACCAGGGTGCCTTCGCCCCTCAGGATGGCCTGGTAAAGGGTGTTGCCCACGCCCTGGATGTTGAAGATGCGCTCGGTGATCATGGCCCCGCCCATGAGTCCGCCGATGTCGGCGCCCAGGTAGGTGACCACGGGGATCAGGGAGTTGCGCAGCACGTGCCGCACGATGACGGACCGGTTGCTCATGCCCTTGGCCCGGGCCGTGCGCACGTAGTCCTCGGAGATGTTGGAGGTGATCTCCGTCCTGGTCAGACGGATGATGGAGGCCATGGACACCGACCCCAGCACAATGGCCGGCATGAGCAGATCAATAAAGCCCGGATTGGCCCCGGCTGTGGCTGGCAGCAGATGCCATTTGACGCCGAACAGGTACTGCAGGATGAAGCCGGTGACGAAGGTAGGCACCGAAATCAGCAGCAGGGAGAGGACCAGGATGATGTTGTCCGACCACTTGCCCTTGGTCAGGCCGCCGATGATGCCGAAGATCACGCCGAAGACGCCCTCGAAGACGAAGGCCATCAGGGCCAGCTTGATGGTCACCGGGAAGGCCCTGCCGATCACGCTGATCACGGGCTGGCCGGCGAAGGTGTTGCCGAAGTTCAGGGTCAGCGCGTTCTTCAGGAAGAGCACGTACTGCACGATGAAGGGCTTGTCGAGATTGTATTCCGAACGTATCTGTGCGGCAACGGCCTGATTGACCGGCTTGTCCCCGAACATGGCGGCCACGGGGTCGCCGGGAAGCGCGAAGACCAGCGCGTATATCAGCAGTGTCGTGCCGAGAACGACGGGGATCATCTGCAGAATACGTCGCAGAAGATATTTTCCCATCGGCTATTCTCCTTTGTCATCCGCGACCGGGATCGGCATGGGGATCGGGGCCGCCGCAAAAATTCTTGTTTGAGTCTACCAGCACACCTCAACAGGGGTGCAAAGACGCCAAGGCCGGCGCGGAGTGGATCCTTCCGTGCCGGCCCGGGCGATGTCAGCTGTCAGGTGCGGGATTCAGGCTCCCGTCACCTCACTTGCTGATGTTGTAGTAAGCAGGGACGCCCTTCCAGGTGAAGGAGAATCCTTGGATGTTCTTGGCGGCCACGCCGTTGGAGTTCTGGTAGTAGAGCGGGACTGCGGGCAGATCGCGGAAGAGCAGCTCCTCGGACTGCTGGTAGATCTTGTTGGCCTCGTCGATGCTCTTGGCGGAGGCTGCCTTGTCCATCAGGCCGTCGAACTCGGGGTTCTTGTAGTCGCCGTCGTTGGACCCGTTGCCGTTGGCTGCCGAGCTGGCGAAGTTGCTGGACAGGTAGCTCTCGGGCGAGGGGTAGTCAGGCTGCCAACCGGAGCGGAAGGCCGAGTCGGTGAACTTGCGGTTCTGCACGTTGGAGCGGAACTCGCTGAAGGTGGGCAGAGGGTTGCCTGCAGCCTGGATGCCCAGGGCGTTCTTGATGGAGTTGGTCACGGCGTCGTAGATCTCCTTGTGGGCGCCATCGGCGTTGTAGGCGATCTTGAAGGTGTCGCCCTCGCCCCATGGGGAGATCTTGTTGGCCTCGGCCCAGAGCTCCTTGGCCTTGGACGGGTTGTACTTGAGCACGTCGGATCCCTTGATGCTGGTTGAGTAGCCGGGGATGACGGGGGCGGTGAAGTCGTGGACCTCCTTGGCGGTTCCGGACAGCACCTTCTTGATGATGGTCGGCCGGTCGATGGCCATGGAGATGGCCTGGCGACGGAGCTTGCCCTCCTGATCCTGGCCGAAGTGCTTCATGTAGGAGGGGATGGTGAACATCTGGATGACCGAGCCCGGGTCGTTGATGGCCTGGACCGTGTTATCGGTCTGGAAGGTCTTGCGAGCCGAGGCGGGCAGGGTGTCCAGCACATCCAGGTTGCCGGCCTGCACGTCGCGGTAGGCTGCGGTGGCATCGGTGTAGGCGCGGAACTCCACGCCGCCGTTCTTGACCTTGATGCCGCCCTTGTAAGCGGGATCCTTGACCAGCTTGATGGACTTGTTGTGCTCCCAGGACTGGAACTTGTAGGGTCCCACGGTCACCGGCTTCTCACCGAAGGCCTTGGTGTCCTTGTAGAAGGACTCGGGCAGGGGCGCAAACGCGGTGTAGCCCACCTGGATGGGGAAGGTGGAGGAAGGCGAGGTCAGATCAACGGTGAAGGTCTTGTTGTCGATGACCTTGAGGCCGGACAGCTGGGCATCGCCAGGGGTGCCCTCCTTCTGCAGGTCGTCATACCCCTTGATGTTGGCGAAGAAGCTGGAGCCCAGCTGCTTGTTGGCGATGCTGGACGCCCAGGACCAGGCCTTGGTGAAGGACTGTGCGGTGACCGGGGTGCCATCCGAGAACTTCCAGCCGTCGTTGATGGTCACGGTGTACTGGGTGTTGTCCTCGTTGGCCTTGATCTGCTTGGCGATCTCGTTGACCGGCTTGCCCTTGTCGTCAAAGCGGACCAGCTTGGAGAACATGACGTCGATGGGGTTGCCACCCCCCACCTCGTTGGTCATGCTGGGGATGAGCGGATTGGCCGGCTCAGGGTTGAAGACCGAGATGACGGCGTTCGAGCTGCCGCCGTTGCTCCCCTGGGCAGAGGAGCCGGATCCGCCGGATCCGCCGCAGGCGCCCAGGGTGAGCGCCATGACGCACAGTCCGGCACCCGCAATGGTCAGGGCCGATTGCTTCTTCATATATCTTGCTCTTTCCTTTGGTTGGTTTCCCGAACCGCCAGTCATCGACGGCGGTTCATGCCGTTTCCGGCACGATCATTACTGGTCCTTGGACAGCTCCGGGAAGATCGGATAGCCATCCCAGCCCAGACGCATCCCATGGACCTTCTTGGCGGAGGCGCCAATGTTGTTTCCATAATAGAGCGGAACCGCGGGCATGTCCTGCAGAAGGATCTCCTCAGCCTGCTGGAAGAGCCTGTTGGCTTCATCGGTGTCCTTGGCCTTGGCAGCCTGCTTCAGCAGGGCATCGAATTTGGGATTCTTGTAGTCGCCATCGTTGGATCCGTTGCCATCGGCCGCCGAGCTGGCGAAGTTGCTCATCAGATAGCTCTCAGGCGATGGGTAGTCGGGTGACCATGAAGACCTGAAGGCCGCATTGTTATAGAGGCGCTTTTTGATGTTGCCACGGAACTCGCTGAAGGTGGGCACAGGAGTGGCCTCGGCCTTGATGCCAAGCGTGTTCTTGATGGAGTTGGCCATGCCGTCGTAGAAGTCCTTGGCACCGCCATCCGAACTGTACAGCATTTGGAAGCTCCTGTCGGCCGGCCACTTGCTGATGGCATCGGCCTTGGCCCAGTACTCCTTGGCCTTCCTGGCGTTGTATTTGAGGTTGTCCGAACCCTTGAGATCCTTGGCATAGCCTGGGATGGTCGGTGCGGTGAAGTCGGTGGGCTGCACGCCCAGACCGCCCAGGACCTTGTCGATCAGCATCTTCCGGTCAATGGCCATGGAGATGGCCAGGCGGCGCAGGTGGCCCTCCTGATCCTGGCCGAAATGCTCCATCGTGGTAGGAATGGTGAACATCTGCAGGGTAGAGCCGGGCTTGTTATAACTCTGAACCATGCTGTCGGTCATGAAAGTCTTGACAGCGGAGGTGGGAATCCTGTCGATCACATCCAGGTTGCCCGCCTGCACATCGGAATAGGCAGAACCCAGGTCCGTGTAGACCTTATAGTCGATGCCGCCGTTGCGGACCTTGACCTCCCCGTCGTAGTCGTCGTTCCTGCGAAGCTTGATCATGGCGTTGTGCTGCCAGGACTCGAACTTGTAGGGGCCCGAGCTGACCGGGTTCTCCCCGTAGGCCTTGGGATTCTTGTAGAAGGACTCAGGCAGGGGCGCAAAAGAGGTATAGCCCACCTGAATGGGGAAGGTGGACGAGGGCGAGATGAGGTCCACGGTGAAGGTCTTGTCATCGATGACCTTCAATCCGGAGAACTGGGCATCCGTAGGCACGCCCTGCTTCTGCAGGTCATCAAAGCCCTTGATATTGGAGAAAAAGCTGGCGTTCAGCTGGCCGTTGGACACGTTGGCGCTCCAGGACCAGGCCCTGGTGAAGGACTTGGCGGTGATGGGGGTGCCATCCGAGAACTTGCGCCCGTCAACCAGGGTGACCTTGTACTGGGACATGTCGTCGTTGCCCTTGATCTCCGAGGCCAGATCGTTGTGGGCCTTGCCCTGGTCATCGAAGCGGATCAGCTTGGAGTTGATGGCGTCCACGACCTGTCCGCCGCAGCTTTCCGCGGCGCTGCTGGGAATGAGCGGGTTGGCCGGCTCGCACCCATGGACCGACACCACGGTATTGTTGCTGGCCTGGTCGCCGGACGACTGCTCGGCACCCTCGGTATCGGTACTGCTGCCACCACCACCGCAGCCGCTGGCCAGAAGCGCCAAGGCACAGATGACCGCTGACACCACCGTGAGCTGTGAACTTTTCTTCATTCCTGCTGCTCCCCTTTAGCTGGTTATCAACGTCTCGCCTGTATCCCGAAAGATACGCCATATTCTGATACCAGGATGTTTCCCAAGACAAGTCCTGTCTCATTTGCCGGATTTCAGGCCCTTGGAAAAGCCTGCCTGTACCGGGCCCGCAGCTGCTCGATGGAGACGTGGGTGTAGCGCTGGGTGGTCCGCAGGGAGGAATGGCCCAGCATCTCCTGAACCTCGCGCAGGTCGGCTCCCCCATCCAGCATGTGCGTGGCGGCCGAGTGCCGCAGGGCATGGGGGGCGATGTCGGGCACCCCGGCCTGACCGGCCGCCTGGTGGACCACCTTGCGGACCTGCCGTTGGCCAACCCTGCCGCCAAGCTGACCCAGGAAGAGGGCCTGACCTGCCTTGCGGGCCGATTTGGCCGTTGCGCCAGCCAGGACCGGCCGCCCCTCCCCCAGCCAACGGTCCAGAGCACGATCGGCGGGCAGGCCATAGGGCAGGACCCGCTCCTTGGAACCCTTGCCCAGGACCTTTACGGTGCGGCTGTGCCGGTTCACATCATCCAGATCCAGTCCGCAGAGCTCGGCCACACGCATGCCCGTGGCGTACAGCAGCTCCAACATGGCCGCGTCCCGCACCTGCAGGGCCGCCTGGACTTTCTGGTCCTCCCGGGGCTCGACCGGATCCTCGTCAACTGTATCCATCAAGGTACGAGCCTGGTCGTGCGTCAGAACCCGTGGCAGGTGCTCGGACTGCTTGGGGCTGCTCAGGGCCAGGGTGGGGTCGGTCTTGATGCGGTCGTGCCGGCTCAGCCAGCCGAAGAAGGACCTCAGTGCGGCTGTCTTCCGGGCCATGGTCGAGCGGGCGTGGGTGGCGGATTCGTGAGCCAGCCAGGACCTGATGGTGGCCAGGTCAATCTGCGCGGGATCATCGATGCCATGCAGATGCATCAGGTGCAGAAAGCCCGCCAGGTCAGCCCGGTAGGAGCGGACGGTATTGGGACTCTTGCCTGCCACCCGGGAAAGATAGTCGGTAAAGTCCTGCAGATCCTGGTCCACTACGGGCGCTCCCTTCGCTTGGCTGAGCAGTATGTGCAATACAGTCTAGGCGCTTTCGCCCTCGTCGCAGCCGCAGGCGATACTGACTCCGGAGGTGGATGGCCATGCGTTTGCCAGCAACCATACCGGCCGGAGCGCGGCTGGTGATCAGGATTGCCCTGGGATCGGACCCGGAAGACGGAAGGCCCAAGTTCCGCGACTACGTGGGCCATGTGGTCGACTGGGACGGACGGCGGCTGATCCTGGACAGGGACCCGGCGGCCAATGGGTCGCGTCCCGGGGAACGGGTGACCCTGCAAGCAGAAGACATGGTGGCCCTGAAGCCGGTCCCGGAACGCCGTTCGCCCCGTCCGGACCCACCTGATCTCAGTCGATGACCGGCGGGTGCAGCACCCGGGCACGGCTGGTGGTCAGGAAGGCCGAGACCTGCTCGCCGCGCAGGGCCGAATCCAGCAGCTCCTGCCGCCAGTTGCCCTCCTGCGGATCCAATTCAAGGTCGGTGGTGGGCATCGGCTCCTGGCCGGCCAGGGCAGCCTTGTAGCGCCGGAAGGGATCGGCCTGGAGGAAGAAGCCCCGGCGCTTTTCATCGGCCGCCGCATCCTGGTCCCGCAAGAGAGAGGCCATGCCCTGCAGATTCTCGGCCAAGTCATCCAGAAGGTCGGCCACCTGGTCGGCGTTCTCCTCCACCATGGCCCGGGTCCGTTCCGGATCGGTCAGGGCCACCCGGGTCATGTCACGCCAGGATCCGGCCGCCAGAGCCGAGGCCACACGGCGGTCAGGCGATCTGGTCAGCATGTTGGCCAGGGCGGTGGCCACCACATGGGGCATGTGCGAGATCAGCGCAGCGGCCCGGTCATGGGTGGCATCGTCCAGGGCGATCAGCCGGTTGCCCAGACCCTGGGTGACCATGTCGGCCACGGTCAGGAATCGGCTGTAATCCGTTTGCTTATCGACGCAGAGAGCCCAGAGGGCATCATCCAAGAGGGCCGGGTCCGAGTCCTCGTAACCGGAGCCCTCGCTGCCCGCCATGGGATGGGCGCCCACATACCGATCAGCCAGACCGGCCTGCTCGACCTGACGGCGGACCGGCCCCTTGACACTGCCCACGTCGGTCAGGGTGGTGCCCCGGGTCAACACCGGAGCCAGGGCCTTGAGCACCTCGGGCATGGCCCGCAAGGGGGTAGCCAGCACCAGCACGTCTGCCTTGCCCTTGGCCAGCTCTTCCAAGGTGTCCACGCAATGGATCCCCTGGCTGCGGGCCTGCTCGTAGGGACGGTCATTGTGGTTCCATGCGATCACGAACCGGCCCCGGGCGGCCAGGCGGCGGGCCAGCGATCCGCCGATCAGACCCAGCCCCGCCACGGCGATCTTGTGGGCCGAGGTCAGCACCGGCGAGGCGGCCATGCCTGCCATGGGGTGCATGTGCTCGGGCCCTGACAGGTCCATGTGCGGGAAAGACGCGGATTCATCTACCATAACAACTCCTTGCTGATCGTCTCGGTGTCGGGGTCCTCGCCCCGGAAGGCCCCCGCCCTGGGCAGCATCCATTCACGGATGGGGGGCGCAGGATGCGGGGTGCGCGGATGGACCGCCAGGGTCTTGAGCCAGTCCCCCCTGTCCAGCAGGTCGGCCAGCACCTGATGCAGACCCTTCTGCCAGGGTGCGGCGTCGATGCTGGCCACGAAGCTGTAGGTCCCGTCGTGCCCCTTGATGGGCCGGGACATGAATGAGGTCATGTTCAGGCCCGCATCGCGCAGACGGTCCAGCAGGTTGGCCAGCACGCCAGGCCCGGTATTCAGGGGAATGAAGGTGACGATGGACTCGAAATCCCCGCCCGGCGCCAGGCGGCGTGCCAGCCGGGCAGCCTGATCCCGGGGAGCCAGCAGCAGAAAGTCGGTACGGGCCCCCTGATAGTCCTGCACCTCGCGCCGGTAGGTCTCCAGTCCGTAGAGGCTCCCGCATATGCGCGGCCCCAGAGCCACCTGGTCGGGGCCCAAGTCACGACAGGCCGCAGCGTTGGAATCGGCCGGCACCGGATTGAGGCCGGTCTCTGCGATGAAGCCCTTGCACTGGGCCAGTCCATGGGGATGGGCGGCGACCTGGCGCAGGGGGCCATGGTCAGCCCGGACGAAAGCGTCGAAGACGATGGGCAGGCGAACCATGCCGAAGCCCGCTACCGCCTGAGCATCGATCAGGGCATCCATGTTGGGCACCACATGGCCCTCCACGTTGTTCTCCCAGGCCAGCACTCCCCAGCCTCGGCCCTCCTCCACAGCGGCCACAATGGCCGCCGCATCCGTGCAGGGCCTCAGATCCGCCTGGCAGCCCAGCCTTGTCGCCATGAGGCTGGCGGCCTCAAGGGCGGCCTGATGTGTGAAGGTCCCCTCGGGACCCAGGAAGTGCAGAGAAATTCGGTCGGATGAAGTCGCCGGCCTCGCTAACGGGTCCTGGCTCATGCAGATCGCCCCTGACGACGCAGGGGGCCATCGGCAAACCAGGAGGCCGGCAGACAGATGGCCAGGGTCTGGATCAGAACCAGCCCGCCCATCCAGAGGAAGACCGCATACTTGGCAAAGAATGTCGGGAAGTTGGCATAGGGCATGAGCACGTCGCCGCCGGGTCCGCGCATGGAGAGCAGCCAGACCGTGACCGTCGAGGCCACCAGATGCAGGGCCAGCCCCATGGTGCCGCTGTCGCAACGGACCCACCAGGCAGCCAGGGCCACCAGCAGATAGGCCAGGACCATCCCCCAGGGCAGACCCTGAGCGGCCCCGGAGCGCTGGACCAGGGTCCCCAGCACCCCCACCGCCAGGCCGATGGGCAGGCCCAGCAGGCAACGGAAGGCGCTGGCCTTGCTAGTCTCCCCCGTCGAACGGGAGGGGGCTTGGTCCTTGGATTTGGAAACCTGAGACTTCATGGGTTCCAGACTAGTCCGACCCGGTCACCGTGGGGCGGCCGGGTCGGACTGGTCTGATTGTGAGAGCAGGCTTACTTCTTGTTGGCCCTGCGCTGACGGGCGTTCCACTTGTACCAGGCATCCCTGTCCAGGATGATCTTGCGCACACGGATGGACTCGGGGGTCACCTCCACGCACTCGTCATCGTTGGCGAAGTCCAGGGACTCCTCCAGGCTCATGTCGATGGGCGGGGTCAGGGTCTCCAGCACGTCGGCGGTGGAGGAACGCATGTTGGTCATGTGCTTCTCCAGGGTGATGTTGATGTCCAGGTCGCCGGGCTTGTTGTTGATGCCCACGATCTGCCCCTCGTAGACGGGCGACTGGGGCTTGACGAAGAACTCGCCTCGGGCCTGGAGCTTCTGCATGGCGTAGGGGCTGGCCTTGCCCGAGCGGTCGGAGACCATGGATCCGTTCTGCCGGGTCTTGATGTCGCCCGCCCAGGGGGCGTAGCCGGCGGAGATTGAAGCGGAGATGCCGGTGCCGCGGGTGGCGGTCAGCAGGGCGGTGCGGAAGCCCAGCAGGCCACGGGAGGGCACGGTGAACTGCATTCTGACCCAGCCGGAGCCGTGGTTGGTCATGGTCTCCATACGGCCCTTGCGGTCGGCCATGAGCTGGGTGACCGCGCCCATGTACTCCTCGGGAACGTCGATGGTGTCGGACTCCATGGGCTCTTGAAGCTTGCCGTCCACGGTCTTGGTGACCACCTGGGGGCGGCCCACGGTCAGCTCGTAGCCCTCCCGGCGCATCTGCTCGGCCAGGATGGCCAGGGCCAGCTCGCCACGGCCCTGAACCTCCCAGGCATCAGGCCGGTCGGTGGGCAGCACCTTGATGGAGACATTGCCGATCAGCTCGCGGTCCAGGCGGTCCTTGAGCATGCGGGCGGTCAGCTTGTGGTCCTTGCCCTCGGTGCCGGCCAGGGGTGAATCGTTGGTGCCGAAGGTCATGGAGACGGCCGGGTCGTCCACGTGGATCAGCGGCAGGGGGCGGGGGTCGTCCTGGTCGACGATGGTCTCGCCGATCATGATGTCCTCCACGCCGGCCACAGCCACGATGTCGCCGGGGCCGGCCTCCTCCACAGGGAAGCGCTGCAGGCCCTTGGTGCGCAGGATCTCGGTCAGCTTGAAGTTCTCGATGGACCCGTCCACGCGCGACAGGCCGTACTGGCGGCCCTTGGTCAGGGTGCCGTTGTAGATGCGCACCAGACCCAGACGGCCCAGGTAGTCGGAGGCGTCGATGTTGGTCACATGGGCCTGCAGGGGGGCGCCCTCCTCGTATTCCGGCGCGGGAATGTTGGTCAGGATGGCCTCGAAGAGGGGCTCCAGATCGTCGTTGTCGGGCACAGCGCCGTCGGCAGGCTGGTTGACGGAGGCCTTGCCGGCCTTGGCTGCGCAGTAGATGACCGGCAGGTCCAGGAGGGAATCCAGGTCCAGATCCACTCCCTCCTCGCTCACGTCCTGGGCCAGGCCCAGGAGCAGATCGGTGGACTCGGAGACCACCTCGGAGATGCGGGCATCGGGACGGTCGGTCTTGTTGATGACCAGGATGACGGGCAGCTTGGCCTCCAGGGCCTTGCGCAGGACGAAGCGGGTCTGGGGCAGGGGCCCCTCGGAGGCGTCCACCAGCAGGACCACGCCGTCGACCATGGAGATGCCGCGCTCCACCTCGCCGCCGAAGTCGGCGTGGCCGGGGGTGTCCACCACGTTGATGGTGATGCCGTCGGGCTCGCCCAGCTTGGCGGCCAGGGGGCCTGTGTATTTGACGGCGGTGTTCTTGGCCAGGATGGTGATGCCCTTCTCCTTCTCCAGGTCGTTGGAGTCCATGACCCGGTCGGGCACCTCCTCCCGCTCGGAGAAGACGTGCGACTGCTGCAGCATGGCGTTGACCAGGGTGGTCTTGCCGTGGTCAACGTGTGCCACAATCGCCACATTTCGTATATCGCCGCGTACCGCCATCAAAACCTCATTCTCGTGAATGCTATCCCGGAATTGGACAAACAGAGACAAGTGTAACCGCCTTGTGTGACAGGCGATCACTCCTCCTCGCCCTGGGGTGAACCCTGGGCAAGATCCGGGGACTGAAGTTGGCCGGACAGCTCCTGGCGGGCCTGGGCCAGAGCCGAGTCCTCGTCGGGCAGGAAGGGGGCCAGGGAGGGCAGATCCTCCAAGGATTGCAGGCCCATCCGCTCAAGGAAAAGGTCGGTGGTGACCAGCAGCGCGGCATGGGTCTGCTCGTCCAGGCCCTCCTCGCGGACCAGGCCGCGCACCAGCAGGGCCCGGATGACCCCGTCTGAGTTGACCCCGCGGATCTGGCCCACCTGGGCACGGGTCATGGGCTGGCGGTAGGCGACGATGGCCAGGGCCTCCAGGGCCGCCTGGGAGAGGCGTGCCGTCTGGCCGTCCTTGACGAAGGCCGCCACCACGGGCTGGTAGGCGGTCCGGCTGGTCAGCTGCCAGCCCCGGGCGGTACGACGCAGTTCGAACCCTCGGTCGCTATAGGACTCGGCCAGCGATTCCAGGGCGGCATTGACCGGCTCCGGATCCACGGCCAGCACCCGGGAAAAATCCTCTGCGGTCAGCGGCCGGTCCGTGGCCACCAGAATGGCCTCCAGACAGGCGGTCAGTCCGCCGGGAAAGTCCTGTACGTCGAAGTCCACATATTCGGGACGGGTGTCGGGAGCCGAGGTTTGGCTCATGCGAAGTCCCCCTCACTGATCAAGGCTGTTTCCGGCTCCTGGGTAGGCCCTACCCAGCGCAGGTAGAGCGGCTGGTAGGGGCCATCCTGACGGTACTGGATCAGCTCCTGTCTAAAGAAAATCAGCACGGCCAGGAATCGGGCCACCACCTGCGCCCGGCCCTTGGAGGAGGCGACCAGATCGGCGAAGGCCACTGGCTGCCCGGGCTGTGCCAGCAGGGCCTGGCGAACCAGGTCGGCCTCCTTGTTCAGGTCGACCAGGGGCACGTGCAGCTGGTCCAGCCGGACCTGGGAGGCCGGAGCGTTGACCAGGGCGTTGGCACAGAGCAGGGCCAAATCCTCCGGCTTCAGGGTCCAGACCAGATCAGGCAGCAGATGGGCCAGCTGGGGCTCCAGATGGCCGGGATGCGGGTAGCGGCCTGAGTTGGCGGCCAGCCTGGCTCGAAAGTCCTGCCCTGCCTGCTTGAAGGCCCGGTACTGCAGCAGCCTGGCAAAGAGCAGATCACGCTCCCGGAGGGCATCCATGGAGGCCTGGTCGCGCATGGACTCGTCCTCCACAGGCAGGAGGGCAGCGCTCTTGGCCTCCACCAGCACCGAGGCCACATCCAGAAAGGCACTGGCCTGGTCCAGCCCTTGGCTGAAGTCCAGGGTGCGCACATAGTCCAGAAACTCCCCGGTGATGGAGGCCAGCGAGACCTCCGTCAGCGAGAGCTTGCGGTTGGCCAGCATGCCCAGCAGCAGGTCGAAGGGTCCCTGGTAGACATCCAGGTCGACGGCGAAACCGTCCGTTGATCCGCTCACGCCACGATGCCGCGGGCAATCAGCTCCCGGGCGACCTCCCGATACTCCTTGGCGGTCTTGTGCTCGGGAGCGAACATGGTGATGGGCTCGCCGGCCACCGTGGCATCGGGCAGCTTGATGGACCGGCTGATGATGGAGTGCAGAACCTTGCCCTTGAAGGCCTCGTAGATGCGCTGAAGCACCTCGTCCGAATGCAGGGTCTTGGTGTACATGGTGACCAGCACCCCGTAGATCTGCAGGTCGGGGTTGATGCGGCTGCGGACCTTCTCGATGGATTGCATGAGCAGGGCCACGCCGCGCAGGGCGAAGAACTCGGCCGCCACGGGAATGATGACCCCGTCCGCAGCAGTCAGCGCGTTGACGGTCAGCAGGCCGAGCGAGGGCTGGCAGTCGATGATGATGGCGTCATACTCCTGCCGCAGGGGCCGGATGGTGGCCGCCAGGGCCTGCTCCCGGCCGACCTCGGTGACCAGCTGAATCTCGGCGGCCGACAGATCGATGTTGGCCGGGATGATGTCCAGACCGTCGAAACGGGTGTGCCGGACCACCTCGTGAACATCCAGGGAGGTGTCGAACATGGCGGTGTAAATGGTGTTGTCCACGCTGTTGGCGTTGATGCCCAGGCCCACGGTGGCCGCGCCCTGGGGGTCGAAGTCCACGATCAGCACCCGGCGCCCATACTGGCACAGGGATCCGGCGATGTTGATGGATGAGGTGGTTTTGCCTACGCCGCCCTTCTGGTTGCACATGGCGAGAACACGGGCCGGGCCGTGCTGTTTCAAAGGCTCCGGGGCAGCGAACGTCTCATACTCGCGCCCTAACAAATCCGTAGGCATGCTTCTACCCTATCAAGTTTCCGACCGCATTCGCGGGTTGGCGGGTCAGCGAGCGCGGGGATGGGCCGTCTGGTAGGTCTCCATCAGGGCCTGGGGGCTGACGTGTGTGTAAATCTGGGTTGTGGTCACCGAGGCGTGGCCCAGCAGCTCCTGAACCGAACGTACATCGGCGCCTCCCTCCAGCAGATGAGTGGCGAAGGAGTGCCGCAGGGTGTGGGGGTGCAGGGGTCTGTTCAGGCCCGCCCGACGGCCGGCATCCCTGACCACCTGCCAGACGGTCTGCCTGGTCAGCCGCCTGCCCCGCTTGTTGAGGAAGACGGCACGCAGCTCCCTGCCCTTGGTGGCCCGATCGCACAGGCTGGACCGTCCCAGATTCAGGTAGGCCTGCATGGCCTGGCAGGCGTAGGAGCCCATGGGCACCAGACGCTGCTTGTCGCCCTTGCCGGTCAGACGGACCACACGCTCGTTTAGGTTCATGTCCTCCAGATCGGTACCGACGGCCTCCGAGACCCGGCAGCCGGTGGCGTACATGAACTCCAGCAGAGCCTTGTCCCGCAGGACCACCGGATCCTTGGATCCGCCCATGGCAGCCACATCCAGCAGCCGGGCCACCTGGTCCACGTCCAACACATCGGGCAGGGCCGAGGTGCCCTTGGGAGCCTTGACGGTGCGAGAGACATCCTGGTCGGTCACCCCCTGCTTGAGGGCGAACCGGTGCCACTCATGGACGGCGGCCATCCTTCGGGAGCGGCTGGCTGGACTCTCGTCGGCCAGGTGGGCCAGGAAACCCTCCACATCGGCGGTCTTGATCTGTTCCAGGTTGGTGATGCCTCGAGCGGATAGCCAATTGATGTACATGGTCAGATCGGACTTGTAGGCCTTGACCGTGGCAGGGGCCAGACCCCGCTCCAGTCCGGTATAGGCCAGGAACTGATCCAGCAGGGCGGTCAGCCCCTCCTGATGATCACCGTCCACTACCGCTTAACCTCCGGTTCTCTTCATCAGTGCTGGTCTGTAGGCCATATTCTAACGCCCCGCTCCCCTGTTTCCACGCTTCCGACGCGCTCGGTATTGCTGCGACCGCTCAAGAGAGCTCCCGGATCAGCCCTTGGATCCCCTCTTGCTGAAGAATCCGTCGGTAGGGTCCGGCCTCCCTGCTGATGATCCTGTCGATGGCATGCATACCCAGCAGCTCCACCGGTGCATTGTCATCGGTCAATATCCTCCCCTCTGCATCCCCAACCGTGCTCAGACGGGAGCTGACCTGCGCCATCATCCCGGATAGGTCCGGATCAGGGCTGACCCTGGCGGCAGCCTCCGCCAACAGGTCGGAACCCGGGTAGCCCCCCATCGCCGCCTTCTTGCCCTGGGTATCCACTCCTGATCCCGAGCAATTCCCGGAAGAGGGGCGGCGCGCAAAGAGCTCGCGGTTGGTGGTCTGGGGCACGTCGGCCGTCAGGATGGCATCGGATCCGAAGACCCTGGTGATGGTGTTGGTCAGGGCCGCATTGATGGACCCCTGACCGTCGTCGATCATGTTCATGTTGACCACCATGACCCCGCCCGGATTCAGGTGATTCCTGACCAGGGTGAAGAACTCGGTGGAGCTCATCTGGAAGGGGATGGTGCTGTCCTGATAGGCATCGACCATGATCAGATCGTAGCGCTGGCCACTGGCTGCCAGCCAGGCTCGGCCGTCGTAGGTGGAAACCGGGATGTCGGCGGGCTGATCAAAATACTTGGTGGCCAAGTCGCTGATGGTCCGGTCGATCTCCACCCCCTGGATGGCCATCCGAGGATAGTACCGCCTCAGTTGCCTGGCGTAGGTCCCGGTCCCCATGCCCAGGATCAGAGCCGAGCGGGCCTGCTCGGCCATGAGCGGTGCAGCCAGGGCCGTGTCGTAGTACATGCCGGTCATTCCGGGATGCTTCATGGTGACCGACTGGACGCCGAAGAGGACGTTTGTGGAAAGGATGGTTCTGTCCGCCAGGGTTTTGACCTGCAGGTAGTTGTAGATGGACTCGCCCTCGTAGGCCAGGCCCTTCTCCCAGAAGGCGAACCCCGTCATCGGCGACAGGGCGGTCGAGATCACAAAGGCCACCGTGGCTAGAAGGCAGGCCAGGCGGTGGGCATGGGAGGAAAGGAAGTAGATCAAGGCCACCAGGAGCAGTATCCCGGAGAAGATCAGAAAGGTGACGAAGGTCCCCACGGCCGGGATGGTCACAAAGGTGGGCAGGAAGGTGCCCAGGATGGATCCCACGGTATTGCAGGCGCTGAGCCGGCCGACCACCGAAGCGTTGTCATCCAGGGAGTCGGTGGCGCTCTTGACCAGGCCGGGGGTGATGGTGCCCAGGAGGAAGAGGGGCGGAACAAAGATGATTAGGCAGGAGATGAAGGCCGCCAGGATCAGGAAGTTGGTGGAAACGGCCACGATCAGCAGCCCCGAGATCAGGATGATCAGATACTTGCCGACCAGGGGGATCAGGGCGATCCAGACGGCCGCGGCCAGAATGCACAGGTAGAGCCTGTCCGGGTCGGGATTTCTATCGGCCCAGCGACCGCCGACGACGGCACCCAGGGCCAGGGCGATCATGATGGTCCCGATGATGATGGTCCATACGATCTGGGAGGACGAGAAGTACGGAGCCAGCAGGCGGGAGGCCCCCAGCTCAGCGGCCATGACAGCCATCCCCGAGAAGAATTCCGTCACATAGAGAAAGATCCGCGACCGCAGAATAGGGCGCGACCGATTGATCACCGCTGGTTTTGATCCACCGCTACTCGGTGATGGACTGGACTGACCAGTCAATTCTGCCGATACAGCCGACGCGTCTGCGCTGTGATCATCGTTCATGGCGGCTCCCGGCATCATTGTCGTCAATCAACTTACCGTCCCCATGAGGAATGGTCAAATATGCAAAGAACCCCGCGAAAGGCGAGGTTCTTGAAATGCGGTGTTCGGGTCCGCTGATCAGGCAGCGACCGGAGCGTTCACATCGGCAGGCAGGGCCTTCTTGGCCTCGGCCACGATGGCGTTGAAGGTGTCGATGTCGTTGACGACCAGGTCGGCCAGGGCGCGGCGGTCCAGCTCGATGCCGGCCAGGCGCAGCCCTTGGATGAAGCGGTTGTAGGTGATTCCCTGGGCGCGGCATCCGGCGTTGATGCGCTGGATCCACACCTTGCGGAAGTCGCCCTTGCGGGCCTTGCGGTCCCGGAAGTTGTATGTGTATGAATGGAGCAGCTGCTCCTTGGCCTTGCGGTAGAGACGGGAGCGCTGGCCACGGTAGCCTGACGCCCGCTCCAGGACGACCCGACGCTTCTTATGCGCGTTGACTGCCCGCTTGACTCGTGCCATAGATATTCCTCAGCTTTCTAAAATCTCACTCGACGCGACAGCACCCGCTCAGCGGGCCAGCATCCTCTTCATGTTCTTGGACTGGGTCGGAGCGAGCACCTCGTCAGTGGACAGGTGACGACGCTTCTTGGCCGACTTGTGCTCCAGATTGTGGCGCATACCGGTCCCGGCGTGCATGAGCTTGCCCGAACCCGTGGCCCGGACGCGCTTGGATGCGGCGGAGTTACTTTTCATCTTCGGCATTGCTGCCCTCCTTGGATTTCATCTGCTTGGGAGAAGTATTGTTGTCGGCCTTGGCAGCCAGATGGGCCGCCTGACGGGCCTTGCGCTCGGCACGGGCCTGGCCGCCCCGCCGACGCTGCTCGGACTGGGTGTGGACCTTCTTGCCCTTGGGCGACAGGGTCATGATGATGTTGCGCCCCTCCTGCTTGGGGGCGAACTCGATGGAGCCCAGATCCGCGACGTCGTCAGCCAGCTTGCGCAGGAGCTCCACGCCGCCGATGGGCCGGGACTGCTCGCGCCCACGCAGCATAATAGTGACCTTGACCTTGTCTCCGGCGGACAGGAAGCGGCGCACGTGCCCCTCCTTGACCTCGAAGTCGTGGTCGTCGATCTTCAATCTGAAGCGGATCTCCTTGATCTCCGACATGCTCTGATTGCGGCGCGCCTCACGAGCCTTGATCTTCTCGTTGTATTTGAACTTGCCGTAATCAATGAGCTTGGCGACCGGAGGCTTGGCCTTGGGTGCAACCTCGACCAGGTCAAGGTTGGCCTCCTTGGCCAGGTTGAGGGCGACGGAGGTCGCAATGATTCCCACCTGCTCGCCGTTGGGCCCGATCAGGCGTACCTGAGACACTCGTATATCGTCGTTAATCCTTGGTTCGTCGCTAATGATGACTCCTTCTCAAATACCACAACATCCACTGCCAGGCGAAGAACCCATAGGTTTCGAACATGACCACCGCTGCTGTATGGCAACGACACCGCCAATGCCTGCACCGTGCATGATGACGGCCAACCGTCATCGGCGCAGGTCGAACCCGAAGCCATGGAAGGCTCCCAGGTGGGATCATCCGCTTTCTTGATTTCTCAAGCCGAATAGCAGTATAGCACAGCCCTCGGGACAGACTCCTAGGCCGGAAGGTCCAGCAGCTCTGGTTTGGTCCCGTCGTGGATGAAATAGACGTCATACCAGGTCAGGAAGGAGTAGACGGTCCAGATCTTGCGACGGGCGTCGTTGCGCTTGGCGTAGTTGTCGTCCAGCATGCGCAGCAGGGCCTGCTGGTCGAAGAACTCGGACACCCATTCCTGTTCGAACATGCTGCGGACCAGCCGGTAGTAACGCTCCTGATGCAGCCAGTCCCGGATGGGCACGGGGAAGCCCAGCTTCTCCCTGGCGGACCACTCCCGGGGAATATGGCGGTCGGCAGCCTTGCGGAAGGCGAACTTGGTGTTCTGATCAGTGATCAGGTATTTGGTCGGCACCTTCTCGGCCACATCCATGAGCTTGCGGTCCAGCAGGGGCACACGCAGCTCCAGGGAGTGGGCCATGGTCATCTTGTCGGCCTTGAGCAGGATGTCCCCGGGCATCCACTGATGCATGTCCAGGTACTGCTTCTTCTTGAGCTCGGACAGGCTGCGCCCCTTGAGCCGGGCATAGATTCGTCCCGTGATCTCAGAGACACGGGGGGCCTTGCGGTAGGCCGGCTTGAGCAGCCTGCCGGCCTCGTCCTCGTCGAAGACCTTGGCCTGGCCGATGAAGCTCTCCTCGGCGGGGGCCAGGTTGGCGTACAGGTGCCAGGCCCCGTGGAAGTGCTTGCCCTTGGCCCAGCGTCCGATGGCATACCGGGCCTTGCGAGGCAGCCGCCCCAGCAGACGGGTGACATCCTTGATGATGCGCGAGCGCGTATGCACGCCGTAATCTACGTAGCCTGCGAAGAGCTCGTCGGCGCCCTCCCCGCTCAGGACCACGCGCAGGTCCCGGCTGGCCAGCTCGGAAAGGAAGAAGAGCGGCACGCAGGAGGGGTTGGAGTCAGGTTCGTCCATATACCACTGAATCTGCGGGAAGTAGCTGAAGGCCTGGTCGCCGTCCAGGGACTCGGTGGTGTTGTTGAGCTTGAGTATGGAGGCCAGCTCGCCAGCCTGGTCGGACTCGTTGTAAGTCCCCTTGCCGAAGCCGATCGAATAGGTGTGCCGGGGGCGTGCCAGGGCTGCGACATAGCTGGAGTCCACCCCGGAGGAGAGGAAGGAGCCCACCTCCACATCGGCCACCTGGTGGGCCTTGACCGAATCCTGGACGGTCTGGTCGATGGAGTCGACCAGGTCCTTCAGATCCTGCTTGCTCTCGCCAAAGGCCGGGTCGTAATACTGGTGGATGTCCATCTTTCCGTCCCGGAAGGTGAACCAATGGCCCTCGGGAAGCTTGAATACGCCCTTGAAGAAGGTCTCGGGGAGCGCCGGGTACTGGAAGGTCATGTAGGGACGCAGGGCCTGGGTGTTGAGCTCCTTGTGGAAGTCCGGATGCTGCAGGAGGCTCTTGATCTCCGAGGCATACATGAAGGTGCCGCCCATCCGGGCGTAATAGAAGGGCTTGATGCCGAAGTGGTCCCGGGCCCCGAAGAGCTCGCCGCGGCCGCGGTCCCAGATGACGAAGGCGAACATGCCGCGCAGGCGGTTGACCACTTCGTGACCCCACTGCTCGTAGCCGTGCAGGATGACCTCGGTGTCGGACTCGGTGGAGAAGGTGTGGCCCAGGTCGATCAGCTGGCGGCGCAGTTCACGGTAGTTGTAGATCTCCCCGTTCATGGTGATGGCCATGGAGGAGTTCTCGTTGAAGATGGGCTGGTCGCCGCCCTGCAGATCGATGATGCTCAGGCGCCGAAAACCCAGGGCCACCCGCTCATCGACGAAATGCCCCTCATTGTCGGGGCCTCGGTGGGCAATGATGTCCGTCATCCGCTTGAGCACGGCCGTTTTTTCCTCGGTAGAGGTGTCGTTGACGAACCCAGCAATTCCGCACATTGGCATGACTCCTTATCGATCCACCAGCAGTCCACAATAGCCCAAAAGGGCAACAGGAAACAGAGGGGCCTCATGCGTGGACTGCGCCGGAACTCCATGGGTTCGAAGCTCCGGCGTGTCACTGGAGGCAGAACGGTCAACGACCGGCTTGGTCCACCAAGGGCAGGTAGTCGCCGTAGCCCTCCTCCTCCATCCGGTCCCGCGGCACGAACCGCAGGGCGGCGGAGTTCATGCAGTAGCGCTGCCCGCCACGGTCGGCAGGACCGTCGTCGAAGACGTGCCCCAGATGGATGCCGGTCTGTGCCGTCCGGACCTCGATCCGGGGCCGGCCCAGCAGCTTGTAATCCTTGCGGTTGACCAGCAGGTCGGGATCGATGGGCTTGGTGAATGCCGGCCAGCCGCAGCCCGAGTCGTACTTGTCCGCCGAGGAGAAGAGCGGCTGCCCGCTGACCACGTCCACATAGATGCCCGGGCGGAACTCCCCGTCGTAGGCATTGGTGAAGGGCCGTTCGGTGGCCGAGTGCTGGGTGACCTCGTAGCTTTCAGGGTCCAGGGACCATATGCGCTCGATGTAGCGCTGGCGGGAGGCGGCGTTGGCGATGGCCTCCAGAGGGATGTGGCAGTATCCGCCGGGGTTCTTGAGCAGGTAGTCCTGGTGGGACTCCTCCGCCGGATAGAAGTTGATCAGGGCCTCCACCTGCACAGCAGGATGACGGCCGGTCCTGCCCTCCAGCTCCTCCAGGGCGCGGCGGAAGACGGGCTCCTCCTGCTCGCGATGCTCGGGATCCCAGTAGAGGCCGCTGCGGTACTGCCTGCCCCGGTCGTTGCCCTGCCGATCCACCGAGAAGGGGTCGATCAGATCCAGCAGAAGCAGGGTCAGGGTCCGCAGACTGACCGTCTGGGGATCATAGGTCAGTCGCACGCTCTCCACGGCGTCGGTGACACCGCTGCAGACCTGCTCATAGCTGGGGTTGGGCACTGTGGACTGGGCGTATCCCACCTGGGTGTCGATGATCCCGTCCACCTCCTGGAAGAACCGCTCGATGCCCCAGAAGCATCCCCCCGCCAGGACGACCGTGGCCGGGTTGTTGGTCGAAATCTTGTTCTTGTCCATGATTCCTCCTCGCATACCGGTGCCTATCGCTAGGTTCAACAGGAGCGGGAGAGCGCCTATTCCGTTCCTGCCACGTCTTGACAGCCTTCTCACATTGTCGACCGGCCTATCCCTGCGGCGCGAGAGGGGATTATCATTGCTGACCATTCCCCAAAACGAAGTCAGGAGGCGGGTCATGCAGCAAGCGCAAAAAGACGCTGACGAAGATGCGAGGTCCTCCGGGACCATCCTGGGCTCCCTGGCTGCGGCCTTCCCACGGACCCTGCCTATCATGGCCGGATTCCTGGTGCTGGGGATCTCCTACGGCTTTCTGATGACCAGCCGTGGCTTCCCGGTGATCTACCCGCTGGCCATGAGCGCCCTGATCTACGCCGGTTCCATGGAGTTCGTGACCGTGGACCTGCTCATGTCCACCTTCAATCCCTGGGGCGCGCTGATGCTGACCCTGATGGTCAATGCCCGCCACCTCTTCTACGGCCTGGCCATGCTGCCGGTCTTTCGCGGGACGGGCCGGAAGAAGCCCTACCTGATCTTCGGCATGTGCGACGAGACCTTCGCCCTGGAGTCCGCCGACCCCCACCCGGCCGGGACCGACAAGGGCTGGTACCTCTTCTTCGTCACCCTGCTCGACCAGATCTACTGGGTGGGCGGCGCCACCCTGGGCGCTGTGCTGGGCAACCTGGCCAACTTCGACACCCGGGGGCTGGATTTCGTGCTGACCGCCATGTTCCTGGTCCTCTTTCTGGAGCAGTGGCGGCAGGCCGAGGCTCGCCTGCCGGCCCTGATCGGTCTGCTGGCCTCCCTGGCCTGCCTGCTGATCTTCGGACCCGACCGGTTCATCATCCCGTCCATGGTGGTCATCCTGGCCATCTTCATCCTCTTGGACTTCCACAGCCAAAGGGAGGCCTCATGACCACCACGCAGCAACTGATCACCATAGGCATTGTGGTCCTGGGAACCATGGCCACCAGATTCCTGCCCTTCTTCATCTGGCCGGAGGGACGTCGGCCGCCGGCCCTGGTGACCAGGCTGGGACGTCTGCTGCCCGCCGCCGTCATGGGACTGCTGGTGGTCTATTCGTTGAGGCACACCAACCTGGTCGGAGGCGACCACGGGCTCTACGAGGCCCTGGCTCTGCTGGTCACAACCCTGGTCCACCTGCGCTGGCGGAACATGATGGTCAGCATTGCCTGCGGCACACTGACCTACATGGCCTTGGTGCAGGGATGGCTGACCTTCCTGGTCAGTCTGGCTGGTCTGGGATGATGGAGGCGCCTCCAAGGGACGAGCGCAGAAAGAAGACTCTTATGCAGGATGACGGTCAGTCTGGCGAGACTGTCCAGGCACCGCTCTGCCGGATCTGGGGCGCCGGACAGTACTTTGGCGAAGAGGTGGTTCGCGGCGGCCAGGCCCTGGTCATCGCAGCGGACGGAGGACTGGAGCCGGCCCTGGAGCACGGGGACGAGCCTGATCTGGTCGTCGGCGACTTCGACTCTCTGCCCGCTGGCAGCCGCAAGCTGCGTACAGACATCCCTCGCCGGGTCCTGCCTGCCGAGAAAGACGATACAGACCTGCTGGCTGCAGTCAAGGTGGGCTGGCAGCGCGGTTGCCGGCGATTCCTTATATATGGTGGCCTGGGCGGACGCATGGACCACACGCTGGCCAACTTGAACCTGATCCATCTGATCGCGGCCAGCGGAGGCCGGGCCGAACTCTGGGGGCGGGGAATGCTGGTCACGGCCCTCGGCCCTGGAAGCCTGGACTTCCCCGTCTGGGACTGCCCGCCCAGGTCCATGATCTCCGTCCTGGCCGCTGACGACCAGGCTCTGGGCGTCGTCGAGCAGGGCCTCAAATACCAGACGGATGGCATGACCATGACCAACCAGCAGGTGACCGGCGTCAGCAACGAGTTCCTGCCTGGCAGACCGGCCCACATAGGCTTGAAACAGGGAACAGTGTTCGTCACCTACCCCATCTCGGCGCCCCAGCCGGTATGGAGTGCCGCCTTGGAGCCCAAGGCAGACCTGGGCTCCTTGGAGACCCGGCCCTCCCGCCGGCTGGCCTGAACCCCACTTGGAAAGGAACAACTATGACAGCATCACCTACAGCCCAGCACCCGCTCTTCATCTGCTACAGCCGCTGCTCCACCTGCGCCAAGGCGCGCACCTGGCTGCGTGACCACAATGTGGACTTCACCGAGCGCGACATCAAGGAGGACCGCCCCACCCAGGAGGAACTGACCGAATGGCTGGACATGAGCGGCCTGCCCGTCCGACGATTCTTCAATACCTCAGGTCAGGCCTATCGCAGCCAGGGCTTAAGCAAACGGCTGCCACAGATGGACACGGAGCAGGCTCTGCAGCTGCTGGCCACCGACGGCATGCTGGTCAAGCGTCCCATCCTGCTGGATGGCCGGCGTGTCCTAGTCGGATTCCGTCAGCAGCAGTGGGAGGATTGGCTGGCCGATACGAACGAAAATTCTCACAATTCTTGATCGTTTTGTTGCGTAAACAAACAACAAAACCTACCAATTATTTTGTTCGTTTTTTCCTTGGCAGAACCCGCGTTATCGCTTGCTATAAGTACACAGGGTTCTATAAACTATGAGATGTTATCAGTAATCGGCCATATACGGTCCGGTAATTTTTGTGCTGTATACGGCCAATCTCCAAGGGAGAATTGAATGACAGTAAAGATTGGCATCAACGGATTCGGACGTATCGGTCGTCTGGCCTTCCGGCGCATCTTTGAGCTCCAGGCCCGTGGCGGCGAAGCCTCCAACATCGAGGTTGCCGCTATCAACGATCTGACCACCCCGGCCATTCTGGCCTATCTGCTCAAGTACGACAGCACCCAGGGCACCTTCCGTCACGACGACGGCACCCCTGTCTCGGTCACCTCCACCGACACCGCCATCGTGGTGGACGGCAAGGAGATCCCGGTCTACGCCGAGAAGGATGCCAGCAACATCCCCTGGGCCAAGAACGACGGTGTGGAATGCGTGCTGGAGTGCACCGGCTTCTACACCTCCACCGAGAAGTCTCAGGCCCACCTGAACGCCGGAGTCAAGAAGGTGCTGATCTCCGCCCCCGCCAAGGACGAGGCCACACCCACCGTGGTCTACGGCGTCAACCAGGAGACCCTGAAGCCCTCCGACAAGATCATCTCCGCCGGCTCCTGCACCACCGGCTCCCTGGCCGCCATGGTCAAGATGCTGGATGACAACTTCGGCATCCGCATCGGGTACATGACCACCATCCACGCCTACACCGGCTCCCAGATGCTGCTGGATGGCCCCAAGGGCAACAAGCCGCGCAACACCCGCGCCGCCGCCCTCAACACCATCGAACACTCCACCGGTGCCGCCAAGGCCATCGGCAAGGTCGTTCCCTCCGTTGACGGCAAGCTGCAGGGCCACGCGCAGCGTGTGGCCGTTCCCGCCGGCTCCGTCACTGAGCTGTTCTGCCTGCTGAACAAGAAGGTCACCGTCGACGAGATCAACGACACCGCCAAGAAGGCCTTCGAGGGCAAGGACTACTTCGGCTACAACGACGAGGGCATCGTGACCTCCGACGTGATCGGCGACACCCACGGCGGCATCTTCGATCCCACGCAGACCGATGTCAACACCTATGGTGACGACCAGATGGTCCGCACCGTTGCCTTCTACGACAACGAGTACGGCTTCACCAGCAACATGATCCGCACCCTGATCTACTTCGCCGGACTGGGCGACTGAGCGTCAGGCCGGCTCCTCCGGCCCTAGCGATGATGGGGTCCGCTCCCTACGGGGGCGGGCCCCTTGCTTATCATCAGCGCCTCCGGGTGAGCGCCCGCATGGCCAGGTCGCAGACCAGTCCGACGACCATGCCCGTCAGAAAACCGATGGCCATGACGGCCAGGGGGTTGTTCTTCAGCCAGGAGGAGGCCAGATACCCCAGGGTCCACATATACATCGACCAGAGCAATCCGGCCAGGGCAGCCAGGGGCAGGTAACGGTTCAGCGGATACCTCGCCGCCCCGGCAGTCAGATTGACCACGGTCCGACCCGAGGGCACAAAGCGCGAGGCCAGCGTGAAGAAGCCACCTCCCTGCAGCAGGGCCCGATGGGCCCATGTGGTTACCGCCTTGCCTGCGGCGCCACGGAAGACGGCCAGACGATTCAGCGGGACCAGCCGCCCCAGCCCATAGGTGCAGGCATCGCCGCCCGCGAAGGCCAGGGCGCATACCAGAAAGACCTGGATGGGCAGAGGTCGTCCCGAGGCCCGAAAAGCCGAAGCCGTGGCCAGGACCATGAGTTCCGTGGGTATGGGAATGATCAGCGCATCCAAAAAGGCAGCCAGAAAGAGCACGGCCAGCCCCCAGCCGCCCGTCACCGCATCGAGCAGCCAGGCATTGACAGCGGTCATGGACTACCCTTTCCGCGCAATGGCGCCAAAGACACCCATCAGCCTACCCAAACGGTCAGTACCTTAGCATGGAGTCATGAGCAAGAAGAAGCGGGCGGACTCGGATGCCGCGACCCCGGCCATGGCCCAGCTGGAGCGTCTGGGGGTGCCCTTCACCATCCACGAATACCATCACAGCGCCGACCACATGGACCAGGGATACGGCATCGAGGCCGCCAAAAAGCTGGGCCTGGACCCGCGCACGGTCTACAAGACCCTGATGGCCGACACGGGCAAGGAGCGGGTCATCGGCATTGTGCCGGTGACCGGCCACCTGAACCTCAAACACCTGGCGGCGGCCGTGGGCGCCAAGAAGGCCCGCATGGCCGACAAGGCCCAGGCCGAACGAGAGAGCGGATACGTCCTGGGCGGCATTTCACCCTTCGGCCAACGCACCCGACACCTGACCGTACTCGACCAAGGCGCCCTGGAGTTCGACACCATCATGGTCTCCGGCGGCAAGCGCGGAATCAGTCTGGGTCTGGACCCACGGGATCTGATCCGTGTCCTCAAGGCCAAGACCGCCCCGCTGGCCACCGACTGAGCGATCTTAGCGCTGGGGCCTAGCCCTGCGGCTGTGGAACTTTCCTTGATGCACGGGCTGAACGCAGGGCCGCAGGCAAGACGAAGTGCATATGCTCGTCGACTGCCCGGGCCCGGGTCACCTGGGTGAACCCTCGGGAGGCCAGGGTCTCCAGCACCCCCTGAACCAGGTTTTCGGGAACCGATGCACCCGAGGTGAGTCCTACCGAATCCATGCCCTGCAGCCAGGTCGGATCCAGCTCGCCCGCATCGTCGACCCGGTGGGCCCTCTGCTCGCCCTGACCGGGAAAGCGCGCATCCAGGGCCTGACGGGCCACTTCGACCAGACGCACCGAATTGGAGGAATTGGCCGAGCCCACCACAACCATGCAGTCCGCTTGGCCGGCCACCAGCTTGACCGCCTGCTGCCTGTTCTGGGTGGCGTAGCAGATGTCGGAGCCCGGCGGCTCCTCTATCCAGGGGAAGCGTCGACGCAGGGCCGCGGCCAGGTCGGCGGTCTCATCCAGGCTGAGGGTGGTCTGGGTCAGCATGACCAGCGGGGTGTCGGGTCCGAAGTCCAAGGCCTGAATATCGGCCTCATGCTCGACCAGATGAACCCGGTCCGGGGCCTCCCCCATGACTCCCACAGCCTCGTCGTGCCCTCGGTGGCCTATGTAAATAATTCGGTAGCCGTCCCGAACGAAGCGCTGGACCTCCCGGTGAACCTTGCTGACCAAGGGGCATGAGGCATCAACCACACGCATCCCCCGCCGCTGGGCCTCCTTGACGACCGAGGGGGCGATTCCATGGGCCGAGAAGACCACGGGAACCCCGGCACGGACGGCCTGATCGGGAATCTGATCCAGCTCGTCCACGAACACAGCCCCTCGCCGGGACAGGTCCTCGACCACATGCCGGTTGTGGACTATCTGCCGGCGCACGTAGACCGGCGGCAGATCCCGATGGGGGTTGTCCGCATCCAGGATGGTCTGCACGGTCTGGATGGCACGGTCCACCCCCGCGCAGAAGCCACGCGGATCAGCCAGGATGACCCGTCCATGCCCCTGCGTGGTCGGCTGTTCGCACACGGTGGTCCGAAATACTGCCACTGCCGCTCCTTATCAACGTCCATCCGGGCGGTCCCGGACATTGCAAGACCATGGTAGAAAGCCAGAGCGGCTCCCGGTAGTCCATCCGCCACTCTTTCACCAAGAAGCCAAGACCACCCAGGCGCTAGGATGGTGGCGTAGCAAGCATCAACGGCACTATGGAAGTGGGAGCATGCATACGAACGAGATGATGGGCGGGGCCGTGCCCCGGACAGGACAGCAGTACAGCATCCGTCACGGGGACTACGAGGCAGTGGTGACCGAGCTGGGAGCCATCCTGCGCGTCCTGAAATACCAAGGCAAGGACCTGCTGGCCTCATTCGACCCGGATGGAACCGTACCCTGCAGCAACGGGAACGTGCTGGTCCCCTTCCCCAACCGGATTGAGGACGGCACCTACGACTTCCAAGGCCACACCTACACCCTGCCCATCGACGAGCACGACCGGCGCACCGCCATCCACGGCTACGGCTACCGGTCCTACTGGCGCCTGCAGGTTCTGGCCGAAGACTCCGTCAGCCTCTCCTGGCGGGTGCCCGACATGGCCGGATACCCCTTCGACGTGGTGGTCACCGTCACCTACACCCTGGACGACCAGGGGCTGACCATGACCACCCGGGCCCTGAATCTGGGCGACGAGGCTGCACCCTGGGCCTTCGGCATCCACCCCTGGCTGGCCAACGGCAAGCAGGGCGCCGGTGACCAGATCCAGAAGGACAACGCCCCCTGCACCTTGTCCATCCCCTGCCGCACCCACGTAGTGGTCGATCCGGACAGGCTGCTGCCCACCGGCACCGAGCCCGTCCAAGGACGGACTGATCTGCGCCAGGGCCCTGTCTTGGGCGAGGATGCGGCCTTCGACGACGCATGGACCGATGTGGAACGGGACGACGACGGCACCTGCTCGGCCTGGTTCACCAGGCCGGACGGCATCCGCATTCAGCTCTGGGGCGATGAGACCATCACCTCCTGGCAGGTCTGCACCGGGACCGGCTTCGATGCCGGCATGCGCCCGGCCGGCGTCGCCGTGGAGCCCATGACCGCCTACGCCAACGCCTTCAGAACTGGCCGGAACCTGGTCATTCTGCAGCCTGCCGCCGTCTACACCACCCAGGTGGGTTACCGGGCGCAACAGCTCTGAGCAGCCTGCTGGTCGACAAAGGTCAGCCCGGTGTGCGATAATCGGCAAGGCTTATCGGATCATCAGTAGCAAAGGAGTCCAATCATGGGCATGCGCGGACGCAAGCGCAGGGATCGCCGCAAGAAGGCCGCCAACCACGGCAAGAGGCCGAACACCTGATCGTCTGCCCCGGCACCATTGGTGCCGGGGTTTTGCATATATGCGTAAAAAAAAAACAATGGCTGCATACGCATGACCATGATCCCTGCAATAACCTGAATAGCCAGGCACTGAACCTACTTGACTTTATCTACTTGTCTCTGGTGCGATCCGGAGTCCCCTGCTCCAGTTCATCCATCTGGTCGAACATGTGCCTGAGCCGGTCCAGCAGACAGTCCGGCGCGCATTCGGGGCGCAGATACCGGCGCAGCTCCTCGATGACCATGCGCTCCCGATCGTCGCAGCAGGATTCCGGATCGAAGCAGTCGCTGGGATCCACACAGGAGGCATCCCGGTAGATGCGCAGGCTGGTGTGGGACACCCTGACAGAGCCGCCGTCATCGTAGGCGTAGTGACTCATCTCCACGCGTCCGTCCATGCTCCTGCCCACTTCCTGGTACCCGATCTTCGGGGGCCCTCAGTGCCCCTTGCTGCTGATCTCTTTTTTATACTAGGCCTGGCAGCACCAGCACCATGTCGTTCCGCTGAGGGCTTGCCTGCAGCACCGCGCCCCTGCTGGTAGCCGCGCTCCTGGGCATATCGCTCCAGCTCCTGGCGCAACTGCGAGCGCGCACGGTTCAGCCGGCTCATGACCGTGCCGATCTTGATGCCCTCCTCATCGGCCACCTGCTGATAGCTCTTGCCGTCGATGGCAGCATCGATGAAGACCCGTCGGCGCTCCGGGCTGAGCCGGTTCAGGGCGGCCATGATCTCCTCGGGGGCGAAGGTCTCCATGTACTCCTGCTCGGCGGATTTGAGCCCCTCCGACCCGTGCTCCGAAGCCGAATAGATGTCCCAGTCGTTGTACTCGCCTGTCGAGTCGTTGGCCCTTTGGGGGCGCCGCTTGGCCTTGTGATACTGGTTGAAGTAGGCGTTGCGTTCGATGGTGGTCATCCAGGCCTCAAAGTTGCTGCCCGGCTGAAAGCGGTCGAAAGCCTTGAATCCGCGCTCGAAAGTATCCTGAACCAGATCCTGGGCATCCTCCGGATTGTTGGTCAGGCGCATGGCCTGGCGGTACAGCACATCCACCGCAGGCATGGCCAGGGCCTCGAATTGACGTTTTCTGCTTTCGAGTTCGCTGGTATCTGCCACACTTCTATTGTGCCATCCCCCCTCGCCCGTGGCGGTTTCGACCCGTTCGCGGGCCGGTCGGTCCTCGGTTACCATAATGACGAAGGAGAAATCACGCTTATGGAAAACACCGAGTACACAAGCATGGAGCAGGCGCTTGCGTCAGCCCCGCAACAGGAGGGGTCGACACGCCTAGGGGACTCCTGGCTTCTGGGGTTCGACACCGAGACCACGGGCACCAGACCAGGCAAGGACGGCATTGTTTCGGCCAGCCTGGTTCTGCGCGACCCGACCAAGGGCTACGCAGGGGATGTCGTAGCCACCTGGATAGTCAATCCGCACCGACATATCAGCAAGGGGGCCAGTCGGGTCAACGGGTTCACCGATGAGCAGCTGGCCACCGAGGGCATGGAGCCTGAGCTGGCCACCGAGCAGATGGCCGGGTTCATTGCCCGCGCCCAGGACAAGCGCATCCCCCTGCTGGCCTACAACGCGCCCTTTGACGTGCAGATGCTGGATGGGGACATCGCCCACTGGTGCGCGGAGTCGGTCAAGCCTCTGAGCGAGGGGAATCTGCTGGTGGTTGATCCTCTGGTCCTGGACAGGGAGATCTCCCATCGGTCGGGCCGCCGCACCCTGGGGCTGACCAGTGAGTACTACGGCGTCATCCCCCATGGCAACTTCCACAATGCCACGGCGGATACGGTGGCAGCCGTCGACCTGATCAAGCCCATGACCACCCTCTTCCCCCAGGTGGCCCGAATCACCATGGACTCCCTGATGGACTGGCAGCGGCAGGCGCAGGCCAAGTGGCGGGAGCAGTTCAACCAGCATCTGATCTCACAAGGCCGTCGCCCAGTCACCGACTCCTGGCTCTGAGGCTCAGCTCCAGGGCCGATCCGCTACCTGCTTTTTGCCCATTCAGTCAAGGGGTCGTCGAATCGCCCTGCCCTCGCCTGGAGGCGGTTTAGACTTGTATCTGGTCTCGATCGGGGTCACCAATCGGGCAGGAACAAGTTACGTGACAAACCTACAGACAAGGGGGAAGCCGGCATGGCGCTGACGATGGCTTCAACTCTGGAGCTGCTGCGCAAACATCATCAACTGCGCGAGGTGATCCAGGGCGACCAGTGGACCTTGAATACTCCAGAAGACACCCAGTCATCCAAGCCCTTCACCGACATCACCTACGACACCCGCCAGGCTGGACCTGGCAGTCTGCTCTTCTGCAAGGGCCACTTCCGGCCCGAATATCTGGACGCCTGCGATCCCGAGGGACCGCAGGCCTATGTGGCCCAGCAGGATCTGTCCGCCCACACCAAAGCCCCGGGGATCATCGTCAACGACGTGCGCAAGTCCATGAGTCTGCTGGCCGCGGCCTTTTACGGGTATCCCCAGGATCAGCTGACACTGGTGGGCATCACCGGCACCAAGGGCAAGACCACCACCGCTTACTTCCTGCAGGCCATGCTGGGCAAGATCTCCGGAGGCCGCGCCGCCCTGCTCTCCTCAGTGGACAACTGTCTGGACGGCCGGCACTACGAAGAGTCCCAGCTGACCACACCCGAATCGCTGGACCTCTTTCGGATGATGCGCCAGGCGGCAGACGCCGGCATGCGCTACCTGGTCATGGAGGTCTCCTCCCAGGCCTACAAGGTGGACCGTGTCTACGGGCTGACATTCGACCTGGGGGCATTCCTGAACATCTCCCCCGACCACATCAGCCCCATCGAACACCCCAGCTTCGAGGATTACTTCTACTGCAAGCGCCGCATAACCTACAACAGCCGGCAGCTGGTCCTGGGAGCCGATGCGCGCGGAGCCGACCTGATTCGTCAGGATGCCCGCGCCGCCGGCATTCCGGTGACCACATTCGGTGATGGAACCCGACAGGCCGATTTCCTGGTTCGCAAGGCTCCCGGCCAGGGCGACGACTACCTGATAGGACCCGCCGGCGGAGCCATGAATCCGGTCAGCCTGTCCATGGACGGGGATTTCAACGCCCTGAACGCGGCCGCTGCCCTGGCCATGCTGACCCGTCTGGGTCTGGAGCCCGATGCCGACGCACTCCAGGCCATGGAGAGCGTCAGGATCGCCGGCAGGATGGAACGCTTCAAGGCCGACAACCGAGTGGTCTACGTCGACTACGCCCACAACAAGGCCTCGGTCACCGCCCTACTGGATTTTGTGGACGAGCGCTACGGCGAGCTCAAACCCCTGATTACTTTGGTCTCCGGTTCCGCTGGCGGCAAGGCCATCGACCGCAGGGAGGGCATCGTCAGCGCCGCTCAGAACCGCGTCGACCGGCTGATCCTGACCGCCGACGACGAGGAGGGGGAGAGCGCGGATCAGGTGGATCGCCAGATGCTGGGCTTCGTGACCAACCCAAGCCTGGATGCCAGCATCGTTCCGGACAGGATCCAGGCCATCCAGCAGGCCCTGGGAGATCCGGGCCAGCCAGGGGACCGTCTGCGCGTCACGCTGGTCATCGGCAAGGGTGAGGAACGCTGGTTCAAGACGGACGGCGGCCACGTGCCCTATGAGGGCGATGACCACGTGGTGGCGCGCCTGCTGGGCACGGAAAGCTACAACCTGGGAGCCACCGGCGCAGCCCAGGGATGACGATCCCGACAGGACCCTAAGATGGAAAGCCAAATGCCCCGCGGCAGGGCGGGGCGCACGAGCACATGGTAGGTGGTTTCATACAGATGCAAGAATTCCAACCGGTCATACTGGGCAGCGACATCAACGCCTACGGCATGGCGCGCGCTTTTCATGAGGCCTATGGACTGGTCTCCACCGCCTTCGCCCACCAGCAGCTCTCCCCCACCAAGTACAGCAGGATCATCGACGTGCACCTGGTGCCGGATTTCGCCAATCCCAAGGTCTTCGTACCGGCCCTGAACGACTGGGCCGACGCCTATCACCGGGACCACCCAGGAGCCACCCTGCTTCTATTGCCCTGCGGGGACACCTACGCCAACCTGCTGGACGAGTTCGGCGATCCCCTGCGCGAACGATTCGTCTTCAACGCCATCGACGCCAAGCTCAACCGCGCCCTCTCGCTCAAGTCCTCCTTCTACGAACTCTGCGACCGCTACGATCTGCCGCATCCGCAGACCGTCTCGGTGGATGCCGACGATGTGAAGGCGGGTCGCCACCGGAAGCTGCCCTTCGACTACCCGGTGGCCATGAAGCCAGCCGACAGTGACGAATGGCTGGGCATCGACTTCCCCGGCAGGAAGAAGGCCTTCATCTTCAGCAACCCGGAGGAGCTGGACACCATGATCCGCAGGTCCTACCAGGCCGGGTACACCTCGAAAATGGTCATCCAGGACTTCGTGCCTGGGGGCGATGACAACATGAGAGTGCTCAACGCCTATGTGGACCGCCACCACCGGGTGCGCATGATGTTTCTGGGTCACCCGCTGCTGGAGGACCCCACCCCCGAGGCCGTGGGCAACTACGCAGCCATTATGCCCGACTACAACCAGGACATCTTCGACCGGATCAAGGCCTTCCTTGAGGACATCAACTACAGCGGTGTGGCCAACTTCGACATGAAGTACGATCCGCGCGACGGCGTCTACAAGCTTTTCGAGATCAATCTGCGCCAGGGTCGCAGCAGTTACGTGGTCACTTTGAACGGCTTCAACCTGGCCCGCTACTTCGTGGACGACCTGGTTCTGGACACCCCCTTCAACGGACGCACCGTCTTCGGCCGGGGGCATCGCCTCTGGATGGAGATTCCCAAGGACATCTTCCGCACATACTGCGCCGAGTCCGAGGACAAACGACAGGCCATGGCCATGATTCGCCGCGGGGACTGGGGCACCACTCTGGAGTACAACAAGGACCGCAGCCTGCTGCGCCGGCTGATGATCCGACACATGTTCGCCATCTACCGGCGCCGTTACCGGCGCTACTTCCGCGACAAGGGGGAGCTGGCATGAGGAACTTCTTCGTCGTCCTGGGCGGCATGGGCACCCTGGCCACCGAAAGCTTCGTACGTGTGCTGGACCGGATGACCGGGGCGCACCGGGACCAGGACTTTCTGGACTATGTGGTCTTCAACCACGCCACTGTCCCGGATCGCACCGAGTTCATCCTGGGCCGCAGCGAGGATGATCCCTTCCCCTATCTGGCCGAGGATGTGCGCCAGGCCACAGCCATGGGCGCCTCATTCATGGTCATGGCCTGCAACACCGCCCATCAGATTCTGCCAAGGCTCCAGGCCTTGACCCCGGTGCCCATCCTGGACATGCCCCAGGCCACCATCGACTGGGCCGACCGGCACTATCCGGCGAAAACCCATCCTCGCATGGGGTACATGGGCACCGAGGGGTCCCGCCATGCCGCCATCTACCAGGGCCCGGCCGACAGCGCCGGTTACCAGCTGGTGGACCCGGACCAGGCCCTGCAGGATCGCGTGAGCGCACTGATCTACGACGACGTCAAGGAAGGGCGACTGGACAAGGACCGCTACCTGGGCGTTCTCAACGCCTTCCTGAACGACTACCGCTGCGACTCGATCCTGCTGGGCTGCACCGAGCTCTCAGTACTCAACGAGGTCTACCCCATGCCACAGCTGCCCATCGTGGACTCCCAAGCCGTTTTGGCAGAGGTCACCCTTGATCGGGCTCGGGCTCTTCGCGACCGGGACGATTCGGATCCTTCAGCCGCTGGGAGATGACGGCCGTCACTCCGTCCCCCCGCATGGTGACCCCGTAGAGGGCGTCAGCGATGCCCATGGTCCGTTGCTGGTGGGTGATGATGATCAGCTGAGCATGCTCCCGCAACTGTTCGAAGGCCTTGAGCAGCCTGGTCAGGTTCACGTCGTCCAGGGCGGCCTCGACCTCGTCCATGACATAGAAGGGGCTGGGCCGGGCCGTGAAGATGGCCAGGAGCAGAGCCAGGGCCGTCAGCGACCGCTCCCCGCCCGAGAGCAGGGAGAGCCGACGGACCTTCTTGCCGGCCGGGCTGGCCTCGACCAGAACGCCGGTGGTCAGCAGATCGTCCGGATCCTCCAGCCGCAGCCGCCCGCGCCCGCCGGGGAAGAGGGTGGCGAAGATGCGTTCGAAGGCCTGGGCCGTGTCGTCGAAGGCCTCCTTGAAGACCGTGACCATGGTCGAATCCAGATCCTTGACCAGGGCCATCAGATCGTCCCGGGACCCGATCACATCCTGACGCTGCTCGTGCAGGTAGCGGTTGCGGGACTCCAAGGCCTCGTATTCCTCGGTGGCCAGCGGGTTGACCTTGCCTAGAGCGGCCAGGTCCCGCTTGGCCTTGGCCAGCCGCTTCTCCTGCTCGCCGCGCTGGTAGGGCACCGTTTTGAAGGCTGGCGAATCGCCGTCTTCCTCCGTCGTCTCCTGATCCAAGGGAACCGGATTACCCTCGTCATCCAGGACGGGCACCGGACGATCGGGGCCGTATTCGCGGATCAGCTCCTCAGGCTCCATGCCCAGGTCATCCTGAATGCGCTGGCGCAGGCGACCGTCCTCGCCAGCCAGGCGCTCCCGCTCCAGATCCAGACCGTGCTCATCCTGGCGCAGACCGGCCACCTTGGGTTCCAGATCGTCCCTGCTGGCCCGCAGATCGGTCAGCTCCTTGTCGTGGGCCGAAGCCTTGGCCCTGAGCTGATCCCGGCGGCGGGCCGCATGTTCCATCCTCCCCTTGATCAGCTGGGCCAGCAGGTCGGCCCTGAGCGCGATCAGCCCCAGGGAGGCCATACCGGCCTTGCGACGACGGTTTTCCTCGCCTATCCGCTGACGATGGCGTTCGGCCTGGTCGGCCTGATCCCGCAGCAGATCAATCTGCCGCAGCAGGGAGGCATGCCGCCGGTCGCTCTCCGTCCAGGTCAGCTTGGCCTCCATCTCGGCGGTGCGGGCCTGGTCCAGGGCTGTCTCCAATTCATGCTGCCGGTCTTCCATGCCCTCCGGGTCATCCGGATCAGAATCCCCATCCTCCTGGGCGCGGGCCAGGCCGGCTTTCAGATCTTCCAGTTTGAGTTCGTGGGTGCGTACCTGGTCGCGCACCTGGGTCAGCCGGTCATCCAGATCCTTGACCCCGGCCTGGGCCCGATCCGACTCCTTGCGTGCCGTTGCCAGATCCCGGGCTGCCTGCTCGGCCTTGACCCGGGCCTCGGTGCACCGGTTGCGCGCCTCCTGCAGCTGCTGCTCGGCCTGCTCAAGGGCAGCACGGGCCCCATCCATCTGCGGCTGCAAAGTCCGGGACTCCTCCTGGAGGGTCTCCACCTGCGCCAGGGCCTTATCCCTGCGTGCAGTCAGCGCCAAGTCGCTGGTGGCCGGAGCGGATCCGCCAACCGCACCCACCCGGTCGTAGAGGTCGCCTTGGCAGGTCAACGCCTGCTGCCACCCGTCCTCCAGGGCAAGCCGGGCCTGATCAGCGTCATCGACGGCGGCTGTGGAGGCCAGCAGACTGCGGACAGCCGCCAGCACTCCCTGGGCCTGGTCAGGATCGGCAGGATGCTCCCGCAGATCCACCAGGTCGGCGGCCGACCGCCAGGGGCCATCGCCGGGCCTTACACCGGCGCCTTCGAGCGGGCCTGATGCCGAGATCAACGCGGCGCGTCCCAGACGGTCTCGGCGGGCCCGCTCCAGGGTCTGGTCGACCGCCTGGCCATCCTTGGCCACCAGGGCCGAGGCATAGTCATGCAAGGCCTGGGCCAGGGGCTCCTCCCAGCCATCCTCCACTCGGACGAAGTCGGTCAGTACACCCAGCAGGGCAGGATCCCCCGCCTGGGACAGGGCCTCGCCGGCGCCACGATGGTCCAGCGTGTCCGCCAGGGCATCGGCCTTGGCCTGGGCCGATATGGCATCGGATTGAATACGGCGTTCGCGCTCCTGGAGGTCGTTGAGCCTGCTTCGGGCCTGATCCCTGACCTGACCTGCATGATCAAGGGCCTGTCTGCCATCCTGGTCAGGACTTTCCTCCTGGCTGTCCAGGTCCCGTACCCGGTTCCTGGCACGCTCTAGGCCTTCCCTGAGCTGATCCTGCTGGCGGGACAGGTCACGCTCGCGCTGCCTGGAAAGTTCCAGGGCCGATTCCTCCTTGGCCACCAGCTGGGCCAGGTCGCCCAACCGAGCCTGCCGCTTTCTGGCCGCCTGCCGCAGCTCGGTCATGGTCTGCCGGTGGGCGGCCAGCCGCCGCTCCAAATCCGCACGGGCTTGAACGCGGCCATCCAGGGCGATCCGATCGGCTCCAACCTGGCTCTCCGCCTGGTCGGCCTGACCCTTGAGCTCGTCGGCCCGCCGTCTGAGCACCCCGGGGTCCTGCCCCTGGTCGGCCACCATACCGGCCTCCAACGAACGGCTGCGCTCCCTGGCCAATGATGCCAAGGAACCGGCTCGCTCACCCAGCTTGGTCAGGTCGTTCCACTGCTGGTTGACAGCCTCCAGAGCCGGGCTGGACTGTCGGTCCAGCCCCTCCAGCTGTTCGATGCGCAGCTTGACCCTGGTCAGATCCTCCTGCCCGCGAGCCAGCTGCCCCCGAGTCTCTGCCATCTGCGAGCGCAGGTCCTCCAGCTTTTTCTGCGAGGTCAGGGCATCGTCGGCATGGATGCGGGCCTGGGCGTCCCGCAGGCTGACTTGGATCATGTCGGCACGGCGGGAGACCTTGGCCTGGCGGCCCAGCGGCCCCAGCTGCCGATGAATCTCGCCGATCAGATCATCCAGACGGGACAGGTTGGCCTCGGTGTTGGCCAGCTTGTGCAGGGCCCGTTCCTTGCGCTTGCGGTGCTTGAGGATGCCGGCCGCCTCCTCGATGAAGGCGCGATGGCCGGCCGGATCAGCCCGCAGGATGGCATCCAGCCGACCCTGGCCGACGATCACGTGCATCTGCTGGCCCAGCCCGGTGTCGCTGAGCAGCTCCTGAATGTCCAGCAGGCGGCAGTCGGACCCGTTGATGGCGTATTCGGACCCCCCGTTGCGGTAGATGGTCCGGCTGATGGTCACCTCGGTGTAGTCGATGTCCAAGGTCCGATCAGTGTTGTCGATGGTCAGGGTGACCTGCGCCCGGCCCAGCGGCGGCCTGGAGGAGGTGCCGGCGAAGATCACGTCCTCCATGGATCCGCCGCGCAAGCTCTTGGCTCCCTGCTCGCCCATGACCCAGGCCAGGGCATCGACGATGTTGGATTTGCCTGATCCGTTGGGGCCCACCACAGCGGTGATGCCCGGCTCGAAGCGCAGGGTGGTGGCCGAGGCGAAGGACTTGAAGCCCTTGAGGGTCAGCTCCTTGAGGTACATCAGGCGCGCTCCGCCTTAGGTTTGGCCAGATCGGGATTGGGACGCTCGGCCAGCAGGGTGCGGGCGTCGCCGGCGGTGACGAAGCTGCCGCAGATCAGCACCCCCCGGCCGTAGCCCACGCCGGTCTGGTCCTCGCTGTCGACCATGTCGACGGCCGTCTGGATGGCATCGGGCATCCGGTCGCGCCGGACCACCCTGTCAGGTCCGAAGACCCGCACCGCAACCCGTTCCAGATCCTCGGCGGGCATGACCCGACCCTTCCAGGAGTTCTCGGTGACCACGACGCTGTCCAGCACGGGTTCCAACAGTCCCAGATAGTCCTCCACCTGTTTGTCGGCCATCATGGAGATCACGCCCACCAGCTGCTTGAAGTCGTAGTTCTCCTCGATGGCCGCACGCAGGGACTGGGCCGCGTTCAGGTTGTGCCCGCCATCGATGATGATGGTGGGCGAGGTGCGCACCTGCTCGATCCGGCCGGGGATGCGCACCTGGCTCAAGGCTTCAGCCACCAGATCCTGGTCCAGGGCTCCGTTGACGGGGATGACCGTCTCGGCCGCGGCCAGGGCTGCCAAAGCGTTGTGGGCCTGGTGCTCGCCGAACTTGTCGATGGGCACATCCTTGTAGAGTCCCTGCGGCGTGCGCAGCGTAGCCACTTGGCCGCCCACTGCGGGCATACGGGAGACGACCTCCAGCTCGTTGCCGTCCCTCAACAGGGTGGGGGCGCCCTGCTCGCGCACGGCCTGCTCAATGATGGGCATGACGGCCTCCTCATGAGGCTGGGCACCGACGATGACCGTGGACTTGGGCTTGATGATCCCGGCCTTCTCCCCTGCTATTTGCTCGACCGTATCCCCCAGCCACTGCATATGGTCCATGTCCACCGGACCAATGATGGCGGCATCACCATCGAGGACGTTGGTGGCATCCCAACGGCCGCCCATCCCCACCTCGACGATGGCCACGTCCACCGGGGCGTCGGCGAAAGCCCAGACGGCCATGGCGGTCAGGACCTCGAAGAAGCTCATGGGAGCCCTGCCCTGCTGGGCGAAGCGGTCGTCCACCATGGCGATGAAATCCTCGATCTGCTGGTAGAGGTCTACGAAGTCCTCGTCTGAGAGCTCCTTGCCGTCGATGGCGATCCGCTCGTTGATCCGCTCTAGGTGGGGCGAGGTATAGAGCCCGGTGCGCAGACCGTAGGCCCGCACCAGAGCCTCGGCCATCCGCGCCGTGGACCCCTTGCCGTTGGTACCGGTGACGTGAATGACCCTGAAGCTGTGCTCGGGGTGACCCAGCAGGTCCAGCATCATCCCCATCCTGTCCAGGTCCAGGTTGGGGCTGTCATGCTCGGCGGGACGCGACATGATGGCCCGCTCGACATCGCGAATATTCTGACCCTTGCTGTTGGGGTGTTCGAATGACATATTCTGCCTGCGCCTCCTGCTGGCTGTGGATGCTTCCCGCCCATTCTATGCGCCACCGACCCCGATTGAGGGCCGGAACAGCCGACTGTCACATCGGCCGAACGCACTACCATGGAACCAACATAGTCAGAACCGGAATCTCAAGGAGGCTGGACGTGACCGCATCCGCACAGGAGCATCTACAAGGAGACACTGATCCCAAGAACGTGGACCTGGATGAGCAGAACATGGAAGACCGGGTGAACAACCGCACCCTGCGCCCCAACTCCCCCGCCTTCCAGAAGTTCATGACCACCGGGTGGCAGGCCCAGGAGCCGCAGATCGAGCCACTGGAGTCCAGCAAGTATACTGAGCGCCGTCTGCGTGAACTGGGTCAGCGTTTCCCTGGTGAACGACTGGTCATCCCCGCCGGTTCCTACAAGACCCGAAACAACGACAACGATTACGCCTTCCGCCCAGACACCACCTTTGCCTACTACACGGGCCTGGGCGAGGACTACGAACCCGGAGCCATCCTGGTCCTGGACCCAGTGGATCCCGACAGCCCGGAGGCCGCCAAGGGCCTGACCCATACCCCCGAGCTCTTCGTCCATCCCCGGGCCGATCAGTCCACCCGCGACTACTACAGGTCCTCCCAGTATGGGGAGTACTGGGTGGGTCCCCGGGCCGGGCTGCGGGAGCTGGCCATCATGACCGGCGTCCCCACCAAGGACATCGCTTCCTTCCCTGACGCCATCGCCAAGGATCTGGGGCCGGACCAGGGAGCGGTCAAGATGCGGGTAATCCGCACTGCCGACCAGGAGGTCCTGAACCAGGTGGAGGCCGCCCGCAAGGCCAACGGCATCGGCGGTCCGGACCGCAATGAGGAGGCTGACGACAAGCTCGAAGAGTTCACCTCTGAGGCCCGCATGATCAAGGACGACTATGAGATCAGCGAGATGCGCAAGGCCATCGCCGCCACCAAAGACGGATTCGACCGGATTCTGACCCACCTGCCCCAGGTGGTAGGCAAGCCCCGTTCCGAGCGGATGCTGGAGGGTGTTTTCAACGCCAACGCCCGCGAGAAGGGCAACGACGTGGGCTACGGTTCCATCATCGCCTCGGGCAAGCACGCTCCCATCCTGCACTGGATGCGCAATGACGGAACCGTCCAGAAGGGCGACCTGCTCCTGATCGACGCCGGCGTGGAGGTCAACAGCCTCTACACGGCCGACATCACCCGCACCTTCCCCGTAGGCGGCACCTTCAGCCCCCTGCAGAAGCGGATCTACCAGACCGTGCTCAAGGCCCAGCAGGCCGGCTTCGAAGCAGCCAGGCCCGGCGCCACCTACTCGGACATCCACCATGCCGTCATGCGTGTGCTGGCTGAAACTTTGCACGAGTGGGGCATCCTCAAGGTCAGTGTGGAGGAGTCCCTCTCCCCCCAGGGCCAGCAGCACCGCCGCTGGCACGCCTGCGGATGCGCCCACCACCTGGGTCTGGACGTGCACGACTGCGCGGAGGCCAGGTACGAGTCCTACCAGGGCGCGCCCATCACCCCCGGGATGATCTTCACCATCGAGCCCGGACTCTACTTCAAGGAGAACGACCTGCTGGTGCCTCCGGAGTTCCGCGGCATCGGCGTGCGCGTGGAGGACGACGTGCTCATGACCGAGCAGGGACCCCAGTGGCTGTCTGCTGGCATCCCCAAGACCGTCGAAGAGGTGGAGGCCTGGATGGCGCAGCGGGCCGCACTGGCCGACCCGGACAGGGACTGATGTATGCCCACCCCTGACTTTGTGCTCAGACTGCGCCGGTCCATAGGCCATGACCTGCTCTGGCTGAACGGTGTGACGGCCTTCGTCAGCGATGACCAGGGCCGCCTCCTGTTGGGCCGGCGCTCCGACACCGGACAGTGGGCCCTGGTCTACGGGATCAACGAACCGGGCGAGGACCCGGCCGACACCGTGGTCCGCGAGGTCAAGGAGGAGACCGGGGTGGATGTGATCGTCACCGACCTGGCGGCGGTCACATCCTCCCAAGAGGTGATCACCTATGCCAACGGGGACCGGACCATGTACATGGATCATCTGTTCATCTGCCGGCCTGACCCCAGCGGCAACACCGATCCCTTTGTGGGTGACGAGGAGAGCCTGTCAGTCGGCTGGTTCGACCCCGATCAACTCCCCTCTCCGCTGGCCCAGACCACTGCGGAACGCATGGCCCGAGCCCGGACCTATCTGGAGCGCCTGCAGGGCGGAGATGCCCACGCCCTCTTCAAGGTTGGCGGCAGAGAGCTGCCTGCAAATCCCGACTAGTCTCAAGTTGACCATTGGGCCCTTGGAAGGTTCAGCCCTTGGCGGCTCAGTCCTCGAAGAAATTCAGCGGATCGTCGATGAAGCGGCGCAGGCCTACCAGTGCTGCTCCCTTGAGGGCCGGATAGTCGGCCTGGGTGGGGATGAGCACGCGAATATCCACGGCATCTCGGCCCAGGGTCAGCTGATTGAGCCGATCCTGCAGACGCTGGGCCAGGTTGCCACCGAAGTGCGACCAGAATCCCCCCAGAATGACCGTATCCACGTCAACAATATTGATGGCTGAGGCGATGACCGAGATCATGGCATCGAGCCCGCGGTCGATGGCGTCTACCGCTTTGGCATCGCCCTGCTGCCAACGCTGGTAGAGCTCCTCCATGGCCTGGGGCGTGACCGCCTCAGCTCCAGTGGCGATGTCAGCCGCCTCAACCAGAGCCCTGCGCCCGGCGTAGGTCTCCAGGCACCCACGGCGGCCGCAACGGCAGGTTGGGCCGTTCAGATCCACCGAGGCATGCCCCAATTCACCGGCGAACCCATGGTCTCCGGTCTCGACGGCCCCGCGACGCACCACGGCCCCGCCGATACCGATGTCAGTGGAAATGTAAATAAAGGAGTCGGTGGGCGAAAGTGGCCCCTCATCTCCGCCCGCAGGACGCTGGGCAGCGTAGCCGGGAATCTGTGCAAGGGCTGCCAGACGCGCCTCGTTGCCCACTCTGGGAGCTAGTCGACGGACCAGGGGAAATTCCTGCAGATCCAGACGTTCCCATCCCAGGTTGCGGGCCATGAGCAGGGTGGTGTCGCCGCCGACCAGGCCGGGCAGGGCCAGGCCCGAACCCACTGTGCGGTAGTGCCGACGTGACAGCTTGCGTTCGATGGGCTTGGTCAGTTTCTCCAGTTCAGCGAAGACCCGATCGGGTTCCGCCTCATGCATATCATCCTTGACCCAGGCCGAATCGATCAGGGTCCCATCCAGATCCATGGCCAGACATCCGTAACCATCGGTGTTGATCTGCAGGCCCAGACCGGCCCAGCGTCCGTGTGCGATGGACAGTGGGGTGCTTGGTCGGCCATGGCTGCTCTGCGAAGTCTCAGGCTCTTCCTCGCGTACCACCCTATTCCTGAGTAGGAGCCCTGCCAGGAGCGACATGGTGGCCTTGGTCAGCCCGGTGGCCTTGGCCAGATCCGCCCTGCTGAGCGAGGTAGGCGACCGCAGAATGGTGTCGATAATGACCGAGAGGTTGTGGTTCCTCAGATCATCCTGATTGATAGAGCGCAGGGCAGTCACGGAAATCATCCCTCCAAATCCGGGCGGCAAAACCACCCTACATGCCAGAAACCACCTTTCAGTATCACACATGAACCCGCCAAAATCCGCAAATTCAGCTGGAGCTTCCACCCTCGGATACGTAGGTAGAAGCCAGGAAGGAAAATTAACGACGAGCCTTAAACAAGGCCCCGCCCTCTGTTCTTCCACGCAGGAAACGAACAGAGGGCGGGGCGCAGACAGGTCAGCAATTACTTCTTGTGACGTTTGCTGATCAAATCATATGCCACGGCGATAATCACAACCAGACCCTTGATGATCTTCACTATGGCGGCATCCGCACCCATGATCGACAGTCCTTGGTTGAGCACACCCATGATCAGTGCACCTACCATGGCACCGGGGATGGTACCTACGCCACCAGCCACAGCCGCACCACCAATGAAGCAGGCGGCGATGGCGTCCATTTCAAACTCCATACCGGTCTGGGCCGTAGCCGAAGCCAGTCGGGACAAAGTGATGATTGCAGCGATGGCGGCAAGCAGCCCCATGTTGAGGAATATCTTGAAATCGACCTTGCGTGTATCGATGCCCGAAAGCACGGCGGCCTTTCTGTTGCCACCGACAGCATAGATATCGCGCCCCAGCACCATCCTGTTGAGAACGAACCAGTAGATGCCCACTAGCACAGCGATAATGACCAAGACGATAGGTATACCACCCTGGGTTTGGTTTCCGGAAGAAGCCAGCAGGTAGGTTACGAACCCAATGACCAAGGTGGCCAGCACGCACTTGATGATCATCCAGCTCTTCGGCTCAGCCTGCAGCCCGACCCGGATAGTATGAGACCGACGACGGACCTGCATGACGATGACCAGGAGTATGACCACTGCCCCAACGACCAAGGTCAGCCCATCCAGACCAAACCAGAAACCGAAGATGTTCGGCAGGAAATCCTTGGAGATGGCACGGAACTCACGCGAGCGAAGGGGAATGGATTCACCGGCGATCACAGTTGCCAGACCACGGAAAACCAGCATTCCGCCAAGGGTCGTGACAAAGGCGGGTACGCCAACATAGGCTACCCAGAAGCCCTGCCAGATACCCACAATCAGCCCGAGCGCCAGCATGAGCACAATGGCCAGGAACCAGTTCAAACCCCAGTTCTTCATCATGAAAGCGCCCATGCCGCCAATGAAAGCAACCACAGAGCCCACAGACAGATCGATATGAGTACCGATGATCACCATAAGCATGCCGATGGCCAGAACGAGCACATAGGCATTCTGCTGAAATAGAGCAACGAAATTGTTGGGGAAGAGCAGACGCCCTCCGGTCAGCACTTCGAAGATGGCAATGACCACTACCAGTGCCAGATAGATTCCATATTGTCGAGCATTGCCCAGCAAGGTGGACTTAAGAGTGGCCACCTGCGGATTTCCGCTGTCATTGGACGCTTCAGCGACCGACTGCTTCATTGTTGTTTTTCCTTCCTTGACGCTCATGCGAACACCGCTTCCTCACTGCAAGGGATTTCAGACGTCATGTACCGCATCAGCTCCTCCTGATCGGTGGCATGGGCGTTCAGGCATGCCGTAATGATTCCTTGACTCATCGTGTAGATTCGGTCACAGATGCCCAAGAGCTCAGGCAACTCGGAGGATATGATCAGAATGGCCGAACCGGCATCGGCCAGCCGATCGATGATCTCGTATATCTCGTATTTGGCACCCACATCGATGCCACGGGTCGGCTCGTCCAGTATGAGCACTTTGGGCTCAGTGGATACCCACTTGGAAAGCACCACCTTCTGCTGGTTGCCTCCGGACAGGCTGCTCGCCGGCATCTCTATGCTTGGGGTCTTCGTCCTGAAATCCCGCCGATACTGCTCAGCAATCTGTTTTTCACGGTCGAGATCCAAGACACCGTGATGAGACAGGTGTCCGAGGTTAGCCATTGAGGTGTTCTCTCGTATGGAAGCGATCAGGTTGAGGCCGTACTCTTTCCTATCTTCGGTGGCGTAAGCCAGACCCGCGTCAATGGCCGAGCGCACGTCGGGCAGGGTAATTTTCCTGCCTTCCATATATATGTCGCCGCTAGCCCCGACGCCGTACTGGTGACCGAAGATGCTCATAGCGGTTTCGGTTCTTCCGGCACCGATCAGCCCAGCCATACCCACTATTTCGCCAGCGCGCAGGTTGAAGCTGACATCCTTGGCCACCAAACGGTTGGAATCCTGTGGATGGTGGACGCTCCAATGCTCTACACGGAACATCTCCTTACCGATGTGCGATTCGTGCTCCGGATAACGATTGGTCATCGGCCTGCCGACCATATCGCGGATCAAGGCATCCATGTCCAGGGGGTGCTCCTTATCGACCCGACAATCACTGATGGTCTTTCCGTCCCTGATCACCTGGACGGCATCCGCTGACGCCGCTATTTCGTTGAGTTTGTGCGAGATGATGATGGCCGTTATGCCACGTTCCCTACGAAGCCGGTCGATCAAATCCAGCAGGTGGAAGGAATCCTCATCGTTGAGCGCTGCTGTGGGTTCGTCCAAAATAAGCAATTGAACGTTCTTACTGAGCGCTTTGGCGATTTCCACCAGTTGTTGTTTGCCCACACCGAGGTTGGAGACCAGGGTGTCTGGATCCTCGTCCAAACCGACCAGGGTCATGACATCCTTAGCCTTTCGGCGTTGCTGATCATCCTGGATGAAGATCCCCTTGGTGATGGGATTGCCCAGAAAGATATTCTGAGCAATCGTCATGTAGGGCTCGAGTGCCAGCTCCTGGTGGATGATAACGATTCCCTCGCGCTCCGAATCTCGTATGCTAGAGAACCTGCAGGGTTTTCCCTGGTAGATGATGCTGCCCGAGTATGATCCATACGGGTAGACTCCCGACAGAACGTTCATGAGAGTGGATTTACCAGCCCCATTCTCGCCGCAGATGGAGAAGATCTGACCCTGTTGAACCTTGATATTGACATGGTCCAATGCCGTGACTGGACCGAAGGACTTTACAATGTCCCGCATTTCCAAAATCGTGTTTTGAGATGATGTCATTGGTGCCTTCTGAATTTAAGGGCATCCGCACTCAATGAACCTCGGCGAATGCCCGATGACGTTTCGTCACAGTCCAGCGTTTGCCGCGGAGATATACCCGCTGTCAACCAGTTCCTTCTTGACGTTGTCCTTGTCAACGGAGACCGGCTTCAGCAGGATCGAAGGCACATCCTTGTTGTTGTTGTTGAATGTGTCGTTGGTCTTGGGCTTCTGTCCCTTGACCAGTTTCTCAATCAGGGAAGCAGTGGAATCAGCCAGTTTACGAGTATCCTTGTAGACCGTCATTGTCTGCTTGCCCGCGACGATGTTGGCCACATTGGCCTTTTCGGCATCCTGACCGGTGATTATCGGATAGTAATTCCAGCCCGCCGCGTCTACAGCGTTTACAGTCCCCATAGCAATTGCATCATTGGGGGCAAGAACGGCGTCAAGATGTCTTCCGCTGTTGTAATAGGAATTGATACGGTTTTCCATCTCGCTCTGCGCGTTTTGACGATCCCAATTCTGTATGCCGATGCTCTGCCAATCCTCGAGATTCTTGGGAACTCGACCAGACGGGGACACCAGTGACCCGTTTTTAAAATATGGTTCGAGGACCGACCAAGATCCTTGGAAGTAGTATTTGGCGTTGTTGTCTGTTGGCGAGCCGGTCATCAGCTCAATGTTGAACGGCCCTTTTTTGCCACTATCCAGACCGAGCTTTTTAACTATGTATTGCCCTTGGAGTTTGCCCACCTCGGTGATGTTGAACGTCGAGTAGTAGTCACAAGCATCGGTGTTCATGATCAGTCGATCGTAGGCGATCACCGTAGCGCCGTTTGATTTGGCTGCCTCCGCGGCTGGCCCTACAGCCGTGCCGTCAATGGAAGCAATCACAACGAAATTAGCTCCCTGATTAGCCATATTCTGAATCTGGGAAGCCTGCAGATCCGTCTTATTGTCAGCAAATTGCAGGAGGACTTTGTAGCCCTTGCCTTCAAGCTGTTTTTTGAGGTTATCGCCGTCGAGACGCCAGCGTTCCAGCTGTTGTTCCGGCATCGAAATTCCGACGGTCACATCTGAGGGGTTTTTAGCATTTACCGCCCCCCCCCCCCGCCAGTCGCGCCTCTTGAGCCTCCGCAGGCACCCACTGACGCGAGCATGACAATCCCGGCCAGTGCACAAACCGCTCGTTTCCAATTGTTCATGATGGTTCCTTTCTTCGTTGAAGGGTTGCCTCCGACTTGTCCCCCTCGGCAAGCTGGATCTCTTCCGGCACACATACTAGCACAAAGTTTATTGATTTGACTATTTCAACTAATTACGTAGGTTTTTGCCGCAGATTATCCTGGATTTAGCAATTCGTGAAGGCACATTAGTATGATGAATTAATGATATTGATCGAGACAAGCACGTTCTCGCTGAAAGGCGATCAAGCAAGGAGGCTGACATGAATGAGATCCTGGTGGCGGGAGTGGACACTTCGACGCAGTCCTGCAAGGTGAGGGTCACCGATGCCCGGACCGGTCGGCTGGTCCGCTTCGGCAAGGCTCCTCATCCGGCAGGCACCAGCGTGGATCCCATGGCTTGGTGGAAGGCTTTTCAGGAAGCTTCCGCCCAGGCGGGTGGATTGGACGATGTTTCGGCAATCAGCGTGGGCGGCCAGCAGCATGGCATGGTATTGCTGGACCACCAAGGGCGGGTGATCAGGGATGCCCTGCTCTGGAACGATACACGTTCGGCTCCTGATGCCGACGATCTCATCATCCGGCTAGCCAGGTCTGAAACCAGCAAGACTAAAACCACCAAGGCAGAAAACGACGAATCAAACAAGAACCCGGATTCAGACCAGGATCTGGCCATGCGGGGCAAGCAAGCCTGGGTACGGGCTGTGGGTTCCTCTCCCGTAGCCTCGCTGACCATCACCAAGGTGGCCTGGGTCAGCCGGGTGGAGCCGGATAATGCCAAGGCCATCGCGGCCATATGCCTCCCCCACGACTGGCTGAGCTGGGTTATCGCCGGCCATGGTCCCGCGGCCGACCAGGAGACTGAACCCGGGCTGGAGGATCTCTTCACTGATCGCTCTGATGCCTCCGGCACCGGCTACTACGACCCCGCCGCCGACAGCTACCGGCGTGACCTGCTGGCCATGGCCCTGCCCGACGGGATGGCCGAACAGGTCATCCTGCCTAAGGTTCTTGGCCCCCACCAGGTCGGAGCCAAGGCCGACCCCCGCATCGCCGGCAGGGATGTGCCCGGCGGCTGCATCATCGCACCGGGTGGTGGCGACAACGCCATGACGGCCCTGGGCCTGGCCATGCAGGTGGGCGACGTCTCCATCTCCCTGGGAACCTCAGGGGTCGCTGCCGCGGTCAGCCCGGTCCCCGCCTATGACATGAGCGCCTCGGTCACCGGATTCGCCGATGCCACCGGCCACTGGCTCCCTCTGGCCTGCACCATCAACGCTTCACGCATCCTGGACGCAGGCCTGGCCGCCCTGGGGACGGATTACGACGGTCTGGCCAAGCTGGCGGAGCAGTCATCGCCGGGGGCCGAGGGCATCACCCTGATCCCTTACTTCGACGGCGAGCGCACCCCCAACCGCCCTGACGCCCATGCCAGACTGGAGGGACTGACCCTGGCCAACACCACGCGCACCAACCTGGCCAGAGCATTCGTGGAGGGCCTGCTCTGCTCCCAGCGTGACTGTCTGGAACTGCTGAAACGACTGGGCACCACGGTCTCCAGGATCCTTCTGGTCGGCGGCGGCGCCAAGTCCCCAGCGGTCAGAGCCCATGCCCCGGGAATCCTGGGCATGGATGTGCAGCTGCCCCGGCCGGACGAGTACGTGGCCATCGGGGCAGCCCGCCAGGCAGCCTGGGCTCTGACTGGAGAAGAGGAACCCCCCGCCTGGCCGGTGGACATCGAGACCACGCTGACGGGAGCCCCCTGCGAGCAGGTCTACCAGCAGTACCTGCGCTGGCGGGGATGAAGGGCCCCGCCAGCCTGGGTCACTTGGAACGGACCCGCAGATGCAGTCCGAAGACCAGATCGGTTTCATCCAGACGATAGGCGGGATCCAGCTCAGGTCCGCAGCTGTTGGAGCCTATGCCGCTTGTGGCATAGTCCAGGCAGAGCACGGTTGAGCCGCATTCCTCCAGCTCATGGTCGTGCCTCTTGGCGGTCAGCTCCTCCTGCGTGTAGGGGGAGCAGTTGAAGCTGATGGGCCCATCCCCCGCCGCCTGCAGCAGGGAGCGGTCATCCTCCACCAGGACGTAGTCGCAGCCATAATGGGAACCGTTCTCCTGAGGACGCAGGTAGTGCTCGACCATGCCTGATGCGGTGTCATGGAAAACGCCATAGTGGCTGGCACGGTGCATGTCCCGGTAGCTCTCGTAGGGCCCATAGCCGCAGTAGGTGACCCGCTGGAGGCTCTTGGGCAGGAAGAGCCGCAGACCAAACCTGGGCAGATAGGGAAACTCGGGATCCCGATGCAGCTCCATCTTCAGGTCCAGCCCACCCTGGTCACTGAGGGTCCAGGTGGCGAGGATGCTACCCATGGGCTGAATAAAGGGTGCCACCAAGGACAGTTCAGCCTTGATTGTGGTCAGCCCCCTGTCCTGATCGGTCTGCAGCTGGCAGGAAAGGGCCCTGGTACCAGCCCGGTCATATTCGGCCTTGCGCCATTCATTCTTGATGATGGCATCGTTGTCGGTGGGCGCCCGCCAGAGGTTGACCTCCATAGGGGCGTCCAGCAGGGAACGGTTGTCGATGCTCATGGATTCCACCATGCCGGTGCGGCGGTTGAAGACGTAGCGCCAATCGGCCCCCTCCACGTCGAAGCGGGCATCCGTCTGCCTGACCACCGGACGATGGGCGCCCCGGGACCCACTGCCGGGGTCGGCACTGATGACCCTGGCCACGCCGTTGGGGCGTTCAGGCATCCCCATGTCTGCGGCTTCAAGCTGATCGAAGCCCAGTGGATACCCTTGTGGGAGCACTGGATCGGCCTTGGCCAGGGCGTACTCCACAAGCAGGGTCAGGCGACCGTGCTCGGGCGGATCCATGACGGGCAGGCCAACGGTGCCCTTAGCATGGGGGGCGATGTGCAGGCCGGTCCCGCGATCCAGTTCAGGCGCCCCGGAGGCCACAGGCTCCCCATCACACAGAAGGGTCCACTTCAGGCTCAGGTATTCATCCAGGTAAGTGAAGTCCAGGTAGTTATGCAGGGTGAGCAGCCGGGTCTGGGGATCGTAGCCGACCAGACGGGCAGGACGGAAGACGTTCTTGAACTCCCTGAGGCCGGTGTGGGGCCGCCGGTCGGGGTAGACCAGGCCGTCCATGCAGAAGTTGGCATCATGGGGGTACTCGCCGTGGTCTCCCCCGTAGGCATAGATTCGACGGCCCTTGCGGTCCATGCCCTGGTCGATGGCGTGGTCGGCCCACTCCCAGATGCAACCGCCCAGGAGCCCCGGATGGGCCTGGATAACACGGAAGTAGTCCTCCAGATCCCCGGGCCCCAACCCCATGGCATGGCAGTATTCGCAGAGGAAGTAAGGCTTTCGGCCCCCGTCTCCGTCATCCCCGTGGCTGCTGATGCCGTGAGGACCCTCCGGCGTGAAGTAGTCCTCGATTTGCTTGATGGAGGGATACATTCGCGAGGTGATGTCCAGATTGCTGTAATCCAGATCCTTCCGGGGCGAGCCGTGGATGGCCGACTCGTAGTGGGTCAGACGGGAGGGGTCCCGAGACTTGGTCCAGGCCAGAGCCGCCTCGATGCCACAGCCGTATCCGCTCTCGTTGCCCATGGACCAGATCAGGATGGAGGGATGGTTCTTATCCCGCTCCAGACTGTGCTGGACCCGGTCGACAATGGCCTTGGTAAAGAGCGGCTCGTCGGCGATGCGACCGTTCCAGTAATCGGGTTCCTTCCAGTCCGGACCGTGGTAGAGGGCCTCGATGCCATGGGCCTCCAGGTCGGCCTCGGCGATCAGGTAGAAGCCCAGCTGGTCGTAGAGGGCGTAATACTGAGGGCTGTTGGGGTAATGGGAGGTGCGGATGGCGTTGACGTTGTGCTCCTTCATCAGGGTCAGGTCACGCATGATCTGCTTCTGGTCGATGGCGAAGCCGGTGCGTGGGTCCCCGTCATGGCGGTTGACCCCGTGGATCTTGATAGGCCTGCCGTTGACCTTGACCACCTGGCCGTCCACGCTGACGGTACGCAGGCCGATGTACTCGGTGATGACCTCATCCGAGTCGCCGGAGCCGGTAGAGGTGGCCCTGGTCGACAAGGTCAGCCGGTAAAGTTCAGGATCCTCGGCATTCCAGAGACGGGGATGGCCAACCTCCATGGCAAATTGCGCAGGCTCCTTGCAACCCGTCAGCTCGGCCCGTGCCACCTCCACACCATCGGGGTCGGTCAGCAGAGCCTGGACGTCCAAAGCGTCATCGTCCTGGCCCGATACCCCGGTCGGATCCAGGTCCAGGGTCACACTGGCATGGCTCATGTCCTTATCAAGGTCGGTGTGGACGAACCAGTCGCGCAGACGTGCCTTGGGCCGACGCAGGATGTAGACATCGCGGAAGATGCCACTCATGCGGAACTTGTCCTGGTCCTCCAGATAGCTGCCATCACACCACTTGAGCACCAGAACGGCCAGCTGGTTACGGCCTCGCTGCAGATGGTCGGTCACGTCGAATTCGCTGGTGGCGTGCGAGACCTGGCTATAGCCGATCAGATCCCCATTGACCCAGAGATAGAAGCAGGAGTCCACCCCCTCGAAATTGAGCAGGGCCCGAGGCGCTGAGGGATCGGGCTCGTAGTCGAAGGCGCGCAGGTAGATGCCGCAGGGATTGTCGGCAGGCACCCTGGGCGGATCAAAGGGGAAAGGATAGCGCACGTTGGTGTATTGGGGGTTGTCATAGCCCTGGGTCTGCCAGACTCCCGGCACATGGATGGGCTTGTACACCCCTCGGCCCGCATCATTGGAAGGGCTGTAGTCGGCTTCAAAGAAGACCGGATCCTCGGCCTCGACCGCGGATTGGACCTCGGCATCCAGCTGGTCGATGCTGGCATAATAGCGAAAATCCCAGTCCCCATCCAGGTCCAGGTAGCGATCGGAACGCCTGCGCAGGTCACCACGCGTGTCCATGGGGGCGCCGGCTGGCACGCAGTATGCACGGTTGGGCTCGGTCCCCACATGCAGCGTGGCTGGATCCTCGTAATAACGTGGTATGAACATGACTATTCCATCCTCCTCGGTGGCCATGGCAGCAGACGTTTCACAGGCGTAATTGTTTACGCTCACATGCGACCATGATAGCGGGGCCATGGCACAGAATTCCCGGAGGTTGTCACAGTCCTCATTGCACCGGACGCGCCGTGCTCTCACGGATGACCAGCTTGGGTGTCAGGATGCGGCGGTTACCCCCCACATGCTCCCCTCGGAAGATCTTCAGAAGCAGGTTGGCCACCTTGGTGCCGTAGAGTCCGGCATCACGATGGACCGACGTGATGGAGGGATAGGTACTCTGGCAGATGAAGCTGTCCTCGAAGCTGACCATGGCTGGCAGACCCATGTAGGCCGACGCAGGAGCAGTGGTCTTCTCATCGGACCCTTGCCCTGCCATGGATGTCGTCCTGCTTTCCAGCATCGCTCGCAGGCTTGCCGCAGCCATGATCTCGTTCTCGTAGATAAAAGCTGTATATGGATTCTTCCCCGATGACAGACGAAGCGTGAAGGCGGCGGCCTTGTCAGGCGTGAAGTCCGTGAACTCCACTTTCGGCTCCCCCAGGTTCTTACTGCGGACGAACTCCTTGAAGGAAGAGACACGGGCACGGCTGTAGTCAAGGTTTTTATCCCCCGACAAGTAGGCGATCCGGGCATGCCCGCGCGAACTAAGATGATCCATGATCGTCGTCATGGTTCGGGAATCGTCGATGGACAGCGAGGGCAGGTAGTTGTCTGAGTCAGGTCCTCCAGCCAAGACTGCGGGCAGACCCAGATTGTGCAGGAGCCGAGGCCTGGGATCATCGGAGAGAAGATCCACCAGCACCACCCCATCGACCCGCTTACGTCTGGCCCAGTCCCGATAGGTGTCCAGCTCCTCGTCCAGGGTGGCGCAGGGGCGAAAGAGCAGGCCATAGCCCGACCTGCTCAGGGAGGCGTGGATGCCGGCCATGAAATGCAGCATGAATCCTTCGGTCTGGAAGGCGTCCATGGACCTGGCCGGGGCGAAACCCACCGTCATAGTCTTGGAACTGCCCAAGGCCTGGGCGGCATATGCAGGTTTCCAACCCATTCTGGCCGCCGCTTCGCGAACCCTGCGCTTGGTCTGGATGGAGACTCCGGGCTTGTCATTGATAGCGAAGGAGACTGCGGTCTGGGATATCCCCAGTTCGTTGGCTATGTCCTTGAGGCTGACCCTGGCATCGTCCATCTCCTTGTGAACAGATGAGTCCGTTCTGGCTTCCGTTTCTCCGCCAGCGGACTCGTCGCCCATGCGCCACCTCATATCAACCATCCTCGTCGACGCCCGTCATCCGGCTCGACCGACTCATCAAACAAAACTGCCTGCCACACGCTTTAGGCGTATATGAACATCGGCCTTTAACCTTAACTTAGACCCTCATCCGCACAAAACAGTGGCTTACAACACATACGGTTACAGACGACCATGTTTGAGATCAAGGACCTTGTTATCGTTCACATATAGTCTCCGGCGGAGGCTAAAGCCGAATATGTTGGGCCAGAGATGCAGCGGTCAGGACTTCTCTCGCAGGAGGGATGGGTCAGATACGGCGCTGTAGGAGCTTCCGCCGACAGGCTTGACGGCGATGCAGTCGCTGATGCCCCTGTCCTGCAGCCAGCTGCTATCCGCCGCGTGCAGGGAGGTGACCAGTGTCGGCCTTGCACCTTGATGGCTGAGTTCCATCCACTTGTTGAAGATGGACCCGCCGGGCGCACAGGCAGATCTGAGCAAGGGATCATCATGCTCATCCACATCCACGATAAGAGCCGTGGACCTGGGTTGAGAACCCTCCTTGCCGGAGTAGTCCTTCACCGCCTGGGCGAAAGCCTGGCCTATGGGCTTCAAGTGCTTCTCTTGGTCGAACAGACCCAACTGATGCTCAAAGGGTGGAAAATCACCGAATTGTTGGTTGACGTCATGCGAACACCACCAGGTGATGCCGAACATATCGCTGCAATCGAGGGCATGTTCCACCGAAGTCCTGCAAAAGTCAGCGGCCTGCCCCGCGTCCATCACATTGAGCGGGGCACCGACCTCCTGCAGCCAAACCCGCCGATGTGGCTGATTGGCAAAGGCCTTCGACAGTTCCACCAGGTACTCGGCATGCCGCGTGCTTTCCTCGGCCAGGGGGCCGGACTCCTGGGCGGCGCCGTTGAAGACCCAGGAATGAATGCAGGTCATGTCTCCGATGTTGGACGCATATCTTGGCAGAAAGGCGTGGCCGTCCTGATACCAGGTCGCATCGTTTTCGGAATGCAGGAGCACACGGCCTTCCTGGGCCGCCCTCTCCTTCAAGGGGGTCAGCAGCTCCAGCAGCCAGTCTTCAGCCTCCTTGGAGGTGGCGGGCATTCGACGCGGATGGACACGATCGGTGAACTGGTTGCATTCGTTGCCAATGGTCAGACCACGGAAATGAGGCAGATCCGCCAAGGCTTCATAAACCGAAGCGACCAGTCGGGCCTGCGCCTGAATAGCGTCCGGGTCCGTAAACATATTGGTTTCGTGCCATGAGACCAGCCATGAGGGCACGAAATCAAAACTGGACATGTGTCCTTGAATCACATCCGAATAGACATCCAACCCTCGCTCATCCGCCAGGGCGGCCATATGCCTCAGGTCGTCCAGGGCGGCGCCGTTGATCCAGGTCCTGTTGGGCTGGAGCAACGTCCACAGCGGGAAGATGCGGATATGATCCAGCCCAATGGAAGCAATGTCGTCAAGGTCTTTGGCGACAGCATCCCAATCCGGATGCAGCCAGAAATAGAACCAGTTGTGGGAGGGGGTGTAATTGACTCCAAATTTCATGATGATGCTATTCCTTGATGCCACCCTGTTCCAGACCACGGAAGAAGTAGCGTTGGAAGCAGGCGAAGAAGACCAGAATCGGTATCAGGGAGACCAGGGCCCCTGCTGCTATCAATCTGGGATCCGAAATGAACATGCCCTTGAGTCGGTTCATGCCCAGTGTGAGCGTGTAGTTTGACTCGTCGGAGATGACGATCAGGGGCCAGAGGAAATCATTCCAGGCGCCCACGAAGGCGAAGATGCCGACGACGGTCATGGTGCCTTTGACCTGAGGCACGCAAATCCGGTAGAACCGCTGCCAAAGATTGGCGCCGTCCACCTCGGCCGCCTCCTCAAGCTCGTCCGGGATGCTCTTGAAGGCGTTGGTCATGAGCAGAATGTTCACGGCGCCCACCATGCCTGGCAGGGCAACAGCCAACAGGGTGTTCTGCAGGCCGACGCTTCTGACGATCAGGAACTGGGAGATGACCACACCCTCGACGGGGATGACCATGGTGCCCATGAAAATCGTGAAAAGCAGGTTGCGCCCGCGCCACTTGAGCCGGCCCAGCGCATATCCGGCCATGGTCGAGAAGATCACGTTACCACCGATCGAAAGGATGGCGACAATCACCGTGTTCAGCATGTACCGGAAGACCGGGACCTGCCTGAAGACGGATAGGTAATTATCCCAGGTGGGTGTCTTCGGAATGATATAGGGCGGAACCGCATAGACGTTGTCGCCCTTGCCCTTGAAGGAGAGCGAAAGCTCCCAGACGAAGGGCCCCACCAGCAGGATGAAGACCAGTATGAGCACAAGATACTGGACGACCTTGCCAACAGTGACTTTGGAGTGACCGCTTTTCATGAGTCCTCCCCCCGCTTCTGGATGATCTGCTGCAGAATCAGCATGGCTCCGACCACAACCAGAACAATCAGCGACAGCGCGCTGGCATAGCCTGTTCTGGCCTGGATGCCCGTGCCCTCCTTCTGGATGAGCATGGACATGGTGATGTCCTCACCGCCGGGACCAGCCGTGCCGTTGGTGAGCACGTAGATCTCGTTGAACACGCGGAAGGCCGCGATGGTGGACAGCATCATGATCAGCACGATGGTGGATCTCACTCCTGGAATGGTGACATAGAGGAATTGCCTTACCGGACCTGCCCCATCCAGGGATGCTGCCTCATACAGGGAGGCGTCAATGTTGGCCAGGGCAGTCAGGTAGATGACCATGTAGTATCCCAGACCCAGCCAGATGGTGACAAACATGGATGTGAACAGTATCAGCCAGCGATCACTGAGGAATGGGATCGGGCTGTGGATGATGTGCAAGGACTCCAGAACCGAGTTGACCAGCCCCTTGGGATCCAGCAGGTTGGTCCAGATCATTCCCACCACCACGGCCGACATGACCACGGGAGTGTAGAAGGAGGTTCTGAAGAACCCCATGATCCTGGAGTTCCCCTTGACCAGGTTGGCCAAAATCAATGGAAGAATCACCATAAAGGGGACCACGCAGACCACGTACAGGGTGGAGTTGAGCAGCGCGGTCCAGAAATAGTCGTCATGCACGATCGCTACGAAGTTCTGGATGCCGATGAACTTGCCCGGTCGCAGCAGCGTGGAATCGGTAAAGGCCAGCCGGCAGGTATTCAGCGCAGCAACGATGACGAAGATGAAGACGATAGCAAAGGCCGGGAAGACGAACAGGTAGGGGGCCAGGGTCGTGGTCCAATGGGTCCCCTTGCCGCCTTGTCCCCCGGCTTGAGACCCGCCGGGCCGGCCGAGGGCAGAAGCCTTCGGCCGGACGGCGGAAGAGTCAACGCGGCTCATAGTTACTGCAGCTTCTCGTTGGCGTACTTGACGGCCTTGTCCAAGGACTCCTTAGCGGTCTGCTTGCCTTGCAGAGCCAGAGCGGCCTGCTGTTGCAGGTAGTCCTTGCCATTGGCATCGGTGAACTCGGCAGGACGGCTTGAGTACCCGGTCTTTACGGAGTTCAGAGTGACCTTCAGCGCCTTGCCTTGAACATCACTGGTGTCGATGTTGGCGTAGTAGGGATCATCAAGACCGCCCTTGCTGGAGGGGAAGGTGTTGGACTTCTTGGCGAATGCCAGCTGGTTCTTGGCATTGGTCACATATTGGACGAAGTCCAGGGCGAGCGTCTTGTTCTTGGTCTGGGCGTTGACAGCCAGCATCTCATAGGCCAGGCTGGCAGACTTGCCCTCATCGCTGATCTTGGTGCCCACAGCCAGATGCTTGTAGAGGTCAGGAGAGTTCTGCTTGAAGTCCGCCGCCGAGTAGGCGCTGCCGCCCATGGCCACGATGGAGCCCTTCTGGAAGAACTCGCCCTGCTGAGACCACTGTGCGCTCAGGGCCTCCGGCGGAATTCCCTTCTTGTTGAACAGGTCGACGAAGCGCTGCAGGTGCTTGACGGCCTTGGGGGAATTGAAGATGTACTTGGTGTGGTCCTTGTTCATAATGGGGATGCCAGCCGACGCATAGTCATCGACAGCACCACCCAGCATGGTGGACATGTAGGCACCGCAACCGCTCTTGACCATGGTGTCCGCCTGAGAGAAGTAGTCGTCCCAGGTCACCGGCAGCTTATTGGGATCCAGCCCGCACTTCTGCATGAGCTCGGTGTTGTAATAGGTGGGTCCATCGTTGACGTACCAGGGGAAGCCGTAGGCACCCTCTTCGATGTCCTTGCCCTTGAAGGTCACCGCATCCCAGGCGTTCTTGTAATAGTTGTTTTGGGCCTTGGGAGCTTCCTTGCTGATGTTCATCAGGGCCCCGGCCTTGGCCAGACCGTACATCAGGGAAGGACCGGCATCGATGATGTCAGGCAGGGAGTTGGCTGCGGCGTCGGCGGACAGCTTCTGTTCATAGTTGTCCGAGGGCTGGTCGATCCACTTGATGGTGGTGCCGGGATGCGACTTCTCGTAGGCCGAAATCAGGTTTTTGAAGTACGGCGTGTACTTGTCGTTCTTCAGATTCCAGGTCTGGAAGGAGATCTCGCCTGACGGCTTGCCGTCCTTCGACCCGCCTGAACTGCTGTTGCTTCCGCCGCACGCCGCCAGCGAACCCGCCATGGCAGTCGCGCAGATCAGTACTGCTACCTTCTTCAATGCTCTCATCGGAGCTTCCTTTCTGTTTTTACTACTCACTTCTTTGTGGAGCTTCCGGCCGATCCAAATTGACGAACGAACCGGCCGGACAGACACCCATGGTCAGGCGATTCAGCGCCTGGAGAGTCTCAAGGTGGTGAATTGGAAGGGAACCAGATCCAACAAGGCCCCATCGGCTTGCGCCCCCTGCTCGGAGCACAGGCCTGGTCGCACACCCTCGGGCACAGGACCGTCCTCCAAGGAGTTGGTCTCCTTCACGGTCGCCCCCTGCAGGACGGACCCTGTGTGCAGCCTGGCCTTGGAGGGCGAAGAATCCGGGTTATAGACCCTGACAATCACATCGCCGCTGTCGTCATCAGCCGTCTTGATCCAGTCGATGACGGTGGTGCCCTGAATATCCTCGACACCAGCCAGCGGCTCAACGGCAGGCAGCCCATGATGGAAGACCGGAGCGTTGAGGGCATAGGCTGCTTGCAGAATGTCAGCCTGGGTGTCCCCAGGGACGATGGACCAAGCGAAGCTGTGCTTGCCCCTGTCGGTATGCGGATCGGGAAAGACCGGGGCGGATAGCAGGGTCAGTCTGACCAAGGTTCCTGCCTCTTTGCCAGCCTTCTCGTCGTAGTGGATCGGTGTGGTGTCGCCGCCGTATGTAGAAGCGTTGACCACGCCAACAGCAAGGTCGTCGTCGCTGATTCTGACGAATCGGTGCGTGCAGCTCTCGAACTGGGCCTCTTCAGCGGCGTTGTTCTTCTGGATGGGCCTATCGATGAAGCCATACTGGCACTCGAATTGCGCGTACCTGGCCTGAACGGCGACGGGGATGTCCACCTTGAGCAGCTGCTCGTCCTGATGCCAGTCCACATCAGCAGTGAAGTCCAACTGCCTGCCGCCGGGAGTCAGCCCGATCGTGGTGACGATTGTGGTTTCGCCATGCCGACGTGATACACGAACACCGGAATCCAAGGCCTCAATGGTGACTGGGTCATCGACCGGAGAAGCGGTCAGCAGGGCATCGCGCTCCAGATCCCAGGCATCCCACATGTAGGGCTCGTCCTTGAAGAGCTCGTAACCGCCCACCGAGGAGCCTTGCGGGACCAGATCCCTGCCGGAGGTCCTGTCGAGAATGGAATGAACCTCGCCGTCCGAGCCGACGACGGCCCGGATAAGTCCGTTGTCCATGACGAATCCGTCGCCCTCTTGGCTGACTTGGACAGGCTTGATACCCTCGGGGCCTTCCTGGGCCTGTACTGGTCCGACGGGCTCCCAAGCCGTCTGTCCCCTGCCGTCCATGGGCACCAGCCTGGCATCAGACACCATGGGTGCCTGCGGCCGGGCGGAGGCTATGACGCGGGCAGCCTCATCGCCGATCTGCTCCAGACGGGCGATATCCCTGCGGTAGTCCTCCCTGGCCAGCCTATGGACCCAGGAGATGGCGGAACCTGGAAGAATGTCGTGGAACTGGTTGAGCAGCAGCGTGCGCCAGATTTGGTCCAGCTCCTGACGGGGATAGGTGTATGAGTCATCGACCAAACCGGCGTAGGCGCAGAGGTATTCGACCGTGCGCAGCATGGCTTCCTCCTGCCGGCAGCCCCGCTTCATATCCTGCTGGGAGGTCAGGGTCTTGCGGTGCAGCTCCAGATAGAGCTCGCCCTTCCAGACGGGCATTTCGGAACCAGCCTCCGCGCGGATCTCTTCCTCGGACTGACGGAAGAAGTCTGCAGGAGCCTGATACCGTACCTTGGCCGATCCCTCCACGTCATGCAGGCGCTCATAGCGTCCCAGCATCTCCCTGGTGGTGCCGCCACCGCCATCGCCATAGCCGAACAGCACCAAGGCCCTGGTCGAGATGTCCTTGTCCTGGTAGTTTTCTTCGGAGTGGTTGAGCTCGCGGGCCGTCATGCTTGAGGCATAGGTATCCATGGGAGGGAAATGCGTGAAGATGGCCGTGCCGTCAATGCCCTGCCAGTCGAAGGTATGATGCGGGAATTTGGTCGTATCATTCCAGGAGATTTTCTGCGAAAGGAAGGATGTCATTCCTGCACGGCGGGCAATCTGCGGGAACTGGCCCGTGTAGCCGAAGCTGTCCGGTTCCCAGACCACGGTTGTATCCACCCCCAGATGCTCCCGGTAGTACCGCTTTCCATAGGTGAACTGACGGGTCAGCGACTCCCCTGAGGGCAGCATGCCGTCAGACTCAACCCACATCCCCCCGACGGGGATGAACCTGCCTTCTTGGATGCGCTGCTTGACGCGTGCGAAGAGATCGGGATGATCCTCCTCCAGCCATGCATACTGCTGGGGCGAGCTCATGGCATAGATGAATTGAGGATCGCGCTCCATCAGGGCGAGCATGTTCGAAACAGTCCGCGCTACCTTGCGTCTGGTCTCCCGCTTGGGCCAGAGCCAGGCGGAGTCAATATGGGAATGACCCACTGCCGCATGGTCCAGGGCACTGGGGGTCGCCGGCACCGCCAGCACACCTGCCAGAGCCTGTCGAGCCGGCCCGAGTGTGGTCAGGTCACGCTCATCGTAAATATTGAGCGAGCGCTGCAGGGCCTTGCCCAGACGCCAGTACCGTGGCTGACTCTGGTCGCATTCGCGGATCAGCTGGGCAGTGACCTCAAGATCCATGTAGTAGTTCCATGCCTCATGGTCAAAATGGCAGACGTCCATTTGCTTGAGGACATTGGGCTCATCGGCGCGACCGGTTGTTCCCTCCCCCAGCTGCGTCTCCACGAATGCGGGGGTGCCAAGCAGGAGCGGATTGCAGGCCGCTTCCAGATAGATGGTAAAGGTTCCATCAGGGTTGATGACCGAAGCCTCGTCACGGGTCGGATTCCCATCCAGGTCGGTCCCGTCGAGCGGAATCCAACGATTGCGGGGATTGACGGCCTTGATGATCGATCCGTCGCTCCTATAGGCCTGGGCTTCAAAATGGCCACCGGGCGCATCAGGATGCCAGCCCAGATCGACCACCAGCTCAATCGGTGCCTTGGCGGCCCAGTCGGCATCGATGTGGCCGGTCACCTCCATCCAGGTGGTCCCCCAGGTCGTGCCCCAGGTGTCCCCTAGGGAGAGAGGCTGGAAGTCCACGCTCTTGCTCTGTAATTTTCCGAAGAACTCCGATGACGGTATCGGTTCGCCGGAAATGACGAAAGAGCGGACTTGGACCTGGCCCACAGGCCGCTCAATCTTCGGTAGCACGCGTTGACGCATGACACGGTCGCACTTGTCAAGCACGCGTTCTATCTTCAGCTGCATCCTCACAACCTCCTCGTAGGTCCGCTTCGCATCTCTACTAAAGCGGTTTAGTTCGATTATACTCCTCTCCGGTCCGGGCGATAGGGCTCAGATAAAATTGGCGTGTCATACCTGGCAAACATGTCTGCCTTGGTCAGCACATAAAAAAGCTCCGCGAGCTTTCACTCGCGGAGCTAAGCAACGATAGCCGGTTACAGCTCAGGCCTGTGCCAGAGCCTCGACGATGTAGTTGTTGATGGTGGCCTTGACGACCTCGAGATGGTCAGACTTGTCGGCGGCAATCAGTTCGGCCTGCGGCTTGTCGAGGCTGTACTCCTCCAAGGAGGCCAGCGTGGCCGTGCCGTCCTTTACCGTCGAACCGATGCCAGATTCGAAGGAGGAGTAACGCTCCTGCTGCAGCTGCTCGATGTAGCCGTCCTCGTGCATCTTGGCCGCGACCAGCAGACCGGCGGCGTAGGTGTCCATGCCCACGATGTGGGTCCTGAACAGATCCTCAGGCAGGAAGGAGGAGCGGCGTGGCTTGGCATCGAAGTTCAGGCCTCCGCGGGGCCCGATGCTTCCATTGGCCAGCACCTCCCACATGACGGCGGTGGCATCGTAGAGATCCGAGGGGAACTCGTCCATGTCCCAGCCGATCAACTTGTCGCCCTGGTTGGCATCCAGGGATCCCAGGAAGCCGGCCTCGCGGGCCACGCGGACCTCATGCTGATAGGTATGCATGGCCAGGTTGGCGTGGTTGCCCTCGATGTTGAGCTTGAAGTTATCCTGCAGGTCGTAGGTACGCAGGAAGTTGATGGTGGTGGCTGCATCGTAGTCGTACTGGTGGAGTGTGGGCTCCTTGGGCTTGGGCTCGATCAGGAACTGCGCGTCGAAGCCGATCTCCTTGGCGTAGTCCACGCACATGTGGAAGAGGGCGGCCATATGGTCCTGCTCCTCCTTCATCCGGGTGTTCCAGAGGGATTCGTAGCCCTCGCGGCCGCCCCAGAAGACGTAGTTCTCGGCACCCAGACGCTTGCCGATCTCCAGGCTGTGCTTGAGCTGGCCTGCCGAATACGCATAGATATCAGCGAAGGGCGAGGTGCCGGCGCCAGCCTCGAAACGGGGGTTGGTGAAGAGCGACGAAGTGTTCCAGAGCAGCTTGACGCCCGTGTCCTTCATGGCGGCTTCGATGCGATCGATCACTCTGTCAAGATTGGCATCGGTCTCGCGCAGGGTGTCGCCCTCGGGAGCCAGGTCACGGTCATGGAAGCAGAAGAACTCGACCCCCAGCTTGGTGAAGAGCTCGAAGGCGTAATCCACCTTGGCCAGCGCCTGATCCATGGGATCGGTGTAGCGGTAGTAGGGCCTCTGCGCGGTGGGATCGCCGAAGGGATCCACCAGTCCCTGGTTGAAAGTGTGCCACCAGGCCACAGCGAAGCGCAGCCAGTCCTTCATGGGCTTGCCGGCCACCACCTTGTTCTTGTCGTAGTAACGGAAGCCCAGGCCCTCCTTGACACCCTGGCGACCTACGTATTCGATCTTGTCAACGTCCCACAGACCCATAATGCTCCTTTGCCTAATGCATTGCCTTTACAGCCTTCACAGGGGAGGAAACCAGTTCCTGCCTCCTGAACAATAAGAGTAGAGGGACGGATCGATTTTGTCAATTCGTTGAATTATATAGATGGCGATCACGTCACCCGCGGATTGGAAGGCGCAAAGCAGCCTTGCGATGACCGTCGGAAACCTTGAGTTCAAGCTGCTTGGGTACGTCCGAGCCGTCTGAACCTGCTGACCGATCCGCCTGCACCACTGCCAAGGCTTGACCGTAATAGGTGCGCGTATGCCCGGTCAAAAACCCTTCGGGATTGTATGGGGCGGCACACCCAAAGGCCAGCAGTCGGCCACCCTCTACCTGAGCAGTCAAATCCCCTGATGTCATGGGTTTGTCAATGCCCTGCTGGTCGGTATACCTTGCCCTCACAAAGCACAACCCTCCCGGGCGAACGGTGCTCCGATCGGCCTCCAGCTTGACCATGGTTTGGGGAGCGGCTGACCGCAACCGACTCCGTCCAATCAACCTGCCCGAGCTGTCGTAGGCCAACGCCTCCAGCAGGCCGTGTTCATAAGGGCAGGAGAAACGGAATCGAGTGCTACCCCGCCAACGCGAGCGGCCAAGGCAACGACCATTCAGCATCAACACAACCTCATGAGCGCGGGCATAGACCTCAACCTGGGCGGTCCTGCCCTCGCAGCCGTCCCAAGACCATGAGTCAAGAGCATCTGTCATCTTCCAGGCGCTGGGAGAATGCCTCTCCCCCGAGTGGTTGACAGGCCGCACAGCTAAATAAGGTCCGGTCTCGCCCCCTAACGCCACCCGTGTGTACAAAGCCTCGCCCAGCGGCCTGCCCGTCAGATCCAGACGGCCGGAACCAGCGGTCAGCCAGCCCAGCCCGCTGAACCGTGGAGCTTCCTGTCGATACTCCCAAGCGCCCACGCCGACTTCGCCCAGATAATCCATACCTGCCCAGACGAAGTCTCCGATCAGGCGCGGGCAACGGGAGGCCAGACGCATGAACTCGTCAGCGTCGCTGCAGAAGGTCTCCGTCCCCAGGATGAGCCGATGGGGGTATCTGCGGAGGTCTTGAAGGTATCGTTTGATTCCATAGTTGTATCCGGCCACGTCCATAAGTGCGAAGGCATCACGGGTCAGGCGGTCGCAGGATGGCAGGGTGGCACCTCTCTTCATGAAGTCCGCCCCCATGATTCCGGCCATCTCATTGAAGAATCGGCTCCCTACAGATCCGTGGCGCTTAATCGAAAGTGACACGCTCCTCTTTGACCCATCGTGCGCCACCTGCTTGGCCGCTTTCTTGCTCGAATACACCCCGAGCCCGATCGAACTCAGGAAGTTGAAGAAGATGTTGACCCCGCAGGTAACCGGTCGGCTCGAATCCTGACCGTGGAGGAAGTTAACCATGCGCCTGGTCAGCTCTACCCCCTTGGACTGGGCGGTTTCGCTGACCTCGTTGCCGATGGAGTACACGATGACCGATGGATGGTTGAAATCCTTGGCAACCATATCAGCCAGGTCCCTGCGCCACCATTTCGGGAGGTATTCCGCATAGTCGTGGATGGTCTTGTGGATGTACCATTGGTCGGCATATTCGTCCAGGACCAGCATACCCAGACGGTCGCAAGCTGCCAGAAGACTTTTCGAACATGGGTTGTGGGCGCTGCGAATGGCGTTGTAGCCATTACGTTTCAGCAACCTCACCTTCCGCTCCTCGGCCTCGGGCCAGGCGCAGGCGCCAAGGACCCCGTTGTCATGGTGGACGCAGGCACCCTTGAGAATCCTGCGAACACCGTTGATGAGCAGCCCCTGATCCCCCCAGGCCACCGTTCGTATGCCGAATGTCGCTTGAGCCTGGTCATGGCAACCCGATGAGGAGACGAAGAGCGCCCGGCATTCATACAGCGTCGGGTTTTCCGGGCTCCATGGCTGGGCGCCAGGTAGGTCGATATCGACCTGGGCTCTGCCATCGGACTCCACAGGGACTGCGACCTCAGCCAAGGGCCGAGTTTCTTCATTAGTATGGCGCATAATGCAAACCTGTACAGTCCCGCCTGACGATGCCCGCAATGAGACCCGGATGGCACAGGGGTTGACCCCAAGCGTAGAGACCCTGATGCCGTCCGGGTACAGATACTGCGGGCCAGCACTCCAGAGCGTGACGGGCCGGTAGATGCCTGCTCCGGAATACCAACGCGAATTGGGCTGCTGGGCGTTGCGGGCGACAACACGAACCACGCCCGGTTTCCCCGGTCGGATTTTCCCACTCAGGTCGACAAAGAACCCCGTGTATCCATAAGGGTGAAAGCTCAGGCGTTGGTCATCCAGCCAGACCTCGCTGTGTTGGTACACGCCCTCGAATTCCAGAATCATCGAATCATGCCGCTTAAGACCGTCAGCACGTACCGGCTTGCAGTATTCGTAATCGCGTCCGACGAACCATCCACTGTTAGCCTCGCTCGGAGCATCGGCCCTTCTGGGTTCTGCCAGCATGGCATCGTGAGGCAGCTCAACGGGCTTCCAGGGTTCTTCTGACTCCTGCAAATGTCGATAGCGCCAACCCTGGTTCCAATCCGTTGCCTGCATACAACTCCTCCGCCATCGTTTATGATCTCCGGTGCATAGCCGACCCAATCAACATCGATGGATAGAAGACCAGACTACTCCCGCCTGGATAGTTCGACCTTGGCTACCAGCCGAAACCCTGCCCCTTGAGCAGACAAGTTCGACGGATGCAGATGGCAATCCCCTTCTCGGCACCTTGAACAGTTTTAGAACAGTCGGAGGGGTTTGCCAGCAGATATTAAACAGTGTTAATATATAAACGCTGTTCATAAAGTGCGCGAGGATCGCGTGACGGAACCACTCAAGGAGGAGGTCGATATGCGCAGCAGCACCTACGCCAGCACGCCAAAGGCCCTCTCCGAGCTCAACCAGTCACGCATCGTCCAGTATCTGCACCAGCAAGGCATCAGTTCGCGAGCCCAGATGGCCCGGGACCTTGATCTGACACCGGCAGCCGTAGGCAAACTGGTGAACCGCCTGATGGATCTGGGCCTGATCAGCGAGACCGGCAGCATGGACTCAGAGGGCGGCCGTCGATCCATCGGCCTGGCCCTGAACGCCGACCGCTACCAGGTCATCGGAGTCAAGTTCGCCCGCAGCCTGGTCAGCATCGGACTGTTCGACATCAGCGGTCGCCTGCTGGACTCGGAGGAGCTGCCACCCGTCAACCCCGATGACATCCCTAACGCCGTAGCCGATGTCCGAACCCGAGTGGCAAGACGACTTGAGGCGAACCCCGCCATCGTGGCGGTGGGCATGGCCGTGCCGGGCCCTTATCTGCGCGAGAGCGGACGCATCGCCCTGGTCACCAGCATGCCCGGCTGGCGCAGCGTGGACTTTATCCACGAATTCGGTCAGGCCTTCCGCGTACCCACCTTCATCGAGCAGGACGCTCGGGCCGGGGCACTGGCCCAGAGCCTGTTCGACCCACGCGTGAGTGCATCCAGCATGGCCTACTTTCTCGTGGGCGAAGGCGTAGGACTGGGTGTCATCGACAGGGGCGCCCTAGTGGACGGCAGCCAGGGAGCGGCCACCGAGATCGGCCACGTCAGCATCGATCTGAACGGTCTGCCCTGCGAGTGCGGCAACCGTGGCTGCCTGGAATGCTACTGCTCGGCGGTAGCCATCCACCACCGCATGTGTCAACCGGATATGCGGGATCACTTCCCTGGAGTCGAGGCCATGACCCACGCCAAGGCCTGCGCGAGCCTGTTCGACCAGGCCCGATCCGGTCAACAGGCCGCCCAGGCTCTGGTGGATCAGATAGCCGACTACGTAGGCTATGGCTGCGTGACCATCGTCAATGCCTACAACCCCGCCCAAATTGTCATCGGAGACATGGTGGCCGCCGCTGGTACCCGCCTGCTAAAACGGGTTCGAGACATAGTCTCCCAGCGCGCCCTGCCCGGCCTGCGCGAGCACACACAGATCCTGCTTTCCCACCTTCCAATCGATGCCACACTGACCGGCGCTGCGGCAGTGGCGGCCAACCAGTTTTTGGAGCACCCGGCCAGCATGGGCCGTACAGCTGTGAAATCAACAAGCACAAGGCGGGCGCCTCACCCGTCATCAGGAAAGGAACACCATGACCAGTAAACCCATGGTCCTCAGCATCGGCGAGATCCTCTGGGATGTCCTGCCTACAGGCAAGCGGGCCGGTGGCGCACCGGTCAACTTCAGCTACCATGCAGCCAAGAACGGAGCGGAAGGCTATGCCATCAGCGCGGTCGGACGCGACGACCTTGGCCGGGAGCTTGAGGAGGCTGTTCACCAGGCCGGCGTCGATGCCGTGCTGCAACACAACGACCACCCCACCAGCACCGTCGAGGTCCAGCTGACCGAGGGCATCCCCCAGTACGTCTTCAAACCGGATGTGGCCTGGGATCATCTGGAGTACACGGATAACCTGGCCGGACTGGCCAGCAAGGCCGATGCCGTCTGCTATGGCACGCTGAGCATGCGCAACAGCCAGTCCCGCGAGACCTGCCTGCAAGTCCTGCGCCACACCAAGAGCCATGCCATGCGCTTCTTCGACATCAACCTGCGAGGCACCTTCTACAGCAAGGATCTGATCCAGGAACTGCTGGACATGGCCACGGTCTTCAAGCTCAACGACGAGGAGCTGGTCACCCTGCGCGACATGTTCCACGTTCCCGGAGCCACCGACGACGAGCTCTGCCGCTGGTTCATGGACCAGTGGCACCTGGACACCATCGTGCTGACCGCCGGCAGCGACTACAGCACAATCTACCTGGCGGACGGCCAGTCCTCACACCTGCCCACGCCTGAGATCACCGTGGCCGACACAGTCGGGGCCGGCGATGCCTTCTCCGGCACCTTCGCCATCAACCGTCTGCTGGGGGCCTCCCTGACCCAGGCCCACCGGGCTGCCGTCAACACCGCCGCCTTCGTCTGCACCCAGCAGGGCGCCTGGCCCGAATATCCCGAGCATATCCCCGACTATCTGGGCCAGCAGGGTCAGTGATCCCTCGCCTTTAAACATGATTTGGTCCCGCCCGGTCGAGCTGTCGGCTGGACAGGACCACAGTTTTTATCTATGGAAGTTAGCATTTACCAGATGCCGACAAGCCCCGTCTACTGGCCTTTGTGGATAGATCAGGATTCAAGTCAATGCCTAGGGAGAAGCGGGAATATCCGCAGCGTCCATCTGTTGTATACTGACGAGGCCGGTCCGTAATGGCATCGGCAGAGCTTGATAATTCAAGATTGGGGCTGATCGGTTTCGACGGTGACCTGTTCGTCGCAGGGAAGCGTGCCGAGAACGCGGGGGTCCGCTCGTTAATGTCCTCCCGCAAACAACAAGTGCTAAATCTAACCGCACTGAGTTCGCTCTCGCTGCCTGAGCTTCGCGCCAGGATTAACCAGTGAGCAGCTGCTCCGTTCACTCCCCTTCGCCTTCGGGGGGATGCTGAGCGTCATTAAGAAGACTTGCCTGGACTGCCGCGCCACAGGGCGGTTCGGGGACTTTTACTGCGGCTATGCCCGCCACCGGTTGTCTGCGACACAGGTGGGGGCAGACAGATAGCCACAATGGCCAGCAGACTACGCACGTAGAAGACTGAGGGTACGGTCACCGGACCGGGGTTCAATTCCCCGCAGCTCCACAAATCTTAAAGCGCCGACCCTAATCAGGAGTGGCACTTTTTGCTAAAAATCTTGTACTGCCCTACCATTGACAGAGTGATAGTCAATTGTATTATTAATATCTGGCACGGCTAGATCTAGAGATAGACCTACTAAAAAATTCATACATTACTTTTGCTTGTGAGCCGACTAGCGGATATCACTCATGCCGACATTTTTAGTCATCGACTTCGTGAACTAAGCATAAGAGCGACAAAATAGCTCAATAAACTTGGAACCCTTGTGCAGCAACGGCTCGACGCTTCGATGCTTGACAGTCCAGCACGGACCTTAAGCTCACTAATATTGAATATCAAAACACATATTTCCCTCACTGATCCAAATTAACGAATGCGGCAAGAGTCCCTTGTCCAGGCAGGGGGGGGGGGATCTTTAAAACTATTCAACTGAATGTTGCTAAGAACTGTCACACGCCAAGTGATACTTCGACATAATTGAGTTATAATATAAAACAAATTGTGGACTCAAATATAAATCCACCACGCAACCAAACAGATTGACTACACTTCTCCGCATTGGAGCTAAAAAGAGTAAAAGCACCAAATGCGACCTTCATCCACGGATTGAGAGATATTCATGTCTTACAACTCTCTACACCTTATCCGAGCCTTTTCTTATCCTTTTATCGGCCCCAGCCTTTGCGCCTATCACAGATGATCCTGCTGGCATCCACTACCAGGTAAATCACAGCTTCACCGGGCGCACTACGTATGATCCCGCTAATTCGAGTTATATATTGATTACATATGAAATATAAAACACTAAATATAGTGTTTTTTTCTTCAATAACCCCATATTTAGTAGATTGATGGTGTAAGATAAAGGGTGAATCAGGAAGATGGTGCGCGTGCCGTCAACCTGCAGATTCAATCCGGAAAGGAGGCGAAATGACCAAGCACATGCATAGGCGGATCCAGCCCCAAGATGCTGGGACTGGAAGATATGTAACCATACCCTATGCCGAAAGGCACCCGAAAACTACCGTTTGGATTACACCCAAACGCACCAGGCACTAATCCGTCGATCTACTGATTATAGGCTCGTACTCCTTGCCCGAGTACGAGCCTATTTCATTAGATAACTTCATCATACATCATTTTCTTAGTCTGAAAACTAAGCCTATACGTCTTCTCCATGTCAGAGCAATATACGCGTCTGGACACACTACCCAATCATCAATGTTGCACATATCAAATATCCACTTCTCATTTGGATTAGTTATAACTCAAGCAGAGCCGCAGCGGTTTGGCGGTCGACCACCAGATGTGTTACAAATCCGGACCTGAGAGCGACATGCAGAGCTTGGACTTTACTGGGGCTAGCTACAAGAAACAACCGCGTTTCCACACTCATCAGCTCGGTGCGGTTCAATCCGGTCGATCTGCTGTTCAGGTCAATGTCACTGGTACTGCCATCGGCCCGGTAAAAAGTTGATGCAAGATTACCGATCACCTTTTGCTCATGCAGGACCTTGATGTCTTTGCTGCTCAACAGTCCTGGCGTAAACAACGGGCTTGGGTCAGATCCGTTCGGCGTGCCGACAGAAGTGACCATCATATTCATGTGTTTTCGTAGTTCAAGAATCTTACGTATGCTCGATTCCTGATACATGAGATTCCTGGTATTCTCAGAGTCGAAAATAGCAGGAAGCGGAAGAAGTCGCACTGATGCATCAAAGTTCTTATGAAACCGCGACAGAATCTGGGTGGCATAGTTCTCTCCAAAGGTCTGCGAGTTACCGAACCCGTGCAGCTGAAGTATTCGCATGCCGGGCAAATGACGCTGTTGCAATTGCAAGGACATAGCCTCTATGGTGCGGCCCCAGGCAACCCCGATTGTGGTGTTGGAATGAACAAGGGTATTGAGCCAGATAGCTGCGCATTTTCCTACAGCCATTCTTTTCAATGTGTTGTCTGCATTGTCGCTGGTATCGGCAACGACTACTCGGACATGGTATTTCTGGATGAGTCGGTTCTCCAACTCAAGTGCTGAATTCTTTGTTCTATGAACAACGAATTCAATGACATGCTCCTTTCTGGCCCTTGCAATGAGTCTGGAAACCGTTGAGCGTGAAATACCCAACTCCCGTGCCACTCGTTCTATCTTTAGCCCTTGGATCCAATACAATTCCGCCACATCGGCAAGTCGGTCATGAGACATTTCGTTATCAACTTTGTTCGTCATTTGTATCATCTTCGCTACAGCATTTTGACTTCTTTTCTCAAAAATACAGGATCAGGTTTCAAATCACAAGAACAATTGATATAAATTTTCATGTTTCAACCGAACTCATATTGCAAGGAAGCATATATGGCATCTACACAGAAAGCGGCACAACCGCACCGTAGCGGTTATCGCTGGGTTGTCCTTTCGACAATCTTCGTAGGCTACGTTATTTGCATGGCAGATCGTTCCAATATCGGCGCCGTTCTGCCAATGATGAGAAGCGAATTCCAGATTTCAAACTTTGAGGCAGGAGCAGTATCCAGCCTTTTCTTCCTGGGATATGCTGTTTCGCAAATTCCCGCCGGCTTGGTCATGGGTAAGTTTGGCACCAGGAAGATCGTTTCCGTGGCGATCCTAGGTTTTTCGATCGTCACATTCCTCATGGGCCATGTGGGTGGAGCGTTGGCGCTGCTGGTCCTGCGTCTGTTCCTTGGACTGATTGAAGGACCCACACCCGTAGGCATGACGTCGACAATCAACTCATGGTTCCCTTTGAAAGAAAAGGGCATCGCGACAGGTGTCTACATCGGCTCTACCATGGTGGCCCCGATTCTTGTCCCAATAGTTTCCGTGTTCCTGGCACAGGCATTTGGCTGGAGATCCGTATTTATTTGGTTCTCCGTCCCCGGATTCATCATGGCCTTGGTATTTTATCTGGTCGTCCGTTCTCACCCCAGGGAGAGCAGGCACGTCAACAAGGCTGAGCTTGAGTATATCGAAGGGGACAAGAACGGAGGCAAGGCCACAGCGGTCGATTTCGGCAATATGGGCTGGATCGATAAGGTCATCAGACTGCGCCAGGGCCGTCGTCTTCGTCGTAACGGCGAAGTGCTCAAGTCCTGGAACATCTGGGGCGTTACGCTTGCCTACTTCTGCATGAACAACGTGCTCTATGGGATGATTACCTGGATTCCTGACTATTTGAAGAGCGCGCGAGGCTATGGAACCATTTCCATGGGCTGGATGTCGTCCACTCCGTACATCGGAGGTCTGATCGGTGCTATTCTTGGCGGCTTTGTCTCAGATCGTATTTTCCGCGGACGCAGGAAGCCTGCGATGCTGATTACGGCACTGATGACAGCAGTAATGATGGCAATTCTGCTGATTACGCCCAACAGCACCGCACTATTAGCAATCGTACTGATTCTTGCCGGTTTCTTCCTCAACATCGGTTGGTCCGGCTTTACATCCTTTGCAATGAATATAACAACCGATTCAACCTATCCATTTGCCATTTCCATCATCAACAGCGGCGGCAATCTCGGTGGGTTCTTCGCTCCGCTGATCGTCGGTGCGCTGCTCGATGCCACGCACAATTACACGTTGGCCTTCAGCTATTTCGTACTGATATTGGTCCTCGCTTTCTTCATTCTTCTCACATTAACCGAGTTCAAACCTGCCGTTGAACCAAGAAAGGACGAGGCCGTCAAAGTGGAAGCAGCTGCCGAATGAGTTTTTTCATCCCATCAGTACAGCTTTGAAGCAGTAAAGGAGTAATGATGACCGAACTTGGCATTGTGGCCGACGACGTCACTGGTGGAACTACCGTAGGAGCACTGCTGGCACGAGAAGGAATAGAGCCGACATTGTGCTACGACGCACGAACCATGGCGGATATCGTAAGCCCGGATGAAGACGTGATTATCACCAGCACTGATTCTCGTGCCATGAAGCCAGAGGAAGCATACAAAGCGGTTCGTGAAGCCACACAGAGTTTACTTTCACTCGGCGCCACACAGTTTTCCAAACGCATCGACACCACCATGCGCGGCAACATAGGTGCTGAAGTAGAAGGAATGCTGTCGGCCCTAGATGACGACTATGTCGCTCTGGTGGTGCCGGCGATGCCTCAATCGAAAAAAGTCATGATCGGCGGATATCTGCTGATTGACTCGATTCCCCTGGCAATGACCGACGTCGCACATGATGTGCGCACACCTGTGGTGCTTTCCGACGTGCGCAATCTGGTGCAGTCTCAGATGAAACAAAAGGTGGCTTATGTCCCGGTCGACGATGTAGTGCTCGGCGCCCATACCATAGCAGCTCAACTTCTGCTGCAACAGGCGAGAGGCTGCAGGGTCTTTGTGATTGATGCCGCTACATTGCAGGAGATTCAGTGGATCGCAGAGGCCGTCGTCGATTTGGGATGGAAAGTGGTTGCCGTGGATCCGGGCCCGTTCACACTGGCATTGGCTATGAAGCACAGCTCCATTCATCCAAGTCCTCGCCCTGATCGATCAGTACGTACCGAGGCTAGCAAATTCGACAAGGGCATCGTGCTTACCTGTGCCGGCAGCGCCACGAAGACCACTCGTATGCAGATGATGCGTTTGGCTGCGGAACCCGGCACAGCGGTTCTTTCAGTCGATCCCATGAAACTGATTTCGAATAAGCCTTCAGTATGCAGCGAGGAAATGCAGCGGGTCAAAGAGCAAGCCAGACAAATACTGTCGTCAAGCTCCCATCAGCCGAGGGTGGTACTTCTGGCTGTTGACAACGCCTTAGAAGACAAGCTCCCTGCCAAACCTGACGAATTGACCAAGATCAGCGGCCTTCCTGCCGAAGAAGCCTCGAATCTGATAACGGAAAAATTCAGTGAAGTCGCCCGCACGGTGGCCAATATAGTTACTCCCGAACGTTGCGCCGGCTTTTATCTGACGGGCGGCGACACCACGGTGCGTTTCTGCAAGGCCATCGAGGCACAGGGGCTGCACATGGTCGACTACCTCATTCCTCAAGTAGATCAATCAGTTATTGTCGGCGGACCCTTCTCGGGCACGCCAGTCATATGCAAAGGAGGATTGACCGGCGTAGAAGAGACCTCCCTTCAGGTCGTCAACCGCCTTTTCGATGAACAGCATGTCCAAATAAACCAATCAGAGAAAGCAACTATTTGATATGAGCGAAGAATTGCAAAAGCCAGTCATGGCCATAACCCTTGGCGATCCAGCTGGAATCGGACCTGAAACTGTAGTCCAGACGATGAGGTCCGCGATGATTTACGACATATGCAAACCATTCGTCATCGGACATCGCGACAGCTTTGAGCAGGCTATGAAAGTATGCAATGTAGATGCTCTGAAGATCCATATGATTAATGATCCCAGCGAAGCATATTACCGCTATGGCACAGTCGATCTGTTACAGACCGATGTAGCAAATGACGCAAAGATCGAATATGGCTACCCTCAGCGTGATGCGGCTCTTCGCGCTTACTCATACATCACCAAGTCCATCGACCTAGGAATGGCCGGCAAGATCGATGCAGTCTCCACTGCAGCAATCAATAAGGCCGCGCTGAAAATGGCGGACGTTCCTTATATTGGGCATACCGAGATCTATCAGGAGCTCACGCATTCGCCTTATGCCTTGACCATGTTCAACGTCCATAAGCTGCGTGTCTTTTTCGTCAGCCGTCATGTTTCCTTACGCAAGGCTTGCGATCTGGCCAACCATGATCGCATCCTCGAGTTTCTCAAGAATATCGACACAGAATTCAAGAAACTCGGATTCAAGCACCCGACTATCGGCGTCGCTGCCTTGAATCCCCATGTGGGCGAAGGCGGTATGTTCGGCACCGAAGAAATCACCGATATCCGCCCAGCTGTCGAAGATGCACAAAAGCTTGGAATCTGCGCAGAAGGTCCTCTTTCGGCTGATGCCATTTTCGCGCTGAACCTAGACGGACACAATGACTGCATTCTCTCGATGTACCACGATCAAGGCCATATCGCCTGCAAAACTTTGGACTTCGAGCATGCAGTGACGATAACGCTGGGGCTGCCCTTTATGCGTAGTTCTGTAGATCATGGCACTGCCTTCGATATTGCCGGGAAAGGGACCGCTCAGGGGCGCAGCATGATTGAGGCGACTCGTGTCGCTGCAGTGTACGCCAAGATGGGCATGGATTACAAGCGCTCGCAGGAACAGAATTCAGGGAAAGAGGAGTAGATATGAAGCTGGCTTTCGGTTGTGATCCCAATGCCACTGAGCTCAAGCAGGCCTTGATAAAAGAGGCTGAGCGGCTCGGTCATGAAGTGGTCGACTTCCCCTCTGGGGATCCTATTTATGCCAACACCGCCATAGCGGTGGCAAAGTCGGTTGCCGCCGGTGAAGAGGACCGCGGCATTCTGCTGTGCGGAACCGGCATAGGTGTGTCCATCGCTGCTAACAAGGTCCCCGGCGCTTATTGCGCATGCGTGACCGATATCTATCAGGCTCAACGAGCTGTGCTCAGCAATAATGCGAATCTCATTTCAATGGGAGCACAAGTAGTAGGAGTGGAGTCGGCCAAGATGTTTATGGACGAGTACCTGAGTCATACGTTTGACCCCAAATCGCGCAGCGCTCCTAAGGTCGACCGAATTAACGAATACGAACGCGGGACGCTAGGAACCTGCTAAGACGGCTGGCCTAAGTGAATAGATGCGTTCAGGCGCGCGGTAGACAGCTCAAAAATGTCTCTGCGCGCCTGTGCGATGAGACGTTGCAGGAATAGTGACGTTGCTTCTGCCAAGGAGCTATGACTGCAAACAAATTGACAGTAGATACTAAATAATTCGATCATGCGGAAGTAGAAGTCATGGCAATCGTTGCCTTAAGTACCAAGATGTATTTCCCCCGAAAGAGGACGCTAGACTATTGTCGGCGTCTGAGTCAACTACTGAAGCCCATCCATGACGCTGATTCTGTCGTTATGGCCGTGCTTCCTGATTTTCTCACGATTGCTTCAGCGGCATCGTTGCTGAAACCGGCAGGGGTGCGACTCGGAGCCCAAGATGTCTGTCCCGACGACAGAGGAGCGTACACAGGAGAAGTATCTGGCTCAGATTTGGCTGCTCTGGGTGCTTCGATCGTAGAAATCGGGCACATTGAACGTCGCAGATATTATCACGAGGACGATGCCCTTATCTCAGGTAAGGTGGCCGCTGCTTGGCGCAACGGTCTCACTCCATTGTTGTGTGTGGGCGAACCAGAACGCATGGATGCGGGGAAAGCATCGCAAGTATGTATCGAAGAGATCAATAACGCTGTGGATGGTCATAAACCAGGCCCGCTATGGGTGGCATATGAACCGATATGGGCGATAGGAGCACAGCATCCCGCATCAACAGAGTATGTGCGCGAAGTATGTACTGCTATTTGCGAACATTTCCGACAGTACGACGATAAAATATCCATCATTTATGGAGGTTCGGCAGGACCCGGGCTTCTGACTGAATTATGGCCAGCTGTCGACGGGTTGTTCTTGGGCCGGTTTGCGCACGAACCCGAAGCTTTCATTTCAGTGGTGCAAGAGGCCCGTATGCTGGAGGCTTCCTGATTCTGTTATCGGAGCATGAATGATCAAAAGGGTCCGCCCACTATATCCAAGCCCATAGAGCTTTCTATTTTGCGCAACGAAGGGGAACAGAACAGCTTGATAGGCAAAGAAGCCCGAAACTTTCCTATTGCATTTGCAACATTTACAGTCAATAACTAAACCTTTAGAGCGATCTTTATAGACCTACTCCAGTTGCTTGGTGTCAATCATTCGCCTATAGCCCCTTGCAAAATGGCTATGGGCGAGCGCCTCAGAGCAGGCCGCGCCGTCAGCATGGTCGCTAACGACCCGACGACGATGATCAGCAACCCACATATAAGGAAGAACTGACAAGGAAAAGCTATTGACAGACTGTGAACAAGGGGCCAATAGACCATAGCAGTGCTCAGTCCAACTAGTCCGGTGCCGCCTGCTGCGATGATAATGCCTGTAGTCATCACGATGGTGCCGTCCAATATGGATATAGCGGTCAGCTGCTGCGGGTTTGCACCGGCAATTGACAGGAGCGCTAGATCGAGGTCACGATCCCGAGCGGCGATAGCGAATCCCGCGATCACACCAACCAGGGCGACAAGCAAAGCTGCCCAGAAACCATAGAGCAGCTCCAAGGTTCCACCTGATGCGGCATTCGCTATTCCCGGTACTTTGTTCATGGCGATGGTACTGGTGCCTCCGGCAGCCAACAGACCGCCGACCAGAAACATACAGGCAGTCAGAGCTATAACTGTTGAGCCGAATGTCGTATCTCGACTCCTGGCCACAGCCTGTGAACGCGCTATCCGCCAGACAGCAGATGACGAGGGGACCAGAGCAGTCCAAAGTTGAGTGACCCTGCTTATAACTGGCCCCCCAGAACGTGCCAAGGCAATCAGCAGCAAGAGAATAGCAAACAGCGGTCCACTTCCAACGGTACTTATGACCGCCTGGACCTGCTTAGGCTCTAAGGACCCAGAGCCGCTGCGCGAAAGATAGGCAAAGACAGGCAATGGCAATAGCAGCAAGACTAGCCCAAGGAAAAGGGACACGAGACCACGTCCATGTCGGGGCCGGTCAATCGATTCGCTCTCCTCAGCACGGCGCGCCACCCGGACTGGTGTCGTCTTCCCCAAATCCCGCAATGTCCGGCTGGTCGCCAAGACGGCCGTGGCCAATCCCACTGCAAGACCAGTCAGGGCAGACCTGGGAAAACCGTGCCAGGTAAAAGCGAAATGTACCGGTATTCGCATCCCGGTGGAATACCAATCGAGGATCCTTCCAGCCAGTGCAGGCGAAAGAGCCACAGCAACAAGGGAGGCCGGTAGAACCAAAATCATCACCTGCAAAAGTGTAAGCAGCAGGATCTGCTTAGGCGTAGCTCCCAGCAGCGAGAGAAGGGCCAGCCCCTGCCGACGTTGGCGAATCGATGCCTGCAAGGTCTGCTTGATCACCAGGCAACCGAGCACAATGACTGTGAGGAAGACCAGACTCAGGGCCGATGCGAGACTCTTGGCAGGATCCCTGGTCTTGACTGACAAACCCTGGTAATAGCTGTTGACGCCCATGCTCACACTCATGGCACAGAGCAGGGTTTGGGTAACCACAAGAACGATAAAGACGCCAGCCCAGATGCCACTATTGGCTTTCAAATCACGTAAGGCCCAAGTCATGTTTCATTCACCTGCCACGTCCTCGTGCGTACACTCAACTACATTCCTGTATTTACATGAATAGCCGATCGGCGCGTAAGACAACATCCGGCAAACCCCTGAAACGACCCTGAATCAACCCTGATTCCTTCTCGCAATGGACCGTCGACCACCCCCCTGCTTAGTCCGCCTTCAAAGTCTCCCACGTGCTATTCTGGTTTCCAGAATCTAATACAGGTTCCCGGACGATGGTCAAGTACCCGGACAGCGACAAGACTTGCCGAAAGGGAACCATGTCCTCGTGGATCGTACTCATATTCGCTGGTATCTGTGAATCGGTCTGGGCCACCGCCCTTGGCAAGTCTCAAGGCTTTACCAAAATCGTCCCTGACATCGTTTTTATTGTGGGATTGATTCTCAGCATGATGGGTCTGGCCTTTGCCATGCGCAACATCCCTACCAGCACGGCCTACGCGGTCTGGGTCGGCATCGGAGCTGCCTTGACTGTCCTATACGCCATGGCTACGGGCTCGGAGCCTGTTTCACTCGCCCGCATTCTGCTCATCATCGGTTTGGTCGCCTGCGTGGTCGGACTCAAGGTCGTCAACTGAAAACAGTGCCTATCAAAGCAGATGTATCCAAGCAGCAGAATCAATGAGGAAAGGAATCGCCATCATGACCGCAACAATACGGCAATGCACATCAGATGACGCCGGACTGATACGTTCCTTGGGCATTACCACTTTCCGCGACACCTTCGCCGCCGACAACAGCCAAGAGAACATGGAAGACTACCTACGGCACTCCTTCTCCCCCGAACTGGTCAAGTCACAACTGTCCGAACCTGAATCCGTTTTTCTGCTGGCCAGCCTGGATGGCACGCCCGCAGCCTACATGCAGCTCAACACCGGGAAGGCCCAAACAGAGCAATACGGCGACACATCCATGGAGATCGAGCGGCTATACGTCCTATCGGATTTCAAACGCCAGGGATTGGGCACCCTGTTGATCAATCGAGCCTTCAAACGTGCCAGAAACCAGAGCCTGAGCAAAATCTGGCTGGGCGTATGGGAGCACAATGAACCCGCCCAACGTTTCTACCAAGCCATGGGCTTCAAACGAACCGGGGAGCACACCTTCACCTTGGGCGAGGATCTACAGACCGATTGGATTATGACCGCAGCAGTCAATTGACGGATACGTCTGTACAACCAAACAACGCCGACGAATCTGAGACGATCCAAGGGAAACCATGACTGGCCAGAATCCGCCCGTCAACGAAGTAAGTAGGTAATTCCTCATGACATCCTCCAAGCACACCGATCAGGATTGCGTCGAAGAGGCAGCACGTCATATTACCTTGGCAACACAGGCACCGCGGACTTAAACCTGAAGCTACGCATCATAAGAGTTGAAGGGATAGCCATCGACTGGATCATTGCCAGGAACCAGCCCTGCCACGACTACATTGAAGTGGACGTCCGTCATGCCAATCTTCAAACGGTTCTCCAGGTCGACCTTCACCAGGTGCCGATCCAGCTCGGCACTACAACAACGTCTGACGTATTTAGACTGGAATCATGAGAATCGTCATACAACGGGTCAGCCGTGCCCGGGTCGATGTGGTCGACGAGCAGGGGCAGCCGGATCCTGATTTTAAACCCCAAAGTATCGGCACAGGCCTCTTGCTTCTGGTGGCCGTCCAGGACAGCGACGGCGATGCCCAAGTGGACTATGCCGTCCGCAAGCTGACCCGGATGCGCATCTTTGCCGACGAGGATGGCCGGATGAACCGGTCGGTCCTGGACTGCGGCGGCTCCATTCTCTCCATCTCCCAGTTCACTCTCTATGCGGATCTGCGTCATGGCAATCGCCCCAGTTTCATGGCTGCGGGAGAGCCTCGACATGCCCAAAAGGTCTGGCAGGATCTGAACCGGGCACTGGCCGCGACCGGAGTGCCAGTTGCCGTCGGACAATTCGGCGCCCACATGCGAGTGGATCTGGTCAACGACGGCCCTGTGACCATCCTGCTGGACACCGACAAACTAATGAAGCCGGCAGCTTCTACAGGCGCTATTTAACGATGGGCCGCAGGGGCGCTGACACATCCAACTGATGCTTGTCGCCGATCTTGGATGGATCGTTGATGATCTTGTCGACCACGGCCTGCTTGAGCTTCAGGTCGGAGCCGTCGCCCCAGATGATGACATGTTTGCCCTGGTCCAGCTCGGTGGTGATGGAGTCCTGGGTTTCAGCAGTCACCTTGGTCACCGAATGACGCATGGCCTCGGGCATGGTTGACAGTATCCGCAGGGTCTGCCTGACCGCCTGATCCTGCTGGGCACGATTGACGGTGGACACCTGGATGACCGGCACTCCCTTCACCGGCTTGGACACAGTATTGAGCACCCTACCTTGTCTGTCGACGGCCGTCAGTTTGTCCTGCGCATCCTTGAAGACCGCAGTGGGCTCCTGGGCATCGAAGGTCACTTCCAGACCGTGCGGAAAACTCTTGCGGACCTTGGCATCGGTCACCCCGGCCATGCCGCTGATCTCCTCCTCGACTCCATTGGTTGAAATCAGCAGCAGCGAACGATCCCCCTGATGGGCCACGATTGAGGCCACTCGATCGTTGGACACCCAGGCATTGCCGCCGCTGACACCGATCTTGTCAGTCTGTAGGCGGAAGACCGGCGAGAGAAAGAGCAACCATGACAGTCCTGCAATAAGAGCCATGACCAGGAGGACGACACCTGTCCGGATCAGAACCAGCCTGCGGCTGACCTTCTTCTTCTCACGCACCCGGGCCTGAAAGTCCAGCACCTTGGGCCGAACGAAGATCCCCAGCCCCTGATCCTCCTGGTCGGTGCCTATCCTGCCAGAGACGGGTCGGTCCGGCGGTATGGTCCGGGCATCGACGAATCCGCCGGCCGAACTCGTCGAAAGAGATTCTGCAGACTTGGATGTCACAGACTTGGAGGCTGAGGCACTGCTGCCTTTGACCAGCGAGCGGGAGGATGAAGAGGCCGACCTTGGGCTACGTGTCCGGGATCCTCCCGCATTCTTGGCACGATTCGGACGACCCTTGAGACGCTTGGATCGCTTAAGACGCCTGCCCCTGCCGCCTGTCCTTTCAGCCTTGGACCGTTGACCTGCCAGTCCCGCAGCATCGGAAACGGTCGACCTGCCTGATCTGGCAGTTCTACCGGTCTGCGGTTCCTCTTTCGCAGGCTTGGTGCGCCCAGACCGGGCTGTCCGTGCAGCCTTGGCAGCCCGGACGGCCCTGGTTCTGGACGAGGCTCCGCCGGAGGCGCTGCGACCCTTGCCGGTCTTCACTGCTCGTCCCGTTCAGCCAGCCTGTCAAGAATGACCGGTCCCATAGCTGTGACATCGCCGGCACCCACAGTCAGGATTACGTCCCCAGGCTCCGCCCGTTCCGCCAGATCCAGAGCTGCCTGATGCATGTCTGGGCAGGCCCGGAAGACAGCTTCGGTTGGCCTCTTCCCGGAATCCCGGGAATCCTGGTTCGATGTCTTGCGGGCGGCGTCGGGAATGGTTCCGGCATCCACGCCCGGAAAATCGCTGGCCAGCTCGCGGGCGGGAAAGATGTCGGTGACGGTCACGTCGTCCGCCAGAGACAAAGCATCTGCGAACCGGTCGGCGAAGATGGCCGTGCGCGAATATAGGTGGGGCTGGAAGAGCACCCTGATGGTCCGCCCCGGATAACGCCGTCTGGCGGCGGTCAGCAGAGCAGCGATTTCCGTAGGATGATGGGCGTAATCATCCACTACGGTGACTCCATGCTGGATTCCGCGGACCTCAAAGCGTCGAGAGGCCCCACGGAAATCTGTGGCAGAAGCGGCGGCCGTATCGGGATCCATTCCAAGCAGGATGGCGGCGATGATTGCCGCGGCGGCATTGCGGGCGTTGTGGATGCCGGGAATCGCCAAGTCCACCCGCAAATCAAGCGGCTTGTCGGCCTCCAACCCTGCAGCCTGGAGCACCTGCGCCGGGAGAGCCAGACGGCAATGCTCACGACCGCTGCCACTGCTTTCGGACTCGGATTCGATGCGGACCAGGCCCAGAACCCCGGGCAGGGAGTCAGTATTCAGCTGAGGATCCGAGGCATAGACGATGATCTTGGCCTGGCAGTCCCCGTGCAGCCGCCGCAGCACCTCCAAGGCGCCCTGATCGTCCCCACAGACCACCAAGAAGCGGCGGGCATGCCGGGCATGTTCCACAAAGGCCTGGTGGAAGGCATCGGCCGTGCCGTAGTGGTCCAGATGGTCGGGCTCCACGTTGGTGATGATGGCGATGTCGGGAGTGTACTTGCCAAAGCTGCCGTCGGACTCGTCCGCCTCGGCCACCAGGACCCGTCCGGATCCCACATGCCCTCCGTCCATTGGTCCTTGGTCACTCTGAAGACTGCCCCCGATGGCGTAGCTGGGATCGGCCAGATCACCTTGGCCGCCCTTGGTCAGCAGGTGGGCCAAGAGCGCACTGGTGGTGGTCTTGCCATGGGCACCAGCCACGGTGACCGAAATCCTGGAGGCCATGAGCAGGGCCAGAATGTCGCTGCGATGAACCAATCGGGCACCAGCGTCACAAGCTGCAAGAATCTCTGGATTGTCGGGCTTGATGGCACTGGACCAGACCACCGTGCGGGCCCCGGCCACGTTGCTGGCGTCCTGACCGATGGTGACCGGGATTCCCAGCTGACGCAGACGGCGGGTTTTATCCCCGTCGGCGCGGTCGGAGCCCGAGACCTGTACCCCCTCCTGGTGGAGCATCTCGGCCAGCACGCTCATCCCCGCCCCGCCGATGCCGATGAAGTGGGTGGGCCCCAGATCCTTGGGGTCACGCACTCCGGCCTGGGCCAAGGCAGGCAGACAGGGGTCCAAAACCGGCAGGGACCGGTCGCCGCCGTCCTGCCGACCGGACACGGTATTCAATTCATGCTTGGGCACAGTAGTTGCATCTCCTCCAACAGTTCAGGACCATCCAGGACGGGGTCGCCCGTCGCCTGCCTCCATTATGCCCGATTAGGCCCTCCCTGAGTCCTTGCGAGCAATGTGTTGGCCGGCCATGGTCAGAATCTGCTCGGCCATAACCTGAGCAGCGTCACGAATCCCGTACCCCCAGGCCCGGCGGCGCATGTCAGCCAGCCTATCCTTATCAGCCATAAGAGCAGGGACGTGCTCGGCCACCCATTTGGCGTCCAGTGCCGCATCATCGACCATGAGGCCTCCCCCGGCCTGAACGACTGGCTGGGCGTTGAATCGCTGCTCGCCGTTGCCAATGGGCAGGGGCACGTAGACGGCGGGCACACCCAGGGCGGCCAGCTCGCTGACAGAGCCGGCACCAGCCCTGCAGACCACCAGATCGGCGCAGGCGAAGGCCAGATCAATCCGCTCCAAGTATTCGGCCATATGGTAGTCTCCCTGGCCCTGGTGAGCCGGGTCCAAATCGTTGATGGCCCCATCGCCCAGATCAGCCGCCACCTGCTCTCTGACCTGGTCGGCCTTGCCACGGCCCGTCAGATGGATGACCTGGGTTTGGTCCAATAGCTGGCGGGCCGCTCCGGCCACCGCCTTATTGAGACTGAGCGCGCCCAGGGAACCCCCGGTGACCAGGAGGATAGGCCTATCAGGATCCAGGCCCAAGGACTGTGCGGACTCCCGGCGAGCGCCAAAGGGATCAGTCTCCATCTGCTTGGCCAGTCGGGCGATGGCCGGCCGCAGGGGAAGACCCACGCGGCGCACAGGCACTCCGGCCCGGGCTCGGATGCCGGTACCCTCGTAGACTGTACCTACAAAATCAGCCCAGCGAGCGCCCAGTTTGTTGGCCATGCCTGCCCGGGCGTTCTGCTCGTGGACGACAATGGGCAGACCCAGGTTCCGTGCAGCTCTGTAGGCAGGTGCCGAGGCATAGCCGCCAAAGCCGACCACCAGGTCGGCCGACCGATCCTGCAGATATCCTCGGACTCGCTGCACCTCATGCCGCCAACGTCGAGGAAAGCCCAGGGCGGCCTTACTGGGACGACGAGGGAAGGGCACCTTCTCAATCAGGTCCAAGGGAAGTCCGGCGGCCGGCACCAGGTCGTGCTCCAGTCCGACAGCAGTGCCGATCACGCTGACGGCAGCCTGGGGACAGCGCTCCCGAATGGCCGCAGCCACACTGAGCAGGGGGTTGACATGGCCTGCCGTCCCCCCTCCGGCCAGCACCAGATGGGGACCAGCACCTTTTCCGGCATGCTCCTGGTCGTCCCCAGGCATCCCGTTCTCAGTCCTCGTCGCTGTCGTCATCCGCGAATCCGCTTCCTTTCCGCCATATCCATTCCCTATCTCAGGATCCGTCCGTGGCCGCCTTCACGTCCGGTTGAGTCCGAATCATCTGCAGGGCCACCCCGGCCGAAGCCAGGCAGGAGATCAGAGCGGTCCCTCCAGCCGAAACAAAGGGCAGGGGCAGACCGATGACCGGCAACAGGCCCAGAACCACGCAGATGTTGACCAGGGCTTGGCCCACCAGCCACACATCCAGGCAGATCAGCACCATGCCCGCATAACGGTTCCTGGTGGTCAGGGCGATCCTCAGCATGCACCAGCCCATGACCACGAAGACCAGAATAAGCATGGCCGCCCCTACAAAGCCCAGCTCCTCGCCGATGACAGCGAAGATGAAATCATTGTGCGCCTCGGGCAGGTAGTTCCACTTCTCCCTGGAGTTGCCCAGCCCGACCCCGGTCAGCCCCCCCGAGGCCATGGCATACAGTCCGTGTATGGACTGGTAGCAGACACCCTGAATGTCATCCGCCGAGCACTTGCCGTAGGCGGCCATGATCCGCTGGGTCCGGTTGCTGTTGCCGTAGACCGAAAAGCCGATGACCGCGGCCATTCCCAGGATTGCCAGGCTGAGTAGCCAACGCAGGGGAAAGCCCGAAACCAGGAAGGCCACGAAGCCGATGATGACGATGATCATGGCCGTTCCCAGATCCTTGCCCAACATGATCAGCAGGAAACTGACGACAAAACCGGCGGCAGGCTTGGCATAGGCCTTGGCCAGGCTCTTCAGGTCGGAATCCTTGCCAGCCTGCCGCTGGGCTTCGATCAGGGCCTGGGGCAGCCACAGACACAGGGCCAGCTTGAGCAACTCGGCCGGCTGCATGGAGATGCCCCCCACCGAGATCCATCCCTCATTGCCGTTGGCGGACCGCCCCAGCGGAGTACGCGTCAGCAGCTGAATACCCTGGCTGACAATCAGAAACCCTGTACTCCAGCTCCGGTAGCGGTCGATACTGATCCGCACAGCCAGAAGGGCCAGCAACAGTCCCACCACGGCGTATATGCTCTGACGAATAACCTGGCTCCAGGGAGAGCTGCCCTGGGCCACCAGATCCACAGCCGAGGAGGAAAACACCATCATCAGGCCGAAAACCGTGGTGGCGACAACCGTGGCCAAAAAGCCGTAGTAGCACCAAAGCGGGTTGAGAATGGCCCGCCAGCCCCGGTAGTCCCCCTTGCCGCCAGACCCCCGGGAGGGATCCTTGTGCGGATCAGTGTCGCGCTTCATGCTCGTGGACCCACTGTTCGGCCTGCTGGGCAAACTGGTCGCCCCGGTCGGCATAGGAGGCGAACTGGTCCATAGAGGCGCAGGCGGGGGCCAGCAGAACCACTTGGCCAGGCTGTGCATAGGAGCCAGCGGCACGGACGGCCCGGGCCATAACCTGATCGCCGGCAGCAGGGTCGATCAGAGTAACCGGCAGATCGGGCGCCTGGTCCTTGATGGCTTGAACCATAGGCTGCTGATCCTGACCGATGACCACGGCTGCAGCCAGCTTGGACCTGCGGGACCGGACCAGATCGTCAAAGCGGGCACCCTTGGCCAGCCCGCCGGCCAACCAGACCACCTGGCCGTCATGGTAGCTGGCCAGAGAAGCCTCGGCGGCATGGGCGTTGGTGGCCTTGGAGTCGTCTACAAAACGGATGGCCTGCGAACCCTGGCCCAGGGTCGCCACGGTGCTGATCCTATGGTCGCCGGGTGTGAAAGTACGCATGGCCTCGATAGCCGCGTCGACCTTGGCCCCGGCTCCCAGTGCCAAGGCCAGGGCACAGAGGGCATCAGCCAACAGATGGGGGTAGACCGTGCCGTCAGGCTCGCATAGATCCGTCAGGTCGGCAACCCTAACCAGCCGGACGCCCTCCTCAGGGTCCCGACCGGTCAATCCGCTGCGGTCTATGACCCAGCCGTCCTCTACGCCCAGTTGCCCAGGCTCGGGCCGACCCAGAGTGAAGCCCACCCTTCGGCAGCCGGGAGCCGGCTGTGCCTGTCTGGCCAGATCGGAGACCCGGGAGTCGTCAGCGTTATAGACCAGAGCCTTGCGCACGCCCCGGTAGATGCGCGCCTTGTCGGCCGCATAAGCCTCAAAGCCCCCGTGCCAGTCCAAGTGGTCGTCGGCCAGATTAGTGATGGCCGCGCACTCCAGGGCCGGCGAGAAGGTGAAGTGCAGCTGGAAGGAGCTCAGCTCCACACAGAGCATGTCATTGTCGGGGTCCAGAACAGCTGTGGAGACGGCCTTGCCGATGTTGCCCACCGCAGGGGCCGTGAACCCACTGGCCTGCATCATGGCGGCGACCATCCTGGTGGTGGAGGTCTTGCCATTGGTGCCGGTGATTCCGATCCAGGGGGCTGGCCGGCCGGTCCGGGCTGCGGGCACCCGCAGCATCCAAGCCATCTCCACCTCGCTGACCACAGGGATGCCCCGACGCTGCGCCTCAAGGATAAATGGGGTGCGCGGATTGAAGACGGGCGAGGCCATGACCAGGTCCACCTGGCTCCAGTCCACCTGGTCGAAGTCATGAAGATCGGCCTGGGGGGCGCGCTGGTCCACAGTAGTCACTCCGGCCGCTCGGCCTCGCAGGGCTGCGGCCACGCTCCGTCCGGAAATACCCAGCCCGGCGACCAGCACCCGCTTCTGGCTCAAGTCCATATCCATGAACACCTCATTCCGCTAGCTCCGGCATCTGCTTGGCATGATACCGGCTGCCGAAGTCCGGTACCGTGAATGGACGCACTCAGATGGGCAACCCGGAGCGGATCACCCAGTCTGCATAGAAGCAGACCAGGGCCAGCAGGACGAAGATCAGGTCCACCATCCAGAAGCGGACAACCACCTTGGACTCCTGCCAACCCATCAGCTCGAAGTGGTGGTGGATGGGTGCCATCTTGAAGACCCGCTTGTGGGTGAGCTTGAAGTAACCCACCTGGATGACATCGGAGGCGGCCTCGCCCACGAAGAGCCCGCCCAGGATGACCGCCAGAAGCTCGGTATGGGTGGCGATGGACAGGGCTGCAAAGAGTCCTCCCAGGGCCAGGGATCCGGTGTCCCCCATGAAGATGGAGGCCGGATTGGTGTTGTACCAGAGGAAGCCGAAGCAGGCCACGGCGGCGCAGCAGGCGATGATGGCCAGGTCCAGGGGGTCGGAGACCGCGTAGGCATGGCCGGGATGGCCGCCACCCTTCAAGTGGTAGCTCTCCCAGATTGCAATGACCGTATAGCCCACGAAGGCGATCATGGAGGAACCCGAAGCCAGACCGTCCAGGCCATCGGTCAGGTTGACCGCATTGCTCCAGGCCGTCATCAACAGATTGACCCAGATGATGAACAGCACCACGGACAGGACGCTGCCCGCCATTCGAAAGTCGATAATAGGGTGCTCAACGAAGGATATGCCTGCCTGAGCGCTGGGATAGCCGTTCTTGGTGGGCAGCTTCAGGGCCAGCACCGCGTATATGGTGGCCAGAATGAACTGGCCGATGAACTTGGCCCTGACCGACAGGCCCAGATTCTGCTTCTTACGCACCTTGGCAAAGTCGTCGATAAAGCCCAGGAAGCCCATGGAGAGCATAGCGAACAGAACCAGCATGGCCGACAGGGACACGGACTCCCCCCGGGACAGGTAGCGATAGAGAGCCGAGGCTGCCCAGCCCAGCAGGATGGCCAGGTTGATGACCAACCCGCCCATGGTCGGGGTGCCACGCTTGACCAGATGGGACTTGGGCCCGTCCTGGCGGATGTACTGGCCATAATGCAATCGGTGAACCAGCCGTATCAGCAGGGGGGTCCCTGCCAGCGTCACCACCAGGGCGACCAGGATTCCGATGATGAGGGCAATCACAGTGTGTACTCCAACTCTTGAATTCTGTCCTTGAACGTTCGAACCCGCTGCGGGTATACCAGTGCACTCATGGCTCAGCCCTGCCAGCGGTCGGCCAGACCGGACAGGCCGGACATGTGCGAACCCTTGAGCAGGACAAGATTTTGCCGATCCGGATGCTTGTCGCATAGGCGGCGGACCATCTGATCGGCTTGGTCGGCATCCTGAGCGAAGAGGACACACATGGCCCCAGACCCTTCCTCGCTGGGATCAGATAGGCCGCCAGCACCACGGACAAGGGCATGAACCAACCTGTCCATCTGCTGATCCCTGCAGCCCACCGCGACCAATGCATCGACGCCCAACCGACGGCAGTAGGCGCCGATCTCCTGGTGCAGCTGCTCCCCTCGATCGCCCAGCTCAAGCATGACCCCCAGGACGGCTATCCGATAGACCGGGCCATCGGATCCCCTCCAGGTGGCCAAGGCGTCCAGACCAGCCCGCACGGAATCGGGATTGGCGTTGAAGGAATCGTCGATCAGGGTGAAGGAGGCATCCGGCAACCGGACCGAAGACAAAGCCATCCGATGCGGGCTTATTTGCCGCTGCCGACCCAACTCATCGGCGATGCGTTCTGCGTCCAGACCCAGGGCGTGGGCTACCGTGGCGGCAGCCAGAGCGTTCATGACATTGTGCCGTCCCGGAATGCCCAGCCGCAGCCGCACTGGTTGCTGGTCACGCAGACACAGCTCAAAAGCCGGCCTGTCCAGACTGTCGCTGTCCAGGTAGCGAGCCGAGCCATCCAGGTCGCGGTCCTGCCCGTCATCATCAGCGGCCATGCCAAACCGCAGAACAGGCCCAGAGGCGAGATCAGCCATGGCAGCCACCCGGGAATCGTCGGCATTGAGCACGGCGGTCCCGCCTGGAACCAGGCCTTGCACGATCTCACTCTTGGCCTGGGCGATGCGCTCCACGGAGCCGAATTCACCCAGGTGGGCCACTCCCACTTTGAGGACCAGAGCCATGTCCGGGGGGACCATTTTGGTCAGCCGGGCGATCTCACCCACGTGGTTAGCGCCCATCTCGGCCACCAGATACCGGGTGTCGGGCCCCACTTCCAAGGCGGTCAGAGGAAGGCCGATCTCGTTGTTGAAAGACCCGACAGGAGCCACTACCGAACCAAGGAGTGCCAGCAGAGAGGACAGCAGATCCTTGGTGGTGGTCTTGCCGACGGATCCGGTGATGCCGATCACAGTAAAGGGTTCTGCCGCTGCACGCCGACGATCCATATTGGCCCGGGCCAGCAGCCCCAGGGAAGCAACCGTATCGTCCACAAGAATCTGGGGCAGGTCAGCGCCCGGAACGAGATGATCGACCAGGGCAGCACGGCAGCCCTTGGCCCCCAGGCCGGGAACATAGTCATGGCCATCCACATGCTCGCCCTTGATGGCTACGAAGAGGCCATCGGCCCCCGCCTGCCGGGAGTCGGTCACCACCCGCATGCGCACGGACCGCCGGTCAGGTTCACGACCAGAACCGACTTCAACCAGCCGACCGTGCACATATTCGACGACCTCATCCAGGGTCATGGGCATGGACCCGGCCCTTACAGACTGACTCATCCTCACCTCTCAGGACATCTCGCGGGAGACGCGCAGGGCGCTCCTGATGTTGTTGCGTTTGACGCCGGCGGCCATGGTCATGGCGATGCACAGGGACAGATCGTCACTATTGGCATCGGCGGGCAGGGATTGGCGGGCCAGCCCATCTGATTCCTCGTTACGCTTGGCCACGATGGTATGCCCGCCCAGGTTGAACCCGTATCGACGGGCCCTGGAAATCAACCGTACGTGCCGCATATCGCGGGTTGAGCCCTCCTGGGCGCCCAGGGCCACCACATCCAGGTCCACCGCCTGCAGAGCGTCCCTGACCAGGGTCTGGTCGTCCACGGATATGACCACAGCGGCCGCTCCATCCTCCAGGGCGATGGACAGACTGCGCTGCACATCGAACATGCTCAAGGGATATTCCAGGTCCAGTCGCCGGTCCAGCGAGTATGAGCCCTTGGCGCTGAGAATGCCGACAGGATTGCCCAGCACATGCAGGAAGTCAGCCAAAAGATCCACCTGGTCCTGCACCTGGGAACCGACCAAAGCGAAGACCGCCAAGGCCCCGGAAGGGTCACCGGCGGCGTTGGCCAGCAACTGGCCCATCTGCCAGGCATGCATGGTGCCAAAGAGTAGAGGTATACGAGCCCGGCCCACCTCTTGACGGGCCGAGGTCGGCAACAGGGCCGCATAGGCGCCGCGAAGCTCAGCCTCCTCAATCATGCCCTGGTCCACCTGCCGGTCTGCAGGCACGTAAAGGCTGCCGGGCCGCACTGAGGGCAGGTCGTCCACCAGTGAAGTCACCGTAACTGGTTCAGCGAAATCAGGGACCAAAGTCAGCCCGTAGCGCCCCTTGAGCTGACCCAGGGTCAGTCGTCGGGAGATTGATTCACTCAGCGCACTCATGCTGCAATCTCTCCTTCGTCCGGGAACGCCATGATGCCTGCCGGTATCACCATGTTACCGGGATAGCATCGGTTCTGGGCGGGGACGTGGGGACCTGGTATTTCTGCATAAGGAATTCACCGATCTGGGCGAAGATGGGACCGGCGGTGATGCTGCCGAAAACGCCATCGCTGCTGTGGGGATTCTTCAGCACCACGGTGACCACAAAATGAGGGTCGTCAGCAGGCAGGATGCCCACCCAGTCGCTGATGATGCCACCCAGGCCGCCCGAGCTGTCGGCCACCTCGGCAGTGCCCGTCTTGGAGGCCACCCGATAGCCCTCCACCTTGGCCGTATTCTGGTACTTTTCAGCCACCGACTCCATGCCGTTCATAACGGTAGCCGCCACCTTCTCGTCCACTACCCTGACCCGGTTGGCATTGACGGCACCCTGGCCGTGGATGATGGTCTGATCAGCGCGGACCCCCTTGTTGGCCAGGGTGGCGATGACGTTGGTCAGCTGGATGGCGTTGGTGGCATAGCCCTGGCCGAACAATACCGTATTGCGGGTGCGCCGATCCCAGGTCTGAGGCGAAGTCAGCAGGCCCTTGGACTCCCCCGGCAGACCTAGTGCCGAAGCCTGGCCTATGCCGAAGCGAGTCAGATAGTCGTAGCGCTTCTGGTCCGGGTAATGTTCGCCGGCCATGACCATGCCCACGTTGGAGGAGTTCTGCAGAATGCCGGCAAGGGTCCAGTGCTCGGCTGGATGGTCGAAGGCGTCCTTGTACTGTTGGTTGTCCACGGTGATGTGGTCGGGCACGGTGAAGCGGTCGCTCATGGAGTGCACCTGCTCCTGAAGCATGCCGGAGATCGAGATGGTCTTGCCGATGGAGCCGGGCTCGAAGGTCTCCGCCACGGCCCGCGAGGAGTTGACCTTGGCCTGGTCGCTGCCCGCCTGGTAGTCATCGGTGTCGGCCAGGGCCAGGATCTCGTTGGTGCGGGTGTCCTGGACGACAGCCAGGGCCCAGTCGGCATGAAAGCGCTGGCAGCCTGACTTGAGGGCTTGACGGACGTACCACTGAACGTCTTGGTCCACGGTCAGGGTCACATCCTTGCCGTTGACCGGATTGCGCTGACGGGTCACGGTTCCGGGGATCTCCTGGCCAAGCATTCCCTGCTGGTAGACCGTGTAGCCGTCAGTGCCGGTCAACTGCCGATTCTCCATCTGCTCGATCCCGGCCACGCCCTTGCCGCTGTCGTCGATGCCCCCGATCAGGGCTCCCATCAGATCCGCGTGCGGATAGGTGCGTTCGCTGCTCAGTTCTGCCGTGATGATCCCCTGCAGCCCCAGCTTGTCGATGGAGCGCTTGACCTCGGGAGTCACCCGCTTGGCCAGAACCACGTACCGTCCAGGGACGCTGAGCTTGCCGCCCAGCTCCATGGCGTTCATCCCCAGGGCCGGCGCCAGGAGGCGGGCCACGCCGGCAGCACCGTCAGCGCCCACCGGATGGCCCTTGATGCTGTGACAGTCACTGCCTGTGCGCTTGGTGCAGTTGACTGGTATGAAGGATGCAGCTGCCTCGGGGTCGCCGATGATGTTGTACCGCTCCAGGCTCTGGGCAAGCACCCGACCATTGACATCCAGGATGCGGCCACGCTGGGCCTTGATGGTGTGCGGCACAGTGCGGCCCGCCGCAGCCGCTTGCGCCATGGACCTTCCGTCGAAGAGCTGGATATAGGCCAGCTTACCCAGGGCCAAGGCGGCCACCAGGACCAGAATCAGACCCACAGACAAGGAACGTTTGCAGAAAGACAGGTGCCAAGAGCGTTTGGTTCCCTTGCCGCTCATGGATGCCCCGCCTTGCCCTGGGCATCATGAGGGGGCTTGTAGCCCTGCAGATCGATGGAGTTCAGGCCCTGCTGGGGCTGCATGCCCAACTGCTGGGCCTTGTCCGGCAGGGAGGCTTGGAGTTGGTCGAGCTTGTTCTGGTCATCCTGGACGTCCTGGGTCAGATTGCTGATTTCATGCTGGACCCTGGTGGCCTCGAAGGAGTCCTGGACCATCTGAGTACGCAACATCAGGGATCCGAACATGCAGGCGGCCAAAAAGATCACAGAAGTCATGATGCGCAAGAGAGGATTGCCGCGGGTCCGCGTCCAGCCGATCAGACGCCGAGCCCCCTCAGCCAATGGACCTCGTTCGGGACGGCGGGCCTTGCCTGTGCCCTTAATCAGACTGAGCTCAGGCCTGGTGGGCATCTCCTGGATGCGAGGATGACCCTTGTCCGCAGATGTCTTGGAACGGACCGAACGTGCTGGCATGGTCATGACCGGCGCCTCGATTCCGAACCGTGGCCGACATGACGATGGTGACCGGCTGAGCCCTGCCCACGGGCCTCGGCCTGAAGCCGACGACGACGTTCCTCGGGGATGGCTCCGATCATCTCAACAGCCCGCAGGCGCGCTGAAGCAGACCTGGGGTTGCGTTCCCGCTCGGCCGCATCGGCCTTGACAGCACCATGAGTCAGGTCCGACAGGTAGGGCCTGGCCTGATCGGGCACCACCGGCATGCCTGCAGGAAGATCCACATGCAGCCCTGGCGCCATGAAACGCTTGACCATGCGGTCCTCCAGGGAGTGGTAGGACTCCACGACCAGACGACCTCCCTTGGCCAGTCGCAGAATGGCCTGGGGCAGGGTGCGCCTCAAACGATCCAACTCTCCATTGACCTCGATGCGCAGAGCCTGGAAGACCCTCTTGGCCGGATTACCCGGAGGACGGTGGCCACGCGGCACCGCCTTATCGACCAGACGGTCCAGCTGGGCCGAAGTGGTCAGCGGCTGCTCCTGCCTAGTCTCGACGATGGCTCGTGCGATGCGTCCTGCATAGCGCTCCTCCCCATACCGGGAGAAAATGTCAGCCAGCTGGGCCTGGTCGTACTCGGCCAGGATCTGCGCAGCCGTCAGCTCCTGGCTGGTGTCCATGCGCATGTCCAGCGGGGCGTCCTGACGGTAGGTGAATCCCCTGTCGCGCTGGTCGATCTGCAGAGAAGACAATCCCAAATCCATGAAGACCAGGTCCACCTGGCCTACATCCAGGGCATCCAGCTGCTGGTCCAGCTGATCAAAGGGGGCGTGAACCGGCGTGAAACGGTCGGCCAGGCCCTCGTCGCGCATCCGGCCAGTGGCCAGATCCAGGGCCTGGCTATCCCTGTCTATGCCAATAAGACGGGCCTCAGGGCAGGACTTGAGGAAGGCGGTGGCGTGACCAGCCAGGCCCAGCGTGCAATCTACAGCCACGGCCCCAGGGTGCTCCAAGGCGGGCCGAGCCAGCGCAAGGCAGCGTTCCAGTAGGACGGGACGGTGGACCTTGCCGCTGTCCACGGCCTCCTGGTCGAGAGGATTGCGTTCTGACATCAGGGCCTCCATCAGCAATCCACCGCCGGAAGAACATCATCGGCAATGTCGGCATAGCCCTGCTCCTTGCTCTCCAGGTAGGCAGTCCAGGAATCCTGATCCCAGATTTCAGCACGGGTGCCCACGCCGATGACCACGACGGGGCCGGTCAGCCGTGCATAGGAGCGCAGCATGGGCGGGACCAGAATGCGGCCCTGCTTGTCCGGGACCTGGTCGACGGCGCCTGACAGAAATACGCGCAGGTAGTCCCTGGCCGATTTGTCACCCATTGAAGTGTGTTGGATGCGCACGGCCATCCGCCGAAATTCCTCGGTGGGCAGCAGGCTGACGCAGCGTTCCTGGCCACGGGCCATGACCAGACCCTGACCCAGCTGGGCGCGGAACTTGGCGGGCAAAGCCAGGCGGCCCTTGGCATCCATCTTGGGGGTGTAGGTGCCCAGAAGCATGGGCGGCAGGGAAGGCGAGGCGGCATCTGCGTCGTATGTATCGGCCATGCCCCACCTCCAATGCCAGTTTGGTAACCATGGGACGGCCCCACCGGGTAGCGTCCCCTACGCAGTGCTCCCCACTTTACCCCACTTATCCCCATCGCTCACCACCTTGACACCACTTCAGGCCCAAACCCAACCATTCGCCCCGCCGAAGGGTTCACCTCGGCGTTTCGCCACCCGGCAAAGAGGGCACGGCCAAGGGTCAGTTGAACAGAAAAAGTAGAGGACGGGCGGTATATTGGATCATCCGATTTTGAACATTCCACAGAACGGACGCACATGTCGAGCTATTCCTCACAGCTGCATGAAGAGCAGACGGCGGTGGACAGGGCCTACGGCCGTCTGGACGAGCTGCGGGCGCAGGCCAGGACCAGACTGGACGCGGTTCGGGCCGCCGGCTCCCACGGTTCCCCCACCCAGCGCACCGAGCGGGATTCCTTCGCCAACATGTACGAGGACCGGCTCACCCAGCTGCGGGCCGTGGAGGACCGTCTGGTCTTCGGCCGACTGGATACAGCCCAGGGCGGTCGGCGATATATCGGACGACTGGGCCTGCTCGACAGCAACCATGAGCCCATCCTGACCGACTGGCGTGCCGAGGCCGCACGCCCTTTCTACGAGGCCACTCCGGCGGACCACGGCGACATCGTCATGCGTAGGCACATCACCCTCAACTTCCGCCAGGTCACCGGCATCGAGGATGAGGTTCTGGACCTGTCGGCCCCAGAAGTGGACAAGGCGGCCCAGGGCGGCACCCTGGCCGGCGAGGGCGCGCTCATGGCATCCCTGTCCAGCCGCCGCACCGGGCAGATGACCGACATCGTGGCCACCATCCAAGCTGAACAGGACCGGATCATCCGCTCCCCCATGACCCGTCCACTGGTGGTCCAGGGCGGACCAGGCACCGGCAAGACGGCCGTGGCCCTGCACCGGGCCGCTTATCTGCTCTACACGCATAGGCGCAGACTGGAGAGTTCAGGCGTGCTGATCGTCGGGCCCAGCAACGCCTTCCTGCACTATATCGACCAGGTCCTGCCCTCCCTGGGCGAGACCGGAGTGCTCAGCCGCACCATGGGCGACCTCATCCCCGGCATCAGCACTGAACGCCAGGAGGACCCGCACGTGGCCCGGCTCAAGGGAGACATCCGCATGGCCGAGGCCGTAGCCAATGCCGTCGCCTCCCGGGAGCGGGTGCCTGCCTCCCTGCCCACGGTCAAGGTGGATGGGGTGGCCGTCCCTATGCTGGCGGTCGACCTGGAACAGGCCCTGGTCGATGCCCGACGCAGCCACCAGCCCCACAACAAAGCCAGGAATACCTTCGTGCGCTCGGCCCTGAACGCCATGACCGCCCGCTATGCCGAAGGCGTGGACTATCAGCCTGGAGCCGAGGAACTCGCCCGGGTCACCTCCCTGCTGAGACTGAACGACCAGGTGCGGCGGACCCTCAATCTAGCCTGGCTGCCCATGAACCCCCGCTGGCTGGTCAATGACCTCTGGTCCAGGCCGGACCGTCTGCGCCGGTTCGCCCCCTGGCTGACTCCTGAACAGATTGATCTGCTGACCCGCCAGGACGGCGCCGAACTGACCGTATCCGACATTCCCATCCTGGATGAGGCCATGGAGCTGTTGGGCCCCGACCCCCGTCAGGCGGACCGCGACCAGGCTGAAAAGGCCCGCCGCGATGAGGAACGACGGTTTGCCAGCGACACCCTGGCCCAGAATGGCATCGGAACGGGCATTGTGACCTCGCAGATGCTGCTTGATTCCATCAACGGCCAGGACGAGAACCAGGCAGCCACTCAGGCGGCCGCCGACCGCGAATGGGTCTATGGGCACATCGTGGTCGACGAGGCCCAGGAACTGACAGCCATGGACTGGAGGATGCTGGTCCGGCGCTGCCCCTCCCGATCCTTCACCATCGTCGGGGACGTGGCGCAGACGGCCGCATTGGGTGGCACCCGGTCCTGGGCCTCCACCATGGATGCGCTTTTCGGACCGGATGGATGGGATCTGCGGCAGCTGACCATCGACTATCGCAACCCTCGTCAGGTATCCAACCTGGCCTCCTCCTTCGCAGCCTCCGAGGGTCTTGAGGTTTCGACCCTCAAGGCTGTGCGCGAGGTGGAAGGATCGGTAAGCCGCCTACGGGCAGAGGATCGGGTCAGTCTGTTGGATCAACTGCCTGACCTGGTGCGCGAACTGGCGGAACGTCATCTGGGCAAGGACGGCACCGGACGCCTGGCCATCATCGTTCCCAGCGCCCTGGAAGCCGAAGTCAGCTCGCGCCTGCATATTGATAAGGCTCAAGAGCATCAGATCACGGTCACGACCACCGGCCACACCAAGGGCCTGGAGTTCGATGCCGTGGTTCTCGTGGAGCCTGGTGCCATTCAGGATGAGGCCCCTTCCAGGCTGAGCGCAGCGTCTGACCTCTATGTGGCCATGACGCGCCCCACCCAAGAGCTGGTCATTGCCCAAACTTCCGGGGATCAGAAACTATTGAACCTGGGATGAAGTGTCTAGTGCCGGGCCAGTATCAGGCCTGGCACCGCGTTCACTTGCAGTCACAGGCCAGCCCAGTCACACAATGACGTAAGCTGCTCGCCTGTTGCGTTGTGGACCTGCTGCAGTCAGAATGGCCGGTGCCCGAATAGCCGAATTCAGGACTGTGCAGTAGCAGACTGCTCTTCAGCTGACTGGTCTTCGGCGCGCAAGGTGTCGATGGCCTGCTGGAAGTCCTCCAGGTTGCTGAAGTTACGGTAGACCGAGGCGAAGCGCAGATAGGCCACCTCGTCCAGCTCCCGGAGAGGCTTCAGGATAGCCCTGCCGACCTCTTCCGAATCGACCTGTGCCAGGCCACGCGAACGCAGATCCTCTTCGACCTGCTGGCCCAAGAGTTTCAGGTCATTTTCATCAATGGGCCTACCTTGGCAGGCCTTCCTCACGCCAGCAATGACCTTGTCCCGATTGAAGGGCTCGGCATTGCCTGAGCGCTTCATAACCAGGAGGATTGAGGTCTCCACCGTGGTGAACCGACGCGAGCATTGCGGGCATTCACGGCGGCGTCTGATGGCATGGCCGTCGTCGCTGATTCGCGTATCCACAACCTTGGTATCGGGATTTTGGCAGAAAGGACAGTGCATAGGCAATATCATAGCGCCAAAGAACCTCAAGACCCACGTATACCGGGCCTATCAGCGTATAACGCTGGACAAACTCCTCAAATTCAGCTAGTCACCCTTTTCCAGTCGACAAGCTATTGAAACCCCATTGGTAATTCACTGAACCGAAGATCGCTGCCTCACTCGTCGCTGGGAATCAGAATTCGGTCCCCAACGCGCAGATTGGGTGAGGACATATTGTTGATCTCCATGATGCGGTCTACGTTTTTAGTGACGTCCTCGCCTCGCGGCGTAATTGAGGCCGCATAGGACCAGACATTATCGCCCGGACGAACTGTACGGGTGACGACCTCCTGTGGTCCTGGAGCGGAGCTGGCCGGACGAGCCATCAATCCGACCCCAGTCAGGGCCAGGGCGCTCACTGCTAGGAAAACCGCGAATCTGCGCATGGTGACGCTCGCAAAACCCTGCTCGGACAAACATGCTGTTATAGCTCTACGCAGACGAGCCATGATGGATGAGAACACAGTACTGATACGTACCCGGCAGTCCGAAAACAGGTTCGAAGGCGCTGACATGCGGGGACTGGCGCAGGAACGAACAACCATGGCACACCTCTTTCGAACATTTGTTCTATCGAACAGATGTTCTCATTGTGGCACCGCAGTCGTCATTTGGCAAGACCGATTCGAACATTTGTTTGATTTTTCACTTCAGGCAGGTTAAGCTGGGTTCAGTTTCCAAGGAAAGGAGCCATCTGTGAGCACCATCCCCTTTGCCGGGTCTGCGACCATGAGCTCCGCCAGCCAGTCCACTACCACTGACAACGCAACCTCTCAGGAAAAGGCCGAGACCTCAGCCAAAAACGAAGCGAAAGAAAACGCGGCCAGCTTCGAGAGCCAAAATCAAGGATCCAGGCCTGAGCTCACCGATCGCCAGGCCAGGGTGTTGGAAGCCATCAAGCGTCACCTGTCAGAGCGCGGATTCGTGCCCTCCTACAGGGAGATCGGCAGAGACGCGGGACTGCGCAGTACTTCTTCTGTCAAACACCAACTTCAGGTCTTGCAGGATCTGGGTTACATTCGTCTGACTGCTAACAAGGGCCGTGCCATAGAACTGGTCCAGAACCATCCTGAGCCGACCGCAGGAACCGCCAGAATCGTTCCTTTCCCTGACACAAAGGCCGACGAGGCCATCATGCAGTCGCGCGATGTACCCCTGGTCGGCAGAATTGCCGCCGGCCAGCCCATTCTGGCCGAACAGCATGTGGACGATGTCATGCGTCTGCCGGAACGTTTGACCGGATCCGGCGAGCTCTTCATGCTTGAGGTCCATGGGGATTCCATGGTCGATGCCGCCATCTGCGACGGAGACTTTGTCGTCGTCCGCCGCCAGCAGGAGGCTGAGAACGGAGATATCGTTGCAGCCCTGCTGGACGATGGTGCTACGGTTAAGACCTTCCGCCGTGAGGAGGGCCACGTTTGGCTGATTCCCCACAACCCGGCCTACTCCCCCATTGACGGCACCCACGCCGTCATCATGGGCAAGGTGGTCACCGTTCTGCGCAAGGTCTGAGGGTTACATATCCAAGTGCTCGCCGCTGCTGTTCCGATGGCCCTGCGGTTCTATCTGAAAGGTCGTGTGTTCGACCGAGACCGGGAAATGATCGCGCAGACAGCGTTGCATGCTGGTCAGAATACGTTCGTTTTCGACAGCCGTCGTGCCCTGGCGCACTACCACATGTGCCGTCAGCTGCGGCAGACCAGTGGAAACGCTGTTGGCATGCAGATCATGAACCTCAAGTACGCCAGGCACACCCTCCAGGTGCTTCCTGACTTTGGCCATGTCGAGCTCCGGCGGGGTTTCCTCAAGAAGCACAGAGACGCTGCTGGCCAGGAGCTTGATTGCGCGGGGAATCATCAGCAGAGCGATCAGGGCTCCCGCCACGGCATCGAACCCGGCCCAACCGGTGATCATCATAACCACAGCCGATATCAGAACCGCCACCGAACCCAATGCGTCGTTGACCACTTCGAGAAAAGCGGCACGCATGTTCAGGTTGTCCTTATGCCCGGAGGCCAGGACCAGGATGGATCCTACATTGGCAGCCAGGCCCAAGATGCCGAAGAAGAGCAGCAGCCCCTGCTGATGGACCTGATCCCGCCCAGGTGACCAGAGTCGCAAGACGGCCTCCACAATGGCGTAGATGCCCACAGCCAGCAGAACCAGAGCACCGCCAGCCGCCGTGATGACCTCCAGACGGGACCAGCCCCAGGTACGTCGGTTCGTGGGGCGACGCTCCATCAACACGGCAGTGACCGTGGAGGCGATCAGCACAGCCATGTCCGTCATCATGTGCCCGGCATCGACCAGCAGAGCCAGGCTACGGGTGACCACGGCGCCGACAACTTCAGCCACGAAGACCGATCCCGTCAGCGCCAGGGTCATCAGCAACTGTCGACGATGGGCGGATCCGCCACCCCGGACATCACCTTCATGAGCGCTCATGCATACCCCGATTCATCAGTCACCAAAGTATGTCACCAGGGGTCATAAGGCAAGAGTCTTCTGAGAAATACTCAGAAACCGAACTTGCTTGCCGTCTCCTTGAGGGTCTCGGCGGAACGCTTCAGAGCGGCCAGCTCGCCGTCGCTCAGAGGGGTGTTGATGTGGGTGTTGACCCCGTCACGGTTGAGCACGCTGGGCACCGACATGCACACGTCAGAGATCCCGTGGAAGTCCTCCAGCAGAGAGCTGACCGGCAGGATTCGGTCAGTGCCGTTCAGGATGGACTCGATGATGTCCACGCCGGACATGGCGATGGCGAAGTTGGTCGCCCCCTTGCCCTCGATGATCTGGTAGGCGGCGTTCTTCACCTCCTGGTGGATCTCCTCGCGCTTGGCCGCGTCCAGGGGCTCATGGCCGGGCAGCTCCATCCAGTCGCACATGGGCACGCCGCCGATGGTGGCCGAACTCCAGAGCGGGACCTCGGAGTCGCCGTGCTCACCGGCAATGTAGGCATGGACGTTCTTGACGTTGACCCCGGTCTGCTGGCCGATCAGGTAGCGCAGGCGGGCGGAGTCCAGGTTGGTGCCCGAACCGAACATCTGGTTGACCGGCAGCCCGGACAGCTCCAGGGAAACCCTGGTCACGATGTCGACGGGGTTGGTAATCAGCAGGAAGATAGCATTGGGGGCCACCTCGACCATCTGAGGGATGATGGACTTCATCATGTTGATGGTGGCGCCGGCCAGGTCAAGCCGAGTCTGCCCCGGCTTCTGCCTGGCTCCGGCAGTGATGACCACCATGTCGGCATCGGCGCAGATCTGCGGATCGTCCGAGCCGTCGATGGTGACCGTAGGGTAGAAGCTGGATCCGTGCTGCATGTCGCGGACCTCGGCCTCAACACGCTGGGCGTTGATATCCTCAAGGACGATCTCCCGAGCCACACCGCGCTGGGCCGCCGAGAAGGCCAGGGTCGACCCCACGGCTCCGGCTCCTACGATCGCTAGCTTGGTTGGCTTGATTGATGATTCCGCCATAGTTTTATGGACCTCTCTTATCGGAACCCGGGAAACGGGTTTGCCGCTGACAACATACGTAGTTTACCCAGCATAGGTGACCTGGCGTGCACCCGCCCCTTAGGAGCCCAACCCGGCTGCTGGCGTGTCACCCGTTGAAGCCTGCAAGGGCTTCTCGTCGATGGCCTGGTCAAGCACGGCAGCCGCCAGCCGGTCGTCCACATCAGCGCTCAGCGCAACCCCATCGGCCCGGTATTCCAACGAATTCACCCGTCCCAACTGCCGCACCTGTTCCAGCAGGGAGCCACTGGTGTAGGGCAGGATGGCCTGGACATGCACGGCGGGTGCGGGCAGCAGCTCCTCAACCCGCCTGCGCAGGGACTCAAGGCCCTGACCCTGCCTGGCCGAGACCAAAAAGGCATCGGGCTCAAGGTTGGCGAGCCGCTGCCGGGCATCCTGATCGATCAGATCAACCTTGTTGAAAACCAGCAGACGGGGGATGGACTCAGCGCCGGGGATGTCTGCCAGCACGGCATCCACAGCCCTGATCTGCCCAAAGGGATCGGGGTGGGAGCCGTCCACGACGTGCAGAATCAGGTCGGACTGGCCCACCTCCTCCAGGGTGGATTTGAAGGCTTCGACCAGCTGAGTGGGCAGGCGGCGGACGAACCCGACCGTGTCCACATAGACGTAGAGCCGGCCGTCTGCCGCCTTGGTGCGCCTGACGGCCGTGTCCAGTGTGGCGAAGAGGGCGTTCTCCACCAGTTCCTCGGACCCGGTCAACCGGTTGGTCAGCGAGGACTTGCCGGCATTGGTGTACCCCACCACGGCCACTGCCGGCAGCTGGTAGCGCCGCCGGGATCCACGCTTGACCTGACGCGAGGGGGCCATCTGGGCGATCTGACGCTTCAACCGGGAAATCCGTCGTCTGATGACCCGCCGATCGGTCTCGATCTTGGTCTCACCTGGGCCTCGGGAGCCTATGCCGCCGGCCTGCCCGGCAGCCTGTCCCCCGGCCTGCCGGGAGAGGGATCCGCCCCAGCCGCGCAGCCTGGGCAGCATGTACTCCAACTGGGCCAGCTCCACCTGGGCCTTGCCCTCGCGGCTGGTGGCATGTTGGGCGAAGATGTCCAGGATCAGGGCCGTCCTGTCGACCACCTTGACCTTGGTAACATCCTCCAGGGCCCGTCGCTGGGAGGGATGAAGGTCGTCATCGGTGATGATGGTGTCGGCGCCCAGCCGGGCTACGATATCCGCCAGCTCCCGCGCCTTGCCCGAACCCAGGTAGGTGGCAGGATCCGGCTTGACCCGCTGCTGCAGCAATCCGTCCAGCACCTGAGCCCCGGCAGTCCGTGCCAAGGCGGCCAGCTCGCGCAGAGACTCCTCGGCCTGACCGACCGTGGTCCGCGAACCCGACCAGACGCCGACTAGGACCACCCGCTCCAGACGGACCTTCCGGTACTCCACCTCGGTCACGTCCTGGAGCTCGCCCAGCCCCTCGACATGGCGGAAGGCGTTGCGCCGGCTGCGCTCCTGCCATTCCTGATCCTGGTCCTGCCCGACCTGCCCTTCGCTGCCGGTCAGCACCTCGGACTTGTGGGCGAGCGGGTCCTGGTGGGCATCGACAACTGTTGGGCCAAGCTCTTGGGTCGGTTGTTCTTGGGTCAAAGGCACCTCTGCACTGGTTTATGAACTAGGGAACGAATCCGGTATAGGCGGAATCATGACACAGTCTTTATTATCATCTTCTTAGCAGACATCAGTGAGTGCCCGAGGGACGGGCAGGATTCGAAGACGGACAGGATGGACATGACGCACAGGGACCATGGCAGCAGCCGGGGGCAATCCTCCAGGATCGGGACGGACGGAGGCGAACAGTACTTCGTAGCCCGTCCGGCCTCCCCCGACCAGCGGCGGACCATCCAGGTGGAGCTGGCCGGCCGTACCTGCCAGGTGGAGGTTTCCCACGGGGTCTTTTCGTCAGGAAGGCTTGACCTGGGGACTTCGGTCCTGCTCAAACGCGTCCCCCTGCCTCCGGCCGAGGGCGAATTTCTGGATCTGGGCTGCGGCTGGGGGCCCATCGCCCTGAGCATGGCCATGCAGTCGCCCAAGGCTGATGTCTACGCTGTGGACACCAACCTGCGAGCCCTGGACCTTACCGCCCACAACGCACAAACCCAGGGTCTTGACAGGGTGCGCACCCTAACCCCGGAACAGGTGCCGGACGATCTGCGCTTCGATCTGATCTGGTCCAATCCGCCCATCCGGGTGGGCAAGACGGCCCTGCACGACCTGCTAATGACCTACCTGCCCAGGCTGAAGCCCCGGGGCCGTGCCTATCTGGTGGTCCAGCGCAACCTGGGTGCCGACTCCCTGATTCCCTGGCTGGCTGAGGCCCTGGGCTCCGGCTGGACGGCGGAGAAGTACGCCTCAGCCAAGGGCTACCGGGTCATCGAGGTGGGCCGGGCATGAGGTTCGAGTATCCAGCCGAGCTGCCCATCAGCGCGGCCAAGGAGGATATCGTCCATGCCGTGCAATCCTCCCAGGTGGTCATCGTCTCGGGCCAGACCGGCTCGGGCAAGACGACCCAGATCCCCAAGATCCTCCTGGAAATGGGCCGTGGCGACCACGGCCACCAGATTGTGCACACCCAGCCCAGGAGGATCGCCGCCAGAACCGTGGCCGAGCGTATCGCCTCGGAGACGGGCACCAGGCTGGGCGACCAGATCGGCTACCAGGTACGTTTCACCGACAAGTCCAGCCGCAGCACCCGCCTGCGAGTGGTCACCGACGGCATCCTCCTGGCGCAGATCCAGGGCGATCCGCAACTGCGGGCCTACGACACCATCATCATCGACGAGGCCCACGAGCGCAGCCTCAACATCGACTTTCTGCTGGGGTACCTGACCGCCCTGCTGCCCAAACGGCCCGATCTGAAACTGATCATCACCTCGGCCACCATCGATTCGGTCAAGTTCCGGGATCACTTCGCCAAGGCCCTGCACACCCAGGTGCCCGTGCTGGAGGTCTCCGGCCGCACCTATCCGGTCCAGACCCTCTACGAGCCTGCCGGATCGGCCCCTGCCCTGATGCGGCATGTCCCCGGGTTCGACTCCAAGGAGGAGGGCCAGGACAGGGAGGAGCCGGACATCCCCAAGGCGGTGGCCCGGGCCTGCACCGAACTGGTCATCCACTCCACCCATGTCGACGGCCCCAGGGACATCCTGGTCTTCGCCGCCGGCGAGCGCGACATCCGCGAGTACGAGACCGCCCTGCGGCGCCACTTCGGCCCGCGGACTTCCGACATGCGTCGCCCGGACGCCCTGGAGATCATCCCCCTCTTCGCCCGCCTGTCCGCCAAGGAGCAGCACCGGGTCTTCGAAAGCCACGGCCATCAGCGCATCGTCATCGCCACCAACGTGGCCGAAACCTCCCTGACGGTGCCTGGCATCCGATACGTGGTGGACCCCGGACTGGCCAGAATCAGCCGCTATTCCAAGTCGGCCAAGGTCCAGCGGCTGCCCATCGAGCCCATCTCCCAGGCCTCGGCCGATCAGCGTGCAGGCCGCTGCGGACGTGTGGCCGACGGCATCGCCATCCGCCTGTATGCCAAGGATGACTATGACACCCGTCCCAAGTTCACCGACCCGGAGATCCTGCGCACCTCCCTGGGGTCGGTCATCCTGCACATGCTCTCGGTGGGTGTGGCCCATACGGCCGAGGACGTCACCGACTTCGGCTTCATCGATCCGCCCGACACCAGAGCAGTCAGCGATGGTCTACGGGAGCTGACCGAGCTGCAGGCCATATCCCGCCAGCAGGGCCTCATCCGGCTGACCAACCTGGGACGGCGGCTGGCCAGAATCCCCATTGACATCCGCCTGGGCAGAATGATCCTGCAGGCCGGTCAGGACGCCACCCCGGACACCCTGGCCGCCGTTCTGGTGGTCGTGGCCTTCCTCTCCCTGCAGGATCCGCGAGAGCGCCCGGAGGAGAAGCGCGAGGAGGCCGACCGTATCCACGCCCGCTACGAGGACCCCTCCAGCGACTTCCTGACCGCCCTGAACATCTGGAACCGATTTTTCCCGCAGGACAAGGAGCCCTCCAACGGGGCCCTGCGCAAGGCTTGCAAGCAGGAGTACATGGCCTTCCTGCGCATGCGGCAGTGGCATGACCTCTACCGGCAGCTGGCCCAGATGTGCCGAGGCCTGCACATGAAGGTAGGCTCCCCCGTCCCCGTCAAGGGACCGGACCAGGCCCTGCTGGACCTGCCTATTGGGCAGCAGGCAGCACACGCCCTGGTCTGCTCCTGGGACGACCAGGGCATCCACCGTTCCATGCTGGCTGGCCTGCTCTCCAGCATGGGCATGCAGGTGGTTCACGAACCCAAGGCCTCCGATTTCGCCGGCCTGCATGGCGCGGCCCGGGCCAAGGCCATGAAGCGGGCGCGCCGGCAGGCCAAGAACGACTATCAGGGTGCGCGCGGCACACATTTCGCCATCTTCCCAGGTTCTGCACTCTCCAAGGCCAATCCGCCCTGGATCATGGCTGCTGAGCTGGTGGAGACCTCCCGGCTCTGGGCCCGCTGCTGTGCGGCCATCGATCCGGCCTGGGCCGAGCCCCTGGCCAAGTCCCTGACCAGAACCACCTACGCCGAACCCCATTGGTCGGCCTCCCGTGGTGCCGCAGTGGCGACCTCCAAGGTCCTGCTTTACGGTCTGCCCATCGTGCGCGACAGGACGGTCCAGTGGGCCCGGATCAACCCCGGCCAGGCCAGGGACATGCTGATACGCCAGGGCCTGGTCCAAGGTGACGTGCGCGAGCGCTTCCCCCATGACGGCTTCATCCAGGCCAACCGGCAGGTGCTCAACGAGGCTGGCGAGCGGACCAGCCGAACCCGCCAGGTGACCGGCACTGTCACCGAGGAGGACCTCTACGATTTCTACCAGGAACGCATTCCCCAGGAGGCCACCTCCCTGGCCGCACTGGGTTCTTGGTGGCGGAAGCACCACGATGCGGACCCGCACCTGCTGGACTTCGACCCCGACAAGGTGGAGCGCCTGAACGACCAGTCCGCCTCCTACCGACCCGGAGACTACCCCGACCACTGGCACACCCTGGGCACCGACGGCCGGCCCATGGATCTGCCCTTGACCTATCGCTACCAGCCGGGAGAGCCTGACGACGGCATCACAGTCCACATCCCCCTGCACTGCCTGAACCAGCTGACGCCAGGACAGTTCAGCTGGACTGTGCCCGGCCTCCTGGATGACCTGATCACAGCCACCATCAAGTCCCTGCCCAAGGCCCTCCGGGTCCAGTTCGTTCCCGCCCCTGACGCCGCCCGGACCATCCGCTCCTGGATAGACGGTCACTATCCCCTGCTGCCCGGTGCCGATCCTGCGTCGGCAGAGCAGGCCACCTACGGGTCGGCAGACCAGCCTGCGGACGGAGACGAAAACGGTGCAGGAGCCATCCCCACCGGGGGCTGGCCGGACTTCGAGCAGGTCTTCACAGCCGCGGCCATTGATACTCTCGGAGCCCAGCTACACCCGGAAGTCTTCACCCAGGCCAGGCTGGAACGACTGCCCGACTACCTGCGGCCCACCTTCCAGGTGGAGGAGAAACGGCGCCACGGCCACCCCAAGGTCCTGGGCCGGTCCAAGTCCTTGACCGATCTGCAGCGAAACCTGGCTGGACAGGCCCGTCAGTCGGCCCGGTCCCGGGTGGACTCTCAGGCCAGCAAGGCCGCCCGACAGGGCCAGGTGGTCAAGAGCGCCGACCTGCTCCACCAGTCCGGCGCCACCACCAAACCGCGCGAGGAACTGATATGGCAGGCCGCCCTGGACAAGCTCCACCTGCCTGCCCAGCGGATCTCCTCACGCTGGCTGAGCCGGGAAGCCCTGATGCTGGCTTCGGCCCCCTACCCGGACACCTCTGCCCTGGCCGAAGACCTGCAGATGGCCGCTGTCAAGCGCCTGATCCCCCAAACCGAAACCATCACCGACGATCAGACCCTGCAGGAGGCTGTGGCCGGCGTCAGCCAGGTATACGAGGACACCGTGTATCAGGTGGCCAAGGATGTGGTTGCCATTCTGGAGACTTCGGCCCAGGTGGACAAGGCCGTGTCTGGCCCGGCCGATTTGCCCCTGCTCTCCGTCCTGCAGTGGATACGCCAGCATTCGGCCAGCCTGGTGGCCAAGGGCTTCATCGGCGCCGACCCGCCCTATGCCCTTCCCCGCCTGCGCACATATCTGAAGGCGGACCTGATGCGCCTGGACAAGGCCCGCAGGGACAAGGACCGTGACGTACGATGGGCATGGCAGGCGCAGACCGCCCAGGATCTGGTGGGCCAGGCGGCCAAGACGGCCCAGGCTCTGCCCGCCGGTCCCGGAAGAGACCAGGCCATGGACCGTGCGCGAAGGGGACGTTGGATGATGGAGGAGTACTTCGTCTCCATCTGGGCCCAGGAGTTGGGGACAGCCATCCCTGTCAGTCTGCAACGAATCAGGAAGTTGCTGGAAGGAAAGCCATGAGCAAAAGACCATCAGGACGATCACGTAGGGGCGGCACCAAACGCGGAGGGACGAGCCTCCGTCGCGCGCAGACCCTGGGGGCCGCCCTGATGGCCGTAGTCCTGGTGGTCGCCCTATGCATCCTGGCTGTCCGCTTCGTCTCCTACCGGCTGATGGTAGGCCGCGTCATCCGCCACCAGGAGGAGCTGTCCCAGGAGTACGTTTTCAATCCAGGCAAAATCATCACCGATCACCGTTTCCATGACACCGTGGACATGAACGCCGACGACGTCCAGGCCTTTTTAAACAACCACGAGGCCTCATGCAACGGATCCACCTGCCTGCGCAGCCTGCAGATGGATGTCCCCGACCGTCCCGGTGACGGTCTATGTGATGCCTACAAGGGCGGCAAGAAACAGAGCGCGGCTCAGATCATCGACGGGGCCGCCCGCTCCTGTGGAATCAGCCAGAAGGTCCTCCTGACCATGCTGCAAAAGGAGCAGCATCTAGTGGCCACCAATCATCCCCCCACCCAGGTCCAGCTTCGGTCGGCCATGGGCCTTTCCTGCCCAGATGATGCAGACTGTGACACCCGCTATGCCGGATTCTTCGATCAGGTCTACGGGGCTGCCCACCGATTCCGCTACTACCAGGCCCATCGGAACCAGTATGCCTACCAGACCAAGGCTCTGAACGATGTGCGTTTCAGCCCCGATGCCTCCTGCGGCAGCGGCAAGGTCTACATCGAAAACGATGCCACTGCCCTGCTCTACATCTATACGCCCTACCAACCCAACGAGGCAGCGCTGCAGGCAGGCGACGGCGAAGGCGACCGCTGCTCCAGCTATGGCAACCGCAACTTCGTCATCATCTACAACAACTGGTTCGGCCGATCGGACCAGTGAGTCCCGGCTTCAGAGCCTGGGCAGGTAGTAGGCCAGCTCGTAGGGGGTGACCTGCCGGCTGTATCCGGCCCACTCCCGGTGCTTGTTGCGCAGGAAGTACTCGAAGGTCTGCTCGCCCAGCACCTGGGCCACGAAGTCCGACTTCTCCATGACCTTGAGCGCCGCGTCCAGGCTGTCAGGCAGGGGCTCGATGCCCATGGCCTGCCGCTCGGCATCGGTCAGCTCCCAGACGTCGTCGCTGGTGGGCTCGCCCAGGGTCATCTTCTGCTCGATCCCGTCCAGGCCGGCAGCCAACAGCACCGAGTAGGCCAGATAGGGGTTGGCCCCAGGATCCAGCCCGCGGAATTCCATCCTGGCCGAGTTGCCCTTGCCGGGCTTGTACTGGGGTATGCGCAGGAGGGCGGACCGGTTGTTGTGCCCCCAGCAGACGTAGCTAGGCGCCTCGGCCCCTCCCCAGAGACGCTTGTAGGAGTTGACGTACTGGTCGGTCACCGCGCAGATCTCGGCCGCATGGGCCAGGATGCCAGCGGCGAACTGCCGGGCTGTCTGGGACATGTTGAACTCCTGGCCCACCTCGTAGAAGGCGTTGGTGTCCCCCTCGAACAGGCTCAGATGGGTGTGCATGCCCGATCCCGGCTGGTCGGTGAAGGGCTTGGGCATGAAGCTGGCGTAGATCCCCCGCTCCAGGGAGATCTCCTTGACCACGGTCCGGAAGGTCATGATGTTGTCGGAGGTGGTCAGGGCATCGGCATAGCGCAGGTCGATCTCGTTCTGCCCCGGTCCGGCCTCGTGGTGGGAGTACTCCACCGAGATGCCCATCTGCTCCAGCATGTTGACGCAGGCCCGCCGGAAGTCCATCCCCGGGCTGCGGGGCACATGGTCGAAGTAACCACCCTCGTCGATGGGGGTCGGAACCTGGGACCAGTCCTCCTGGTTCTCAAACAAGTAGAACTCGATCTCCGGGTGGGTATAGAAGATGAAGCCCTTCTCCTTGGCCTTGGCCAGGGCTCGCTTGAGCACGTGCCGGGGATCCCCGCTGCTGGGCTCGCCATCCGGGGTGAGCACGTCGCAGAAGATGCGCGCCGTGCCCTGCGGCCCTCCCCTCCAGGGAAGGATCTGGAAGGTGGACGGGTCGGGCTTGACGATCATGTCGTCCTCGGAGACCCTGGTCATGCCCTCGATGGCCGAGCCGTCAAAGCCCAGCCCCTCCTCGAAGGCCACCTCCAGCTCGGTGGGCGCTATGGCCACCGACTTCAGGGTTCCCAAGACGTCGGTGAACCAGAGGCGAATGAACCGGACATCGCGCTCCTCGACAGTGCGCAGCGCGAACTCCTCTTGTTTATCCATAGAGCTTATGCTCCCATTCCTATATTTCGCAGACTTGCTTATAGCGTTAACAATGCCCCGAGACCAGGTCCAGTGCCTGCTCCAGGGTGAAGGCCCCCTCATAGAGGGACTTGCCCAGAATAGCGCTGTCCACGCCCCGATCGACCAGGTCCAGGATGTGACTCAGGTCATCCAGACTGGAGATGCCCCCGGAAGCGGTCACCTTGGCCGGAGTCCGGGAAGCCACCTGCCCCAGCAGATCCAAGTTGGGGCCGGTCATCATCCCGTCGCGGGTCACGTCGGTGACCACGTACCGGCTGCACCCGTCCCGGTCCAATCGTTCCATGGCCTCGAAGAGATCTCCGCCCTGTCTGGTCCAGCCCCGGGCGGCCAGGGTGTGTCCACGCACGTCCAGACCCACGCAGACCCTCTGTCCGTAGCGAGCCAGGACCTGGCTGGTCCACTCCGGATCCTCCAGGGCCGCCGTGCCGATGTTGACCCGGGTGGCCCCGGCATCCAGGGCGGCCTCCAAGCTGGCATCGTCACGGATGCCGCCGCTGAGCTCCACCTTGACGCGATCCCCCAGCTGGTTGACCAGGGCGGCCAACTTGTCACGGTTGTCTCCGGTACCGAAAGCCGCATCCAGGTCGACCAGGTGGAGCCACTCGGCACCCTGGTCGACCCAGGCCTTGGCTGCATCGGCAGGCTCGCCGTAGACCTTCTCGGAGCCGGAGACCCCTTGCCTGAGACGGACCGCCTTTCCGTCGCGGACATCGACAGCAGGTAGAAGCGTCAGCATCTCATTCACCTTTCTCGGAGGGAAGTCCGGAAGCCCCGGGAAGAGTCCGCACCCAATTGGTCAGCAACCGTGCTCCAGCCTGACCGGACTTTTCCGGATGGAACTGGGTGGCGCTCAAGGGACCGCACTCATAGGCAGCCACAAACCTGCTACGCCCGTAGGTGGCCCAGGTAACCAGCGGTTCACCGAAAGATGCGCCATCTGAGGTCTTGCCTGACTCCGGCTGGCTGCCACTTTGTTCCTTCAACGCCGAAACTCGTAGGGCCAGGCCGGGCTGTGCCACGCCGGCCCGGTCATCCCCCTGCACGGCCATGGCTGCATAGGAGTGGACGAAATAGAAACGCTGATCCTGAACCCCCGCCAGCAGTTGTGTTCCCTGAGGCGCTTGGACATGATCCCAACCCATATGGGGCACGACATCAGCATCCAGCTTGGTCACACGACCAGGGATCAGGCCCAGTCCGGGCTCGCTGCGGCCATCCTCGTCCCCGAACTGGAACATGATCTGAAGGCCTATGCAGACCCCCAGAACCGGTAGACCCTGGGCCAGGCGGTCCAGGATGATCCGGTCGCCGCCGACGGCGCGCAACCCCGCCATGCAGGCCCCGTAGGCCCCCACGCCGGGAATGACCAGGCCGTCGGCCTTCATGGCCAGGTCTTGGTCGGCGCTGATTTGTGCATCGACCCCCAGCTGAGAGAGGGCATGCACCATGGATCTGACATTGCCGAACCCATAGTCAAGCACCTGTATCCTGGTCATGTTCCTCCTAGCAGGTCTTTGGTCTCAACGATTACTCGACGCGACCCTGGCGGGTCGATCCTCCGGCCCCGAACCTGGTGTGCGAGGCGATGATGCCCATGGCCTTCTCGCGGTTGTACTCCCCCGAGTCGAAGATGGCGGCCCCATCCTGGCGCAGCCTGTCCACGGTGGTGGTCCCGATCATCAGGTCCTCCACGAAGTCGGCGGTGGCGGCAAAGAGAATGGGCGGGGCAAGCGTCTGCCCCGACTGCCCGCTGATCCAGAGGGTCACTTCGAGCTTGTCGGCCCGGTTGACCGCCAGGATGGCGCTGAGCCCGGATACGACGGTAGTCAGATCGCGGATGGCTGCCTCGGGTCCGTCACCGTCCAGGTTTCTCAGGACGGCCACGGCACCCTCACGGGCCTGAATGCACCAGGCCGAGATATCGGAGATCTGGCAGAAGGCCGCCAGAAGCTCTGCCGAAGCCAGACGGGTCACCATGACGGCGGCCTTGGCCCGGTTGCCGATCAGACCTTCCAACTCTTGGTCGAAATCGGCAGCAACGCCATCAGCCCCATCTGGTTCCACCGACGATTCTCCAGTGGGCGCAGAATCCGAACCAGCCTCGTCATCCACGCCTGATGCGGAATGTTCAACAGGTTGATCCGCTTGATCCTGGCCCTCCTTGAACTCGGCCTCAAAGCTGGCCAGGGCCCGCTCGACCTCCTCCTCGCTCAGATGATGGCCGGAATCCGGCAGGTCCTGATCCTTGCCGTCATTGTTATCGTGTTCATCAGCGCTCATAGCGACCCCTTGGTGCTGGGGATGCCCTTCACCCTGGGATCAGGCTCCACGGCGAAGCGCAGAGCCCTGGCCAGGGCCTTGAACTCAGCCTCGGCGATGTGGTGCGGATCCCTGCCCGACAAGAGTGTCAGATGCAGGCAGATGCCGGCATGCAGGGCGATGGACTCCATGACGTGCCTGACCAGGGAGCCGGTGAAGTGCCCGCCGATCATGGCGTACTCGAACCCCTCAGGCTCACCGGTGCAGACCGCATAGGGCCTGCCGGAAATATCGACCACGGCTCGGGCCAGGGCCTCATCCAAGGGGACGGTGGCGTCGGCGAAGCGCTTGATGCCCCGCTTGTCGCCCAGGGCCTGGGCCAGGGCCTCACCAAAGACGATGGCCACGTCCTCGACGGTGTGATGGACGTCGATCTGGGTGTCCCCGCTGGCCTTGATGGTCAGGTCGATCAGGGAATGCCTGCCCAGGGCCGTCATCATATGGTCATAAAAGGGAACCGAGGTGTCGATATCGGTCACTCCGGTGCCATCCAGGTCCAGACTCAGGCTCACCTTGGATTCACTGGTCTGGCGGGTGATGGTGGCTGTTCTGCCTGCCATTGCTGCTCCTCCGCTTTCTGCCGCACATTCCAGCTCGCACTGTGGCTCCTGCACGGCGTCTAGACCACCAGCATAGCCGTGCCGCTGGTCTGCATCCTCCTAGAACCGCTTGAGGACATGGACCAGGGTTTGGCGGAATCGCTCCATCTCCGCGTCCGTACCCATGCAGACCCTCAGGTAGCCCTGAGGACCAACGGCTCGGATCAGCACGCCTTCATCCTTCATGGCCTCGAAGACGGCATCGCGGTCGGGGAAGGTGCCGAAGAGGATGAAGTTGGAGGCCGAGGGAACCACGGTCAAGGGCCGGCCATGGAACTTCTGCCCGGCCAGCCACTCGGCAGTCTGACGACGGGTCTGGCGAAGCTGATCCACCCGGGCCAGTTGGAGGTCCGTGTGCTCCAGGGCAGCCAGGGCAGCGGCCTGGGTCAGGGCGCTCAGATGGTAGGGCATACGGACGATGCGAACCGCGTCGACTATGCCCCTGGATGCGGCCAGGTAGCCCACCCTGGCGCCGGCGAAGGCGAAGGCCTTGGACATGGTCCGGCTGACTGCCAGGTGGTCGTACTGCCCGATCAGGCTGACCGCCGAGGGCGTACCAGGATCGCGAAACTCGATGTAGGCCTCATCCACGACCACGATGGGCCGCGCGGACGGATCCGCGCCCGCTACAGGGACCTGAGAGCAGACCTCAAGAAGCCTGGTCAGCTGATCCATGGGCAGGGGCGTCCCCGTAGGATTGTTGGGGCTGGTCACCAGAACCATGGCTGGCTTCAAAGCCTTGATGCGCTCGATGGTCGTATCCATGTCCAGGCTGAAATCGGGCCGCCGGTGGGCCACTTCCCAGTCGGTGAAGGTGTCTCTGGCGTACTCGGGATACATGGAGTAGGTCGGGTCGCAGCCCAAGGCAGTCCTCCCCGGTCCGCCGAAGGCCTGGAAGAGCTGGAGCATGATCTCGTTGGACCCGTTGGCCGCCCAGATCTGCTCGGGCTGGAGCGAGGTCCCTGATTCCCTCTTTAGATAGACCGCCAGGGCCCGCCGCAGTTCCTCATGCTCCCTGTCCGGATAGCGGTTGAGGCCGGGGGCCACCTGGCGCACACGCTGGCAGATGGCCTCGACCACCTCCTGATCCAGGGGGTAGGGGTTCTCGTTGACGTTCAGGCAGACCGGAACATCCAGCTGGGGGGCGCCGTAGGGCTCCTCCCCCACCAGATCCGTACGCAGGGGCAGATCGGCTGGTATGGCACTCACCGGAGACCGGCCTTCTCTTCGTTGGCTTCCAGGTCGGCCTTGTCGTAGGGGTCGTCCAGGAACCGGCTCAGAATGCACTCACCGTGGGCGGGCAGGTCCTCGGCTACGGCAAAATCGTTGATCTTGGCCGCGATGGGCTTGAGCCCTTCCTGGTCATATTCGATGACTTCGACAGGCTTCATGAAGGTGTGAACGCCCAGGGCCACGTCGAACCTGGCGGTTCCGCCGGTGGGCAGGACGTGGTTGGATCCGGACATGTAGTCGCCCAGGGGCACAGGAGAGTAAGGGCCGCGGAAGATGGCACCCGCGTTTCGAATCCGGTCGATGACGGCGTCAGGATCGGCCGTCTGAACCTCCAGGTGCTCGGCGGCATAAGCGTTGGCCACGTCGATGGACTGGTCGATCCCATCCGTCAGGATGATTCCCGACTGGTTGCCGCCCAGGGAGGTGCGCACCCGGTCGGCATGCTCGGTTCGAGGCACCCTGCGCTCCAGAGCCTCCTGTACGCCCTGGGCCAGGTCCTGGCTGTCAGTGATCAGTACCGAGCCGGCAAGCTCGTCATGCTCGGCCTGGCCGATCAGGTCTGCCGCAACCCAGTCAGGGTTGGCCTGCCCGTCAGCCAGAATGGCTATTTCCGTAGGCCCAGCCACGGCATCGATGCCCACCATGCCGGAGACCATCTGCTTGGCTGTCGCCACAAAAATATTGCCCGGGCCGGTGATCTTGTCGACCGGGTCGCAGAGAATCTCTCCATCCTGAGGCTCTGAGCCCTTGGCCCCGTATGCGAACATGGCCACAGCCTGCGCACCGCCCACGGCATAGACCTCATCCACCCCCAGGATGGCGCAGGTGGCCAGAATGATGGCCGCCGGCAGACCACGGGGGTCGTCGGAGGCGGGCGGGGTGGCCACGGCCAGGGAGTCAACGCCGGCAATCTGGGCAGGCACCGCATTCATGATGACCGAAGAGGGATACAGGGCCTTGCCTCCCGGCACGTACAGACCCACCCGTTGAACCGGAATCCACCGCTCGCTGACCCGGGCACCGGGGGCCAGATCGGTAGCCATGGGCTTGGGCACCTGGGTGGTGCAGACCTTGCGGATGCGGGCAACGGACTCCTCGATTGCCGCCCTGACCTTGGGATCCAATCCATCCAAGGCCTCCTGCATGGCCGATGCCGGGACCCTCAGATCATGAGGGCGCACATGGTCGAACCTCTCCTCCAGGTCGCGCAAGGCCGCGGCCCCATGCTCACGCACCTGGTCCAGTATGGGCTGCACCTGGGCGCTGGCCTCCCGAGTACCCATATCGGCTCGGGGCATGGCGGCGAGGAGTTGGGCGCGGGACATGGTTTTCCCGCGCAGATCCATGGTTCTCATCATGAGCTTTGACATACTTTGATGGTAGTGAAGTTTTGTGTCGCCAAAGCCAGCGACTCACCGCCGTCCCAAATGGTGAGACGGTTCCGGGCACATCCTAGGCTGACGGCAGGCAGGAGGGCCCGAAGACGGACTTGATCTCGGCCATCATAGAGGTGTCGTGCCTGGTACGGAAACCATCGCCAAAGGTCAGCAAGCGGACGTTGCCCCGGTCGTCGGTGACCGCCAGACGGACCTGGCAGTAGCCAGGGTGGGACTTGAGTATCCGGGCCAGCCGCTCCATATGTCCCCGATCCAGGGCCTGCCTGGGCAGGGTGATGGTCAGTGGTCGCTCGTCCGCCGACTCCAGGACGGGCACCTCCATATCGTTGACGCGGATGTTGGTGGCCTCGTCACGCAGCTCGACCACACCCTTCACCCGGATGACCGAGTCCAGGACCAGGTCGTCGGAGTGGGCGTCGTAGACCTTGCCAAAGAACATGCACTGGATGGAGCTCTCCAGGTCTTCTATGGTGACGATGGCCCAAGGATTGCCCTTCTTGGAGACCCGTCGGTCCACAGCCGTGACCAGCCCAGCCAGGGTCACCGCCTTGCCATCCATGCCCTTGGACCGGTTGAGCAGCTGGGCGATGGACATGTCCCGCATGCCTGCCAGAACCGAGGTCATGCCGCTCAGCGGGTGGTCAGACACGTACAGGCCCAGCATCTGCCGCTCGAAGTTGAGCTTGGTGGACTTGTCCCACTCATCGATGTCAGGCACGGTCACCTGGGCATCGCCCAAGGCATCCTGCTGTGGCACGTCGTCATCGGGGTCGGCGAAGAGATCGAACTGGCCCTCGGCCTGCTTGCGCTTGATGGGCATGACCTGGTCGACGGCCTCGTCATGAATCTGGAAGAGGGCCCTCCTGTTGGGGTCAATGCCGTCGAAGGCGCCGCCCTTGATCAGTGATTCCACGGTTCGCTTGTTGAGCACCTCCATGGGCACTCGCTTGACGAAGTCCATAAAGTTGACATACTTGCCGCGGGGCCCCTGGCGTTCCTTAATGATGTCCGCCACCACCTTGTCGCCCACATTGCGGATGGCTCCCAGGCCGAAGCGGACCACGTCGCCGACAGCGGAGTACTCGGACACGGACTCGTTGATGTCAGGCGCCAGGATGCGGATGCCCATCCTTCTGGCCTCGCCCAGGTAGAGGGCGGTCTTGTCCTTGTTGGTCTTCTCGTTCTGCAGCAGGGCGGCCATGAACTCCACCGGATAGTGGGTCTTCAGGTAGGCGGTCCAGTATGCGATCAGGGCGTAGGCCGCGGAGTGCGCCTTGTTGAAGGCGTAGCCAGAGAAGGGCACCAGGACGTCCCAGACCGCCTGGGCAGCCTCCTGGGAGTAGCCATGCTCCTTCATGCCCTCGAAGAAGGGGACCTGCTCCTTGGCCAGGACGTCAGGTTTCTTCTTGCCCATGGCCCTTCGGAGCACATCGGCTCGACCTAAAGAGTAGCCGGCCAGAATTCGGGCTGCGGACTGGACCTGCTCCTGGTAGACGATCAGACCATAGGTCTCGTCCAGCACGCCAGCCAGGGGCTTGGCCACCTCGGGGTGGATGGGCTCGATCTTCTGCAGCCCGTTCTTGCGCTTGGCGTAGTTGATGTGCGAGTTCATATCCATGGGCCCTGGCCGGTAGAGGGCGATCAGGGCGGATATGTCGTTGAAGTTATCGGGTTTGAGCATGCGCAGCAGGGATCGCATCCCGTCGCCATCGAGCTGGAAGACGCCCAGGGTGTCGCCCCGGGACAGCAGCTGGTAGGTCTCCTTGTCGTCCAGGGGAACCTTCTCGATGCTGATGGGCTCCTTGCCGTTGCGCTTGATGTTGGCGACCGTGTCCCTGATGACCGTCAGGTTGGACAGCCCCAGGAAGTCCATCTTGACCAGCCCCAGGGTTTCGCAGGTGTGGTACTCGAAGGTGGTGGTCACCGTGCCGTCGGTGCGCTCCATCAGCGGCGAGGTATTGGTGATGGGGTTGGAGGCCATGATGGTGGCACAGGCGTGTACGCCGGTCTGGCGGATGATGCCCTCGATGCCCTTGGCCTCCTCGGTGATCCGCTTGACGTCCGGGTTGGACTCGTACAGATCGCGGAACTCCTTGGCCTCCGGGTAGCGCTTGGACTGGGGATCGAAGATCTCCTTGAGGCTCATATCCTTCCCGTTGACCGTCGGTGGCAGGGCCTTGGTGACCTGGTCGCCCACGGAGTACTCGTAGTCCATGATCCTGGCCGAGTCCTTCAGGGCCTGCTTGGTCTTGATGGTGCCGTAGGTCACGCACTGGGCCACCTTGTCGGAGCCGTACTTGCGACCCACGTAGTCCAGGACCTTCATGCGCCCCTCGGGGTCGAAGTCCACGTCGATATCGGGCAGGGAGACGCGCTCGGGGTTGAGGAAGCGCTCGAAGATCAGCCCGTGCTTGAGCGGGTCCAGCTCGGTGATGCCCATGGCGTAGGCCACCATGGATCCTGCCGCCGACCCACGGCCGGGCCCCACCATGATGCCGTGGTTCTTGGCCCAGTTGATGTAATCGGCCACCACCAGGAAGTAGCCGGTGAACTGCATCTGGCAGATGACCCCGCACTCGTAGTCGGCCTGGTGGGAGACCTCTTCGGGCACCCCGTCCGGGTAGCGGTTCTTCAGCCCCTCGTCAACCTTCTTCAGGAAGAGGGAGGTCTCGTCCCAGCCCTCCGGGCAGTCGAACCGGGGCATAAAGGCCCCGTCCTCGTGGTCGTCGAACATGACGTTGCAGCGCTCCGCAATCTCCAGGGTGTTGTCACAGGCTTCAGGGAACTCCTTGAAGATCTCGCGCATCTCCTGGGCCGAACGGATGTAGTAGCCGCTACCGTCGAACTTGAAGCGGCCAGGGTCGGTCAGCCGGGATCCCGAGTTGATGCAGAGCAGGGCATCCTGGGCCGAGGCATCCTCCTTGCGCACATAGTGCGAGTCGTTGGTGGCCACCAGGGGCGCATCCAGACGACGGGCGATCTCCAGCAGGTCCTTGGTCACCCGATGCTCGATCTCCAACCCGTGGTCCATAAGCTCCACGTAGTAGTTCTCCTTGCCGAAGATGTCCTGGAACTCCCCTGCGGCCCTCAGGGCCTCGTCGAACTGGCCCAGCCGCAACCTGGTCTGGACGATGCCCGAGGGGCAGCCGGTGGTGGCGATGACCCCCTGGTGGTAGGTGGACAGCAGGTCCTTGTCCATGCGGGGCCATTTGCCGACCAGGCCCTCCAGATTGGCCACCGAGGAGGCCTTGATCAGGTTGACCAGGCCCGTGTCGTCGCTGGCCCAAAGGGTCATGTGGGTGATGAAGCCGCCACCGGAGACATCGTCAGAACGCTGCTCGTCGGTTCCCCAGTGAACCCGGCTCTTGTCCTGGCGAGCCGTCTCAGGGGTCACGTAGGCCTCGATGCCGATGATGGGCTTGATGTCGGCATCCACGGCCGTCCGCCAGAGCTCGTAGGCCCCGTGCATGTTGCCGTGGTCGGTGATGGCCACGGCCGGCTGTCCCAGCCGTCCCACCTCGGCAACCAGGTCGGGGATCCTGCTGGCCCCGTCCAGGGTGGAATAGTGGGTATGGGTGTGAAGGTGAACAAAATCTGACCGGGTTGAGGACATATCTCCAACTTACCCAGGACCCTGGCCGAATCGCCGGAGTCCGCTAGCTGCGTATACCAGTGGCGTTCTGGCGCTCGATCTGCAGGGAGCGGCGCAAGTCGGCCGGGTAGGAGGAGACCACAGTGGTCCAGATCTTGGTGCGGGGATGGCGAAATTCCAGACGCATGGCATGCAACCACTGCCGCTTCAGACCCAGCCTGTCCGCCAGGTCGGGGTTGGCCCCATACATGTGGTCGCCCACCAGGGGATGGCCTATGGAGGAGAAGTGCACGCGTATCTGATGGGTGCGCCCGGTCTCCAGATTGACGCTGACCAGGGTGGCCGAGCCGAAGCGCTCCAGCACATCCCAGTGGGTGATGGCCTCCTTGCCGGCAGGGGTGACCGTGAAGCGGAAGTCCGAGACCCGGGCCCGTCCGATGGGGGCCTCGATGGTGGCCTTATCCTCGGAAAGATTGCCCTGAACCAGGGCGTGGTAGATCTTGACCACCTCATGCCGGGCGAACTGCCGGCGCATCTCCTTATAGGCCAGATCGGACTTGCAGACCAGCATGAGGCCGCTGGTGCCCGCGTCCAGGCGGGAGACGATGCCCTGACGGCCCTGGGCCCCCATGGAGGTGATGTGGGTGCCCCGCTGCAGGAGGCTGCCCAGAACGGTTGGGCCGGTCCAGCCTATGGAGGGATGCGCTGCCACCCCCACTGGCTTGTCGACGACGACCACGTCCTCGTCCTCATAGACCACGGGCATGTCCTCGGCCACCGGCTCCACCTGTTTGGCTGGCTCGGGCTCGTCCAGCTCAATCAGATCGCCGCTCATCAGGGTGGTGGCCTTGTTCACCCGACGGCCCATGATCCGCACATGGCCCTGGGCCACCAGATCGCTGGCCTTGGCCCTGGACAGGCCCAGCATCTTGGACAGGGCCATATCCAGGCGCCGACCCACCAGGGCATCCGGCGCGGGAAGAAGCCGGGTCACTTGGCCGCTCCTCCCCCATGTTCTTCGGGCTTGTCCCTGTCCCTGAAGCGCACATTGCAGGCAATGAGCACCACTACGACAACACCGGCCAGAGTCAGATAGATGTCGGCCACATTGCCCACCGACCAGCCGTAGTCCAGAAAGTCGACCACGGCACCGTCAAGAAAACCGGAGGCATAGGCCACCCGGTCGATGAGATTGCCCGCTGCCCCGGAGAAGGCCAGGGAAAGAACCAGGGTCCAGACCATGGAGGTGGTGCGCAGAGCCAGAGCAATAATGAGCAGACAGGCGGCCAGCGCGATCAACGATATGACCCAGGTACTCCCCGACCCCAGTCCAAGAGAGGCCCCAGGGTTGCGTACCAGACGCAGTCCACGCAACGGTCCAGGCAGAGCCACCCTGACACCGTTGCCCAGCCGCGCCAGAGCCAGGGCCTTGGTCACTTGGTCCAAGGCTATAGCTACTGCCGCCAGAGCGACGAAGACGGCCACGCGCCCGCGCAGCCGTCTCATAGATGTGTTCTTCGTCATTACCGGACGGAATCAGTGAGCCTGTTCGGGCTTCTTTTCCATGGACTGGTAATTGCTGGTGTCCGAGATCTGGTTGATCAGCTGGTTGAGGAACTCGGTCAGCTTGCTGCGGTAGCCCGCCTCGAACTGCTTGAGTCCCTGGATGTTCTCCTCCAGAACCTTGGACTGATCCATGAGCTTGTTCTTGACATCGGCGGCATAGCGGTCGGCGCTGTCGCGGGTGTTCTTGTCGTACTCCTGCGCCCGGGTCTGCACCTGAGTCTCGTACTCGTCGGCCTGGGTGTGCTGACGCTTGGAATAGGCGTCCGCATCGGAACGGGTCTTGACCGAGTACTCGTCGGCCTGGGAGCGTACGCGCTGTGAGTAGCCATCAGCCTCGGAGTGGACTCGCTTGGAGTACTCGTCCACCTCGGCGCGCGTCCTCTTGGAGTAATCCTCTGCCTTCTTGACGATGTCGTCGTGCTGGGCATGGCCCTCGGCAACCAGCTGGGAGGCGTTGGCCTTGCCCTTGTCTACGTACTGGTCGTGCAGCTGCATGGCCAGGGTGAGCATGGCGGTGGCCCTCTCGGGTTCGCTGCTGGCCTCGGCGCCAGCGCCCGCGATCCGCTGCAGGCTGCCGGTTTCGGTGGAGGGCTCGGCCTTGGAGACCTGCTGGCGCAGCTGCTCCTCGCGCTTGCGGGACTCCTCCAGCTCCTTGTTCAGCTGCTCAGTGCGCTGTTGCTGCTCCTGAGAAGCCTTCTGGGCCTGGGTGACCTGCTGGCGGGCCGTGGCCATGCCCTGCTGGGAAGCATTGAGCTGGTTGGTCAGCGCCTGGACCTGCTGGCGGGCCTGGTCGCGCTCCTTTTGCATGGCCGTCAACTGGTTGGTCAGCGCCTGGGTGTTGTTGCCCGCAGCGGCCTGGGCGGTAAGCTGGTCGATCTGGGAGTTGAGCTGCTCGACCTGGCGCTTGAGCTGATCGTTCTGCGAGGCCAGGGTCTTGACCTGGCTCTGGGACTCGGCCAGCAGTCGCTTGGTCTGTGCGTCCACGGCAGGCTGTTGCTGAGCGGCTGAACCCTGGGCCTGCTTCAGATCCCTGTTTTCCGTCTGCAGGGATTCCACCTGTGCCGTCAGGTCGGAAATCTTGGAGTTCAGCGAGGCCACATCGGTACCCAAGGACTGGGTGGAAGCGGCGTTGCCCTGCATGGCCTGCTTACCCAAAGCTTCAACCGTATCGGTGACCTGATCCAGGAAGTCGTCGACCTCGTCGACGTCGTAGCCTTCCTTAAACCGCACTGTCTGGAAGGTATGCTCCCTTATGTCATTAGGCGTCAATAGAGCCATATGTTTCTCCACCTCGCTTCAGGCCAACCAGCCCGATTGTGTTCTCTTACTGCATGCTAGCACGGAGTCTGCCGTATCCGCGGTCTTGCTCTTACCCCAGCAGCACCTGGATGATGATCAGGGCGGCATAGAGCACCATGAAGGAGACGTCAAGCTGGATCCTGCCCATGGGCAAGGGCGGAATGTACCGGCGCAGCCAACGCAGGGGCGGCTCAGTCAAGGCATAGATGACCTGAATGAGCGAGGCTACGAAGCCACGGGGGTACCAGCGTGGCGACAAAACCATGACCCAGTCAAGAATCATCCGTACAAAGAGAATCAACAGATAGGTATCGATGAAGATGTCTACCAGATATCGAAGAAAAGGAACAAGCATGCGTCTTTAGGCTCCTGCGGACACGTCTATCGGGGCATCGCTCACTGAGCGAAAAGCCCCTTGGCAGAAGAGCCTGACTCGGGCTCCTCCACCTTGATGTTGACCTGTGCAGGACTGAGCAGAAAGACCCGGGGGGTGACCCGCTCAATGGAGCCGCGTACCCCGAAGACCACGCCGGCGGAGAAGTCAACGATCCTGTAGGCCACCGACTCGGACACGCCGGTCAGGTTGAGGACCACCGGCACCCCGTCCCGCAGGGCCCTGCCGACCATCTGGGCATCCTCGTAGGACTTGGGATGGATGGTGGTGATGCGGTTGATCCGGCTCTGGAAGGGCGTGGACTCGGTCTCCTGGCTGCTGGACGTGGATTGCGGAGCCATAGGAGTCACAGAGTGATCGGTGTCGAAGCCATCGCTGGTCTCTTCATCATCGGCCAGGTCGTCGTCATCGTCGTCCACAACGTCCGACATGCCGAAAAAGGACATTGCGTTCTTCATCAATCCTGCCATACCTGCTCCTTCGCCTGATTACCGCAGAAAGTCAGGGATATCCAGATATCCCGGGTCGGAGGTGCCGTCGTCGCCGGAGGCTGGGGGCACCACATCGTGTTCGGAGGTCTCATCGGATTCCGTCTGAACGGAAGGGGTTGTCAGCGGCTGCTGGGGCTCTTGGACCGGGGTGGCCGCTGCCGGTGCGGTGGTCGTGTCCACTGCAGGGGCCTGGGTCTCGTCCTTCTTTGGTGTGGGATCGAATCCGGCGGCGATGACCGTGACTCGCACCTCGTCCCCGTAGGCGTCGTCCAAGGCCAGGCCCCAGATGATCTGTGCCTCGGGATGGATGGCATCCTGGACCAGCTGGGCGGCAGCGGATGCCTCCTGCATGCTCAGGTCGGTGGGGCCGGCCACATTGATCAGGGCCCCATGGGCACCCTCGATGCTCTCCTCCAGGAGCGGGGAGGAGATGGCGATCTCGGCGGCCTGGGTGGCTCGATCCTCACCCCTAGCTGCGCCGATACCGAAGAGGGCGGTGCCGGCATCCTTCAAGATGGCGGTGACATCGGAGAAGTCCACGTGAATATAGGAGTTCATGGTGATCAGGTCGGTGATGCCCTGAACGCCGGCCAGCAGAGCCGTGTCGGCGGTCTTGAAGGCATCCATGACCGAGACCGTGCGATCCGAGAGATCCAGAAGCCGGTCATTGGGGATAACGATAAGGGCATCGACCTCCTTGCGCAGGTTCTCGATGCCCGATTCGGCGGAAGCGGAGCGCCTGGGTCCCTCAAAGGTGAATGGCCGGGTGACTACGGCGATGGTGAGCGCACCTTGCTGACGGGCTGCACGCGCCACCAGTGGGCTGGCGCCAGTGCCTGTGCCGCCGCCCTCCCCTGCAGTGACGAAGACCATATCGGCGCCCTTGAGAACCTCTTCAATGTCAGACTGATGGTCCTGGGCAGCCTTGGCGCCCTTCTCCGGATCGGCTCCGGCCCCCAGGCCGCGACTGTTGGCATCAGAAAGGGAGATCTTTACATCGGCTTCTGAGCGCAGGAGATCCTTGGCATCGGTATTGATGGCAACAAACTCGACATTCTGCAGACCCTCGGCGATCATGCGATTGACAGCATTGCCACCGGCTCCACCAACACCAACGACCTTGATGTTGGTCTTGTCATTGAAATTGTCATTCTGGGCAATCTCGCTCACAGTATGCTCCCGTCACTCACGTTACGCTCAACTCTAGCGCAGGTCGTATACGCCAACACGCATTTGCCCACAGGCGTTCCGACCCTCCCTGACGGCCGTGGGCCTAGGGTCCGGGAGGTCAGAGCCAACCGCCCTGGCCTTCCGAAAGAACCTCCACGCCGTTCTGTCCGTATTCTAAACCCTGATTCTAGACCCGGATGCGCATGGTTGGTGACGAGAATATTTTCGGCTTCAGTAGGAGGCATCCATGGGGTCGTTGCCGAAGAGCGTCTCGCGCTCCTGATGGGTGGTGGTCCGCGAATCCAGCCAGCCATAGGGCAGACGGACCTTCTTGGCATAGCGGACCCGACCCCGGGGCTTGCCGGCCACGGCCCGCGGATAGGGCATGTCCTGGTCCAGATCGGCGATGCAACGGTCCAGATCCTCCAGGCTCTCGCAGGCCATGAAGTCGCGGCGCACCTGGCCACCCACGGCGAAGCCCTTGAGATACCAGGCCACATGCTTGCGCATATCGTGGACGGCCATGCGCTCGTCGCCGTCGTAGAACTCGACCAGAAGCCGGGCATGACGGGCCATGATGGCTCCCACCTGGCCCAGGGTGGGCTCCTGCCGTTCCGGGGAACCAGCCAAGGCCGCCGCGATGTCGGCAAAGAGCCAAGGTCGGCCCTGACAACCCCGGCCGATGGCCACGCCTGCGCAGCCGGTCTGGGCAAACATGTCCAAGGCATCCTCGGCGGTCCAGATGTCGCCGTTGCCGAAGACGGGAATGTCAACGGCCTGGACCAGCTGAGCGATCCGGTCCCAGTCGGCATGGCCGCCGTAGTACTCAGCCGTGGTTCTGGCGTGCAAGGTCACGGCGGCGCACCCCTCCTCCTGGGCGATGTGGGCCGCCTCCAGGAAGGTCTCGTGCTGGTGGTCGATGCCCACACGGATCTTTGCGGTGACAGGGATTCCGGCAGGCGAGCAGACAGCAACCACCCGATGGACCAGTTCGGCGAAGAGATCGGTCTTCCAAGGCAGGGCGGATCCGCCGCCATGCCTGGTGACCTTGGGTACCGGGCAGCCGAAGTTCATGTCAATATGATCGACCCAGCCTGCATCAACCACCATCCGGGTGGCCTGCTCCATGATCTGAGGGTCCACCCCATACAGCTGCAGGGAGCGCACCTTCTCCTGGGGGGCGAAGCGGCAGAGCCGGAAGGCCTTGGGGTTGCGCGCCACCAGGGCCCGGGCCGTCACCATCTCCCCCACATACAGTCCGTCGGGTCCGTACTCGCGGCAGAGCAGGCGGAAGGGCCAGTTGGTCACGCCCGCCATGGGCGAAAGCATGACCGGCACAGGCACGGCTATCGGGCCCAGCTGCACCGGGGCAACCTTCGGGGTCGGGCGATCTGTCTCAGTACCGGCCACCGGCCTCGGCCACCTTGATGGGTTCGCTCTCGTCCGTGCCCGGCTCGCTGGCCAGGTCCGTGTAGCCGTCAGCGGCACGTGAACCGGTCAGGTCGGATGGGCCCATGGGGTAACGCACCCGCTGCTCACCGACGACTCGGCGCACATAGTCCTCCACCTGGTCCAGGGCCACCCGGTCCTGCTGCATGGAGTCGCGGTTGCGGATGGTGACCGCCTTGTCGTCCAGAGTGTCGAAGTCCACGGTGATGCACAGGGGCGTGCCGATCTCGTCCTCGCGACGGTAGCGACGGCCGATGGCGCCGGACTCGTCGTAGTCCACCATCCACTCATTCTGGCGCAGGTCGGCGGCCAGGTCATGGGCGATCCGCTGCAGATCGGGCTTCTTGGACAGGGGCAGGACGGCGGCCTTGACCGGTGCCAGCCTTGGGTCCAGACGCAGCACGGTGCGCCTATCGACCCCGCCCTTGGTGTTGGGTGCCTCGTCCACGTCATAGGCATCGACCAGGAAGGCCATCAGCGAGCGCGTCAGACCGGCCGCAGGCTCGATCACGTAAGGAATATACCGTTCCCCGCTGGCCTGGTCGAAGTAGCTCAGATCCTCGCCCGAATGTTCGGCATGAGCCTTGAGGTCGTAGTCGGTGCGGTTGGCCACACCCTCCAGCTCGCCCCACTCGGAGCCCTGGAAGCCGAACCGGTACTCGATGTCCACGGTCCGCTTGGAATAGTGGGCCAGCTTCTCCTTGGGGTGCTCGTAGTGGCGCAGGTTCTCGGGTTTGACGCCCAGGTCCACGTACCAACGGGTCCTGGCGTCGATCCAGTACTGGTGCCACTGCTCGTCGGTACCGGGGTGGACGAAGAACTCCATCTCCATCTGCTCGAATTCACGGGTACGGAAGATGAAATTGCCGGGCGTGATCTCGTTGCGGAAGCTCTTGCCCATGTTGGCGATGCCGAAGGGGGGCTTGGAGCGGGAGGAGGCCATGACGGACTTGAAGTCCACGAAGATGCCCTGGGCGGTCTCGGGACGCAGATAGTGCAGGCTCTTCTCGTCCTGGACGGGCCCCAGGTGGGTCTGCAGCATCATATTGAAGTCGCGCGGCTCGGTCCACTGTCCCTTGGTGCCACAGTCCGGGCAGGGAATGTCCTTGAGGCCGTTTTCCGGATCATGGCCGTGCTTTTCGACGTAGGCCTCCTCCAAGGTATCGGCCCGGTGCCGCTTGTGGCAGTTCAGGCACTCGATCAGGGGGTCATTAAATACGGACACATGGCCCGAGGCCTCCCAGACCGCCGTGGGCAGGATGACCGAGGTGTCCACGCCGACCACGTCGTCGCGGGTGACCACCATGGACCGCCACCACTCACGCTTGATGTTGTCCTTGAGGGCAACGCCCAGGGGGCCATAGTCCCAGGCTGAGCGCGTCCCGCCGTAGATCTCCCCTGCGGGAAAGACGAATCCTCGGCGCTTGGCCAGGGAAATGACCTCATCCAGTTTCGATACTGCCACTGATCACACCTTCTGCTCGGGAGCCCCTCCTGGGGACATACGACCTGATGACCGGCCTCCAGCATACCTTCGGCGGGTGACCTGCTGTCAGCGTAGAGGCCTACCATCAAGGCAGGTGCGGGAGGCCGCGCAGGTGACCGCAGGGGGGACACCGGGCATCCTGCCTGCCAACCCCAGTCGACGAGGAAAGGTTCCCGATATGCCCGACATAAATGACCCATCCTACCTGAACACCGTAGCCGAGGTCACCATTGCGCCCTCTGGTCAGAGTGAGGAGCTATCCACCTATGTGGCCCAGGTCATCAAGGTCATCAGGGATTCGGGGCTGCCCAACCAGACCAATGCCATGAGCACCGTCGTCGAAGGGGATCTGCATCGGGTCATGGAGGTCGTGGAAGAAGCCACGCGGGTCTTGGCCGAACAGGGATACAGAACCGGTGTCAGTCTCAGGCTGGACATCCGTCCCGGCAAGCGGGATCAGATCCACGAGAAGGTGGAGCGGGTCGACCGGATCCTGGGCGGGGAAAACCGCTGAAAGCACCCTGTCACTGAAGATCAGCCGGGCTGAAATCGCCTGAGCAAGTTAAGGTATGCCCATGATCACGATGAAGCAGATCGCCGAACGCACAGGTGTATCCGTCTCCACTGTCTCTCTGGTGCTCAACGGCCGCGATAAGGGCAGAGTCAAATCGGAAACTGCCCGAAAGGTGCGCAGCACAGCCAAGACCCTGGGCTATCGGCCCAATCCCATGGCCCGGTCGCTGCGTACCAGCAAGACCGGCATGTTGGGCTTTATCAGCGAAGAGGTGGCCACCACGCCCTACGCTGGCGCCATCATTCAGGGTGCCCAAGATGCGGCAGCCGAACGTGGTTACATGCTTCTCACTGTCTCCACCGATGGGGGCGCTCGGGAAGCCGAGCAGATCCAGGCCCTGAAGCGCTATGGAGTGGACGGATTCCTCTTCGCCAAGATGTACGACCAGGAGGTGGACCTGCCCCAGGCTCTGCGTTCCTGCCCTGCTGTGGTCGTCAACGCGACAGAGCGAGCCAACCGCTGTCCAAGCATCGCCCCTGATGAGTTTCTGATTGGCTACGATGCCACCCGCCACCTGATCGAGTCAGGCTGCCATCGGGTAGCCTACCTGGGCACCACACAGGATCTGCCGGCGCAAGAAGACAGAATGCGCGGATATCACACAGCTCTCAAGGAAGCTGGCTTACCCACAAGTCAGGCCTTGACCCGACTGGTCGGGTTCAACCAGGACGCCATGGATCAGGCAAACGACCTGATGGATGACCAACACCCCGATGGGGTTTTCTGCTTCAATGATTCGCGTTCCTTCTACCTCTACCAGGCCGCCGCTGCGCGCCATCTGATCATCGGCAAGGACCTCAATTTGGTAGGCGTGGACAACCACCAGGTTATAGCCGAAACCACGGCACCCCCCTTGACCACCGTCGAACTGCCCCATTACGAGATGGGCTTCTGGGCGGTACGGCGACTACTGGCGCAAATCAATCCCCGTCGCGTTTCCCTGCCCCTGCCCGAAACTCGTGCCACCCTGCCCCCGCTCGATCAAGCTGGCGGGGTACGTATCCATTGCGCGCTTATTCGCAAGGGCTCCACTCGCCTTGATGCCGCCTTGGACACGGTTCCAACAAGCCACTAAAGCCGTACACACCCCTCCTCATCGCAAGATGGTGAAACAAGGCCGAAGTCTGGAGGGCTTCGTGCAAACTGCCAATAGGCCGGCATCCCCTGCTAGTTGCTAATCGTGCTCACAGGCACGCACAGTATCCGTCAATCGTTTGACGTAAATCGATTGACGGCCTACTATACCTACCAGGATTCGCTCTGCACACAGGAAGTGCATCGAACCAGGAGGCACTGCGGAGAAGCGGTGCACAACAAGGAAAGAGGGGCAGCATGGCCGCCAAATCATCGGCGTGGAGGAACCCATCCTATCTGGAATCCTCCACAGGAATATTCTTCTTCTTCTGCGCATGGGGCATCTGGTGGTCCTTCTACCAGCGGTGGCTGGTGACGGGCCTGGGAATGAACAACACGCAGGTAGGCAAGATCTACTCCATCAATTCCGTGGCAACCCTGATCATCATGTTCGTCTACGGAGTCATCCAGGACGAGTTGGGAGTCAAGCGCCGTCTAGCCATCTTCATCGCTGCCATCGCCGCCCTGGTGGGACCTTTCGTCCAATTCATCTATGCTCCGCTCATGCACACCAACATGATGCTGGGCGCCATGCTGGGCGCAGTGGTCCTCTCTGCAGGCTTCATGTCTGGCTGCTCCCTGATAGAGGCCATCACCGAACGCTACTCACGCAAGTTCGGCTTCGAGTACGGACAGTCCAGGGCCTGGGGCTCCTTCGGCTACGCCATCGTAGCTTTGATCGCCGGCTTCGTTTTCAACATCAACCCCATGATCAACTTCTGGCTGGGCTCAGCCTTCGGCCTGTGCATGCTCCTGGTCTACGCCTTCTGGATTCCCGACGAGCAGCGCGAGGAGATCAGCCGTGAATCGACCCCCGAGGGTGAGAAATCCCAGCCTTCACTGAGGGATATGCTCCATGTACTGGGTATGCCGGCCCTCTGGCTGCTGATCGTCTTCATGATCTTCACCAACACCTTCTACACGGTCTTCGACCAGCAGATGTTCCCCACCTACTACGCCAACCTCTTCGCCACGCCCCAGCTGGGCAACCAGGTCTACGGGATCCTCAACTCCTTCCAGGTCTTCCTGGAGTCGGCCATGATGGGCGTGGTTCCCGTAATCATGCGCAAGATTGGCGTGCGCAACTCACTTTTGCTGGGAGCCACGGTCATGTTCGCCAGGATCGGCCTGTGCGGTTTCTTCCACGACCCGGTCATGGTCTCCATCGTCAAGCTCTTCCACTCCATCGAGGTCCCGCTCTTCAGCCTGCCAGCCTTCCGCTACTTCACCCTGCACTTCAACCCCAAGCTGTCCGCCACCCTCTACATGGTGGGCTTCCAGATCGCCTCCCAGGTCGGCCAGGTGGCCCTATCCACTCCGCTGGGCATGCTCCACGACCGGGCCGGCGACCGGGTCACCTTCTACACCATCTCCCTGGTGGTGCTCGCTGCCCTGATCTACGGTATCTTCGTGCTCAAGCGCGACGACCAGCAGGTTGACGGCGATCCCTTCATCAGAGATTCGCAGAAGTCCGCCGTGACCCAGGGCTGATCCCCAGATCAACCATCATCAGCACCCATCCAACCCGAAAGGATTCAAGGATGAACCAGTCAGTAACCAAGGAAAACGCCGATATGAGCGCTCAGCTGGACAAGGCCCAGAAGAGCATCGATCGGCTCTTCGCCACTCGTAATGACCGCTGGTATCCCCAGTGCCACATCGCCTCCAAGGCCGGATGGATCAACGACCCGAACGGCCTGAGCTACTACAAAGGGCGCTATCATGCCTACTTCCAGCTCAACCCCTACGGGAGCGAGTGGGGAAACATGCACTGGGGGCATGTTTCCAGCACCGACCTGGTCACCTGGCGGCGCGAGCCCCTGGCCATGGCACCCACCCTTGAGGTCGAGAAGGACGGGGTCTTCTCCGGATCGGCCGTGGTGGGCGACGACGGCCGCCTGACCATCTACTACACCGGTCACCGCTGGCGCAATGGGGTCAACGATGATGACGGCAACCTCCAGGAGCAGTGCATGGCCGTCTCCTCCGACGGTATCCACTTCGAAAAGAAGGGTGTTGTGGTCCCCTGCCCCGACGACAAGATCCTGCACTTCCGTGACCCCAAGGTGTGGAAGATGGGCGGGCTCTGGTACATGGTCTTCGGAGTCAGCACCCCCGCCCACCGGGGCGAGATCTGGATGTATACCTCCAATGACATGGAGCACTGGACCTTCGACCGGGTGATCTATCGGCACCCCGACCCCGAGGTCTTCATGCTGGAATGCCCCGATATGTTCCCCCTGGAGGACAAGTGGGTGATCTGCTACTCGGCCATGGGCTTGAAACCCCATGGATTCGAAGCCCGCAACCACAACAACGCCGGCTATGTAATCGGCAGCTGGCAGCCCGGCGGCGACTTCCATCAGGAGACTGAATTCCACCTCTGGGATGACGGCCACAACTTCTATGCCCCGCAGACTTTCCAGGCCCCTGACGGCCGTCGGCTGGTATTCGGCTGGATGAGTCCCTTCACCGAGCCCATACCCATGCAGGAGGATGGCTGGTGTGGCCAGTTCACCGTGCCCCGCGAGGTCACCCTGGCAGGTGATCATCTGCGCTGCCTGCCCATACGCGAGTTCTCCAACCTGGACCAGGACCAGCAGGACTTCGGCCCCATCGAGCTGGAGGTCAACGGCAGCCAGGATCTGGTGGACGACGCGCAGACCGCCGACATCACTATGGAAATCGACCTGGCCAAGTCCCAGGCCGAGCGCATCGGTCTGGAGATTCACCGGACCCAGTCAGGCGATCATACGCTGGTCTGCTATGACGACCAGCTGGGCCGCGTGGTGCTGGACCGCCACTGCAACACCTACGGGGATCGGGGTTACCGCACAGCACCCGTCGACAAGTCCTCGGGCAAACTCAAACTGCGTATCATCGTGGACCGGGGCTCGATCGAGGTCGTCGTCAACGACGGGCTGGAGATCATGTCCTCCTACTCCTTCCCTGCCGAAGGACCCCGCGGCATCCGCCTGATCGCCGAGTCCGGCGAGGGCAAGGCCCTGATCGACTCCCTCTCCATCGCCAGACTGGGCACCATCTGGGAAGAGCCGGATCGCTGATCCAACTCCCCTAGTCAGCATAGGAAGGGCCCGCCCTCTGAAATAACTCAGGGGGCGGGCCTTTTGCTTGACAAGCATCGCCTTCAAGCATCCGTGGCGAGCACCAAAGAATCGAAGATCCCAGAAGAGGTACCGACTCTTTGACACTGACTCCCTGCCATGGACCAGCGGCCATGACTGCGCCACAGCCGCCTAATCTTCGAGACCAGAAGCCATTGATGTGGCCGATCCGGCCCAGGCTTTACTTGCCGACCTTGACCAGCAGAGCCATCAACCCGGAGGCAATGGCCGCCGCACCCATGAAGAGGAAGGCTCCGACGAAGGAACCGCCAGCCGCCTTGACCAGATAGCCGATGATCATGGGGGCCAGGAATCCGCCCAGGGTGCCGCCGGTGTTGATGATGCCGATGGCGGATCCGATGATATGCGGGTCCATGATCTTGTGGGGCCAGGTGAAGATGCCGGTGAAGGCCACCACGGAGACGCAGGATACCAGGATCAGCAGCAGGAGGGAGAGCCAGATGTTGCGCGAGAAGACGAAGCATACGACCAGGACGGCGCTGATCACCCCGGCACCCAGGATGGCCAACTTCTCCCTGCCCAGGAAGAGCTTCGAGAGCAACTGACCGGCGTAGATGGTGGCAACGGTCGTGAAGACCGCATTGACCGCCAGCAGAATGCCTGCCTGGCCGATCGAGAGCCCGAAGGTGTTTTTGATGAAGGTGGGCATCCAGGAGATATTGCCGTACAGGAGGATGTTCAGCAGCAGCATGGCCACGAAGAGGACCAGCACGTTCCGGTTCTTCAGAACCTCGAGGAACCCTGCCCCTTTGGCTCCGGGCTTCTGGTCAACCTCGGGCTGGCGGGGCTTGGAGGGCACGAAGATCAGGATGCAGACAAAGGCCAGTAGATAGAGGGTGCCCAGCACAGCGTATGCCAGGTGCCAGTTGATGGCGACCAGGTTGGCGCCCAGGACGAAGGCCAGGATACCGCCGATGCCCGAGGTGGACAGGATCAGGGACTGGACGAAGGTGCGCCGTTCCTGGGGGAAGTTCTCCGCGATCGACTTGGAGCAGGAGGGCGGATAGCCACCGTGGCCCATGCCAGCGAAGAACCGGACGATGATGAAGAAGGCCAGACCATTGGCCAGTCCGAACAGGTAACTGAACAGACCGATGATGATCATGGAGGCCATCAGCACACGCTTGGCCCCAAGCCGGTCGGCCAGCCAGCCGCTGGGAATCTGCATGAGCGAGTATCCCAGGAAGAAGGCCGACATGATGATGCCTGTCTGCCCCGAGTCAAGGTGGAACTGCTCGGAGATGGGGATGATGGCGGTCGAGATCATGTTCTTGTCCATGTACACGATCGAGTAACCGGCCATCAGGGAAAAGATCAGCGTTCCGCTCGCCGTTTTTGAGGATTGCTTGATTGCCATTGGTCTGTCATCCTTCAGTAGAAACCGGCCGCCGCCGGGCAAGGTGATCCGCAAGGATCACAGGGCCTGGCGGCAGCCGAACAGTAGAGGTCAGTGGGGCATCACATCGTCAGGAATGACGACCTTGTACTCCTGACCGGCGAAGGTCTTGTCGAAGTCCTCCTTGGCGGCCTTGACCAGATCCGGGTTGGTAAAGGCATCGTAGGCGGTCAAGGCCAAGGTCTTGCCCGCAGCCAGCAGGCCCTTGTGAGCCACTGAGGACTTGCCGTTGGCCGCCCACTGCCAAGAGTGAGCAGAGGTGCCCTGGGGCTCGAACCCGCCGCTGAACTGGGCGGTGGGCGTCTGCCAGCTGACATCGCCGACGTCGGTGGATCCCGATGCCGTATCGGTGAAGACCAGTGGATACTTCTTCAGGGCCATGGTCGACTCGGCCATCTTCCTGACTTCCTCATCCGTCAGATCGGGGAAGGCCTCCTTGGTGCGGCTGAGCACCCGCTGCTTGCCGGCCTCGGGAACCGTGTCCGTGTAGCGGCGCTCATAGTCCAGCTCCTGCTGGTCCAGGGGTAGTGGGCCGACGAGGTCCAGGTTCCTGTCTATGGCCTCGGTCAGCGGATGGTTGGGAATGAAGTTGTAGCAGGCCGCGTCGAACTCCTCCTTGACCTGGGTCTCGGTCATCAGGGCCGCACCCTGGGCGATCTTCTCAACACGCTTGAACAGATCCTGTGCCTGATCCATCCTGGGGGCGCGCACGAAGTAGTAGAGACGGGCATGGGACTGCACCACGTTGGCCGACTCGCCGCCTGCGTCGATGAAGGCGTAGTGCACGCGGGCCGCATCGATCATGTGCTCGCGCAGGAACTGCACGCCCACGTTCATCAGCTCTGCGGCATCCAGGGCGCTTCGGCCCAGCTCGGGAGCCGCAGCCGCGTGCGCCGGCACGCCGGTGAAGTCGAAGTAGGCCTGCAGGACCGCCAGGCTGGAGGAACCCCAGGCCTGGGTCACATCCGAGGGATGCCAGGACAGGGCCAGATCCAGCCCGTCGAAGACCCCGTCCCTGGCCATGAAGGCCTTGCCATAACCCGACTCCTCAGCTGGGCAGCCGAAGACCTTGATGGTCCCCTTGAGGCCCTTCTCCTGCATGAAGGTCTTGATCCCGACTCCGGCCGCGACGGCCGCCATGCCCAGGATGTTGTGGCCGCAGCCTTGCCCGTTGCCGCCCTCGACCAAGGGCTTGTGCTCGCCCAGGTCGGCCACCTGGCTGAGGCCTCCCAGGGCATCATATTCGCCGGTGATGCCGATTACCGGACGGCCCGAACCCCAGGTCGCCACATAGGCATAGTCCATATGGCCCACGCCCTTCTCGATCTCGAAGCCCTCCTGCTCAAGCACCTTGTAGTGCTGCTGGACCGACTCCTTGACTGCAAACCTGGTCTCAGGGGTGCCCCAAATATGATCGGCCGCCTCGATGAACTCCTGTGACTTATCCTCGATGATCTGCATGATGCGTTGCTTGTCGTCCACGCCTGTCGACTCCTTCGTTTCGTTTGCTGCGCTGATTTCCACGGCGGACATGGCCTGCTCCGCTGTGATAAGTCACAGACTACCTTTTATGGGCGTTACGAGAATGTTCAGGCGCGTAAATTTGGACGACTATGGCTAACCTCACAAAATGGGAGGGTCTGCTTTCTCAGGTATTCTGCACGCCGCCGAAGCGCCTATCCCGGTGGATGTAATCGTCGATGGCCCGCCAGAGTACCTCGCGCCCGCAGTCGGGGAAGAGCTCGGGCACAAAGGCCAGCTCCGCATAGGCCGCCTGCCAGGGCAGGAAGTTGGAGGTGCGCTGCTCCCCCGAGGTACGCAAGACCAGGTCACAATCCGGAATGTCGGGGTTGTAAAGGTGCTGGGCGATCATCTTTTCGGTCACCTTGGAGCCCTTGATCTGCCCGGCCGCAACTTCTCGGGCGATGTCTGTGGCCGCATCGGCCAGCTCAGCCCTGCCCCCGTAGTTGATGCAGAAGATCACATCGATCCTGGTGTTGTGGCGGGTGCGCTCCATGGCCGCCTCCAGCTCGTCGATGACCGACTTCCAGAGCCGAGGGCGGCGGCCCGCCCAGCGCACGCGCACTCCCCAGTCGTCCATTTGGGCCACCCGACGGTGGATGATGTCCCGGGAGAAACCCATCAGAAAGCGGACCTCGGCCGGCGAGCGCTTCCAATTCTCCGTGGAGAAGGTATAGAGGCTCAAATATCGGACCCCGGCCTCAATGGCCCCGGCTATGGTGTCGAAGACCACCGGCTCGGCGGCCCGGTGACCCTGGGTACGCTCCATGCCCCTCTGCTTGGCCCAGCGGCCATTCCCGTCCATGATCACACCCAGGTGCCGCGGGACTGAGCCCTCGGGGAACTGCGGGATACGCGCGGGATCGGAGAAGGGGGCTGCGGGCACATCCAGGGAGGTGTAGTCGACGGGGTCAAAGCTCATGTTTCAAGAATCTAATAGCCGCAGAGATCTAATGGGCCGCTCCAGGTAATATTCGCCCCATTTCTCAACAAGACCATCGCAGAGAGGGGTGGAGCCCTTGCCGTCCAGCTTGGACCAGTCCCCGCTGCTCAGGGCACGGAAGCGTGCCAGGGTAGCGGAATCCACTGCCACGGCATCAGTAGGTCTGTCCCTACTGCAGACCACCCCTCCGCCAGGCACCGAAAAATGGGTCAGCTGGTCGGTTCGCCCGCAGACGATGCAGGAATCCAGCCTGGGCCTCCAGCCAGCCAGCGCCAGGGACCGCAGCAAATAGGAGGCACCGATATCCCGGGGATCATGCCGGTGACCAGCCAGGCTGGCCAGGGCGGAGGCCAGCAGACGGTATTGCTCCGGAGCCGGCTCGTGCTCGCCCACCACCAGCTTGTCGGCGGTCTCAAGCATGACGCCCCCGTTGGCATAGAGGTCATAATCGGCGCATATGGCATCCGCATAGGCGGCTATGCAGACCGCCTGGGAGACGATGTCCAGGTTCCGGCCGCGGGAGATGAGCAGGTCGTCACGCATGAATGGCTCCAGCCTGGCGCCGAAGCGGGACTTGGTCCGTCGCACCCCTTTGGCCACGGCCCTGACCTTGCCGTGCCCCCTGGTCAGAATGGTGACGATCCGGTCGGCCTCACCCAGTTTGACCGTTCTGAGGACCAGGCCCTCGTCACGATAGATGGCCACGACGGTCCCGTCCTTTCATTGGTAGATGAACAGACCCCAGAAGGCGAAGATCAACAGGACCCCGAACATAGCCAGGGTGGTGACGATGAAGAGTGCAACGCCAAAGCGGGTGGAGGCCAGAACCGGCCTGGGATCCAAGTTGCGCATCTGCTGACGCAAAGTGGGGCCGCCGGCCTTGCTTGTGCGGACCTGGTCGGGTAGCCGGTCCAGTCCCCTGAGCGAGGCGACCTCGACCATGCGGGCGAAGGTACGCGACCAGGCCCAGATGACCAGGGCGCAGACCACCTGGATGACCGGCCAGCTCCAGTAGCTGACCCCGGCCTGGTCGGGCACGCCGCCCCAACCCAGGCGCACCACAGCCATGATGACCTGACCCAGGCCAGCTCCGAAAAGGACGAGGGTAGCCAGGGTGGTGCCGGTGATGGTGACCAAGGTGCCGCCGAAGCCATGGCTGAAGCCCAGGACCGGATCCTTGCGTCGGCGCAGACGGAACAACTTCATCAGACCGGCCACCAGGGCCATGACCAGGGCCGCCAGCAAAAGCACCAGGGTCAGCAGGTGCAGGACCAACATATAGATTGTCAGCGAGCGCCGCCCGCGCAGGTCAGTAGGCACGGCAATGGACTGGTGGATGGTGGCCCCGCCCACGCTGGGGCTGGTCTGATGCAGGCCATGGACCTGACCCACAGCCCAGTCAACCATGTCCTGCTGGTAGTGGTCGGCCAGGGGCGTGCCGGTCCGGGCCTCATCCCCCAGCCGCAGCACATGGTTGGAGACCGGGTAGGACCGCACAGTGACGTTCTCGTTGCCCGAGGCATGGGCCTGGGAGAGTACGCGCTGCACACCCTCCACCTGGGCGGTCATGACGTCCTTGGCTCCGTAGGCCAAGAGGGTGGGAATGGCATAGGTGTAGCGGTCGGTGGGATCGATATCCAGATTGTTCAGGCCCAGGAGGGAGGCATCAGTGCTGAAGAGCCGGCGGACCACCGACTGGTAGCCCTGGTTGGCCCCGGCAATGGCGAAATCCTGGGCCACGAAGAAGCCCATGGCATGCCGCGGGGAATAGACCATGGGGCTCAGCAGGATCTGGAAGGCGATACGGTGGTCCATGGTCAGCAACATGGCGGCGATCCAAGTACTCTCACTGGTGGCATAGATGCCTACCTTGGATGCATCCACATCATCCCGGTCGCGCAGCAGATTGGCAACCCGTTCGTAAGCCTTGGCCGAGGCGGGATAGTCCCGGTCTGCATCCGTGGTGGACCAGACCGGCTTGTCCAGCACGGCGGTGACGAACCCGGCAGAGGCCATGGTACGAGCCACGTCCCCGAAGGAGTTGTCGCAGGTGCCGTAACCGGCGCCGTGCATGAAGACCACGGCCGGCCGATGCTCTGAAGCCCCTTTGGGAGCGCGAATCAATATTCGGATGCGTTGGTGCTCGCCGGTGGAGGGCCGCTCCACGTTCAGTTCCTGGTGACGGGATTCGACCTGGTACTGCCCCACGGTATCCCTGTCAACCCCGGCAGGCCAGTCGAAGGTAACCGCGGTGTCCGAAGTCAGGGTGGGAAAATTTTGATCCACCGGTTCGTATTTCCAAGGGACGGCGGTCAGGTGAGAGACAGAGGCCAGCAGACCCATGAGGATGATGAAGACGGGCAGGCTGGTCATTAGCCGCCTGACCCTGCTCCACCCACTTACAGGGAGGGAACGCTCAACCTCTTGGGACACGTCGGTCATTGTAGCCGGTGGCGGGGATGGCGCTTACGCCCTCAGCTGGCACGACCGGTGACCGGAACCACCATGGGCCCTGCCTCCGGTAGGGTTTCGCCCTGGGCCGCCGCCTTGGCATCCATCTGGGCGGCGATTTCCTTGGCCCGTTCCAGCAGGGTGGGGACAATCTGGTCCTCGGGCACGGTCTGCACCACCTTGCCCTTGATGATAATCTGGCCCTTGCCGTTGCCCGAAGCCACCCCCAGGTCGGCCTCCCTGGCTTCGCCGGGTCCGTTGACGATGCAGCCCATGACGGCCACCCGGATGGGGGCGGTGATGTCCTTGAGCCCCTCGGTGACCTCCTTGGCCAGTTCGATCACATCCACCTGGGCCCTGCCGCAGGAGGGGCAGGAGATGATGTCGAAGTGGCGCTGGCGCAACCCTAGGTACTCCAGAATCTTGCAACCCACCTTGACCTCTTCCACAGGCGGCGCGGACAGGGAAACACGAATAGTGTCGCCGATACCCTCGGCCAGAAGTGCGCCGAAGGCCAGGCAGGACTTGATGGTCCCCTGCCAGGAGGGCCCGGCCTCGGTCACGCCCAGGTGGAGGGGCCAGTCACCCTTGGAGGCCAGGAGCCGGTAGGTCTGGACCGTGGTGACGGGATCGTGGTGCTTGACGGAGATCTTGAAGTCGTGGAAGCCCACGTCCTCGAACATGTGGGCCTCTTTCAAGGCCGAGGCGACCAGGGCCTCAGGGGTGGGGCCGCCGTAGCGAGCGTAGATGTCCTTGTCCAGGCTGCCGGCGTTGACGCCGATGCGCAGGGAGATGCCTGCATCGGTGGCGGCCTTGCAAATCTCAGGGCCGACCTGGTCGAACTTGCGAATGTTGCCCGGGTTGACCCTGACGGCTGCGCAACCGGCGTCGATGGCCTGGAAGACGTACTTGCTCTGGAAGTGGATGTCGGCGATGACCGGAATGGGCGACTTCTTCGCAATGATGGGAAGCGCGTCGGCATCGTCCTGGCTGGGCACAGCCACCCTTACGATGTCGCAGCCGGCGGCGGCCAGCTCGGCGATCTGCTGCAGGGTGGCGTTGATGTCAGCGGTGACCGTGTTGGTCATGGACTGCACCGAAATGGGGGCGCCCCCGCCGACCGGCACAGGCCCCACCATGATCCGACGGGAGCGGCGACGAGGATGCAGCGGAGTCTCGCTGATGGCCTGCTCGCCTGTCTTGCGGAATCCCTGGGAGGATGTTGACTGTTCGGTCTTGGGAATGCTACTCACGCTGTCATGTCTATCAAAGCATCGGCCCTTTGGCGTGCCTCATGCTCGACTTGCTCCATTACCTCCACGGATGTGAATGTTCCCGGAAGATGCGTTTCCATGGCATCCATGACTGAACGGATGGTTTCGACGATGTCCAGGTAGGGCAGCCGGTGATCCAAGAAGGCCCTGACAGCCTGCTCGTTGGCGGCATTGAAGACCGCGGTCATGGGCTCACAGCTGCCCAGAGCCCGCCTGGCCAGGTTGACCGCCGGGAAAGCCTGGTCGTCCAGGGGCTCGAAAGTCCAGGTGCTGGCCTTGGACCAGTCGCAGGCCGCAGCCACATGGTCAAGACGGGCGGGCGCCGACAGGCCCAAGGCGATGGGCAGACGCATGTCAGGGGGCGAGGCCTGGCTTATGGTGGCCCCGTCCTGGAACTGAACCATGGAGTGGACCACGGACTGGGGGTGAACCACCACAGTGATCCTCTCGGGCTCAATGCGGAAGAGTCGACTGGCCTCGATGACCTCCAGACCCTTGTTGACCATGGTGGAGGAGTTGATGGTGACCACCGGCCCCATGGACCAGGTCGGATGGTTCAGGGCCTGCTCAGGGGTGACCTGGCGCATGGCGTCGCGGCTCCAGCCCCGGAAGGGACCGCCTGAGGCGGTGACCACCAGACGGGCCACCTCTCCGTGCTGCCCTGAACGCAGGGACTGCCAGATGGCTGAATGCTCGGAGTCGACCGGGTTGATCTGGCCAGGCCTTATCTCGGCATCAAAGAGCAGATGGCCACCGGCCACCACGGACTCCTTGTTGGCCAGAGCCAGCTGGGATCCGGCCTGCAGGGCCGCAATGGAGGGGCGCAGACCTACTGATCCGGTGATGCCGTTGAGGACCAGATCACTGCCTGAGCCGGCCAGAGCCTGGACAGCCTCCATACCCGCTTCTACTTGGATACCAGTCAATCCCAAGGCCTTGAGAGCCTGCTGCAGGGTCGGAAGCCGGTCCTTGTCGGCCAGAGCCAGACGGGTCACGCCAAAATTTCGGGCCTGACGGGCCAACAGCTCGACATGGGCGCCGCCGGCAGCCAACCCAGTCACCCGGAACCGGTCCCTATGACGACTGATCAGATCCAAGGCCTGAGTGCCGATGGACCCTGTGGATCCCAGGATGACCAGACTGCGAGACTGGTCGGCATCGGTCCTGGGCGACCAATCCGCCAAGGTACGTTCACGCTCGGCCGAGAAACCGGCCTGCCCGCCTGCATTTACCACTGCCAAATGACTCATCGACCGCCTTTATCCTGCTCTCCCTCATCACCGAAAGCTGGGAACGAAATATCGGGGATATCCAGATCCATCTTGGGCAGATCCTGGTTGAGCAGGGAGTTCAGGTAGGAATCCGGATCCTGGTTCTGCTTATTCCCCTGCGTGTTTTGCGAGTACCGAGGCTTGGCCCAGTCGGGCGTATCCGTGCTGCTTTCGGCTGTTTCGGCCCAGGGACGATCCTGGGTCTCAGGCACTGCTGGTGCCGGCTCCTCATAGCTGCCCAGAGGCCCGCCTGCGCCCAGAGGGCCGTCAACGAAGGGCGAGGAGATAACTGAGGTGGATCCTGGCGTAGACGAGTCTTCAACGTTGGCATCGGTCGAAGGGGACACCGGTGATTCCGATCTTGTGGAAGGAACGAAGGCAGCCCCTGTCGAAGTGGACGGGGCGGAGACGGCAGGCGTCGAAGGGGTCGGCTGGAATACTGTCGGCTCGGGAGTCTGCGGCGCCGGGGAAGGCGAAGAAGAGGCCGTCGAGTTGAAGGGCATGTATTGCGCAGCCGACGCAGGTGCAGCTGATCCTGCAGCGGGGACTGCGGGAGTATGGCTGGCTGGCGCTGAGGCGGGCATAACCGATTCAGGCCGAGCTGAGACAACCGGATTTGCAGGAGCAACGGCCGTTCCGCCGCCGACATCGGCTGAGGACGCAGACCGGGCTGAAGCTGCCGAAGGTGTATCAACACCAGTATCCACGGCCGCTCCAGCGCCTTCCTGGGCCAGTCGCTGGTTGACCGCCGAAGCCAGAGCACTTAAAGAGCTGTTAGGTTGCGCCGTCGGCACTGTCTGCGTGCTTGTGGTAGGAGCATCGAAGATGGCCCGTTCTGCCTGGTGCAGTTGAGCGAAATCGTCCTGACCGCTCTGGTCACCCGCAAGAGCAGAGTCACTGGGGATGCTCCAGGCGGGTTCCTGACTCTGTCCGATCAGCGGCTGAACCCCCGAAGCTGAGGAGTCCTGCACTGGAAGCTGCGATTGGGCGGGAGCAGCGGCAGGCGCTGTTGAACTCGCGCTTGCCCTTTTAGCCCTCTCGCTGACCCTGGCGAAGGACTCCAGCTGTTCCAGAAGCTCGACGGCCTTGGCCAAGAAGAAGTCCACCTGGCGCTCGTCGTAACCCTTGGGGCCCCGCCGCTGGGTGAAGATGACATTGGAGACGCGGTCAGCCGTGATGTCGGTATTCTTCGACTTGCCCGAGTCCGCCTTCCGCCCCTCCTGCAGGTTGAGTTGGTCAGAGGTCTTGTTGAGCACCTGCTCAATCAGCCGCTCCACCTGCTTGCAGTCGTATGAGGGCATGCCGGGATCCCCGCGCTTGAAAACGCTGCCAGAGGGCCTGCCGGCATGAGCGGTCAGCTCGGATTGCAGACTGACCATTCTGGTCGTCCAACCATCCACGCCCACCCGGGCTATCTCCAGACTGGTCTGCCTGTCGGAAATCACCCTTTCCAGTCGGGAGAGGGCAGCGTCCACCTGGGTGATGATATAGCCGTTCTTGCACAGGTCGAAGGAGGCGTTGGCTATCTCCTCCTGGGTCAGATCAGGGTCCTGGCTCTCATAGAGCGAGTGCGCCCGCTCCAGGAAGGCATCCACCTGCTTGGTGTCATATCCCCACTTGCGCTTGCCCGAGCGCGCGATGGTCGCCTCGGTTCCACGGGCATCAGGCTTAGCTGACATCAGGCATCGACCTCCTGACCTTTCTTGCCAACGATCGTCGTGCATCGATTCTACGTGAGCGCTAAGACGCGACTTCGGGCACGCCCCCTAAAAACCCCTGTGGTCCCGCCCGGACTCGAACCGGGGACATCCACCGTGTAAAGGTGGCGCTCTAACCAACTGAGCCACGGGACCAGCACACTACCTTAGCAGAATACACGGTGACAAGGCCGCACGGTGCGGCTATAATCCACTAGGAATTCGCAGGACTTGTCCGCAAAAGAAGAGAAATACACTATATACACCATCTAAAAGGGGGTTCGGGTTGTCACAGACAGTCGATACAGGCAGTGGCAGGAAGACCAACCGCACCCTGGTGACGGTGGCGGTCTTCATCGCCACTTTCATGACGGCCATCGAGGGGACCATCGTCTCCACCGCCATGCCCACCATCATCGGGGACCTGCATGGGCTGTCCATCATGAACTGGGTCTATTCCATCTATCTGCTCATGACGGCGGTCACCACACCCATCTACGGCAAGCTTTCAGACCGCTTCGGCCGCAAGCCGCTGCTGACCATCGGTCTGCTGGTCTTCGTGATCGGGTCCACCCTGTGCGCGCTCTCCCAGTCCATGCCTCAGCTGATCGGCGCCCGTTTTCTGCAGGGTTTGGGGGCCGGCGCCATCCAGCCGCTGACCTACACGGTACTGGCCGACATCTATCCCCTGGACAAGCGGGCGGGCATGATCGGCCTGAACGGCTCGGCCTGGGGCATCGCCTCCATCATCGCCCCCCTGCTGGGAGGCTTCATCGTTCAGCAGATTAGCTGGCACTGGGTCTTCGCCATCAACGTGCCTATCGGCCTGCTGGTCATCATCATGATCCAGATTTTCCTGAGCGAGCATATCCAGGCGCGTGAAACCCGCGTCGACTACATCGGCATCGGACTGCTCAGCGTCTGCCTGATCTGCCTGATGCTCTGCCTGCAGAGCCTGGGATCGGCGGGTGATACGCGGATCACCCTGATTCTGGCTGCGGCCACCGTGGTCACCTTTGCCCTGCTGCTTCATGTGGAGGGGCGCCAAGAGGATCCCATCCTGCCCCTGCGTCTCTTCCGCATCAGGACCTTTGTCATCCAGAACATCTGCATGCTCCTGGTGGCCGGATTCCTGATGGGCTTCGACACCTACATGCCCATCTGGATGCAGTCTGTTTTGGGCATGAATCCTTCACTGGGCGGCTTTGTGGTCACCCCCTCCTCCATTCTTTGGCTCCTGGGCGCCTACCTGGCCGGACCGCTGACCATGCACCATCCGCCGCACCGGGCCACCAACATCGGGCTGGCCTTCATTCTGACGGCCTGCGTCTGTTACATAGCCGTTCCCCAGGCCACCGCCTACTGGGTCTTCCTGGTCATCTCGGCCGTGGTCGGCTTCGGTTTCGGCCTGACTATCACCACCTCGACCATCACTGCCCAGAGCGTGGTGCCAGCAGGCGATGTAGGCGCCTCGACCAGCTTCAACACCCTGGCCCGTTCCCTGGGGCAGACCTTGATGGTCTCCATCTTCGGCATCGTCATGAACACGGTCATCGCCCGCGAGGTACCTCAGCATAAGGGACTGACCGAAGACATGATGAACAGCATGATCAACCCGGCCACGGCAGGGAGCATCCCCTCACGCCTGCTGGGCCCGGCCCGCACCATCGTCTTCGACGGCCTGCATTGGATCTTCCTGGTGGGCCTGGTCATTCTGATCATGGCCTTGGTGGCCAACCTCTGCGACATCCGCTCGCGCACCCTGCTGGCCGAATATCAGAACAAGGCCACGACAGCGTCTCCGGCTATTGCTGAAAAAGGCGAACAGTAAAGGCCACTGGCCACAATTGGATTCCTGAGGGAATCCCTTATGAAAGACAGCGAGGTGGTGGGCATCGGTTGATCCCGGTGCCCACCACCTCATTCATTGACGCTTGTGCAGCCAGAAGTCTTACTTGCCCTTGCCGAAAGCCCGTAGCTGGGTGGCGTTCCAATCCTTGCTGACGGTGGTGGGCATCAGGGCGTTCATGCCTGCGGTCTTGGCCGCATTGGAGACGACTCCTGGCGCCGATGCCCCCGGTCTGCCGGGTTTGGGAGTCAGCACCCAGAAAGGCGCACCCTTGTTGACCATGGCCGAGGCATCCATGATGGTATCCGCCAGATCGTCCTCGGCATCGCCGTCCCGCCACCAGATGATGACCCCATCCACGGCTGCGTCATAGTCCTCGTCCACCAGCTCTTCGCCGGTCAGATCCTCGATCCTGGTCCGGATCCCGTCGTCGACATCATCGTCCCACATCCATTCCTGGACGATATCGCCGGGATGAAAACCGAACTCTTCCGCTGTATAGGTTGTAGTCTCAGCCACGGCTTCAGCATAACAAGACTGCCGGAATTCACCAATTGGGCCGGCCTTGTCTACCTACCCTTGGTGGCTGTGCAGTGGGGAAGCCCCTCCCCCTGGCCATGACCAATGGCCACCAGGGCCTTATAGGCCTCGTCCAAGGTGGATACCCGCACATCGCGCAGCCCCTGTGGCACATGGCCTGCCACCTGTGAACAGTTAGCCGCCGGGGCCAGGAACCAGGTGGCGCCGTCCCGCCTGGCGCCCAGCATCTTCAGCTGAATGCCACCGATGGCACCGACTCGTCCCTTCTGGTCCATAGTGCCGGTTCCTGCGATGGTCAGACCGCCGGTCTCCTGCTCCGGAGTGATCTTGTCGATGGCCCCCAGAGTGTACATGAGCCCGGCCGAGGGACCGCCGATGTCGGCCACCCTCATGCTGAACTGCAGGCCTGATACGTCATATCCTCGGGCCTTGAGGAAGGCCAGAGCCTGGGCCGAGGCAGCCTTCTGGGAGCCGTGCATATCACCCTGTTCCTGGCGCTTGTACTCCTCTACACTCTGCCCGGGAGGCACCACGGCCTCCTGGGGAAGCACCGTAGCGTGGGGGTCGGCCCAGCCCACCAGGGCATCCAGGTTGGAGGCCGGGTAGCCGGGGATTCCGCGGGCATTGACCGTGGTCATCAGCAGGCGGCCCTTGTCATGGTGGACCTGGCCGCCCTCGACCTTGATGACCGGTGAGCCTTTTGAGCTGCCCAGCACATCCTGGGTAGGGCCCGGTGTCTCGATGGTATAAGGCGAAGGGAGGAAAAGCACCAAGAGGGCCAGAATGACCAGAAGACCGCCGACCAGCATTTTGCGGGTGGGTCCGCTAGGCGTCCCGATCTGCTTTTCGGGTGCGCCTGTGGCGCAGTGATCCGATTTCCCGTGCGGAAGTGTCATAGCTCCAATATTATGGTTGTTGAAGACGATAATCCCGGCAGACGTCAACCTTGATGGCAGACGACCTGCCTTGGCGAGGACTGGAAACAAAGCAATGGACGAGAATGCAATCCACCAATGGCTCATCGAGTGCTTCGGCCCGGTGCAGGGCGAGCTGGCCTGGAGTCAGTTCTCACAGCTGCCTGAGTCCATCCGCTCGCAGATGGCGGCTCAGGGAGCCGATCAGCTGCCCAAACCCGCCGAAGTCCAGGCTCTGATTCAGGCTTTCACGGCCGGAGGACTGAACACCCCGGCTGACATGCAGGCCCAGGCCGATCAGGGGCCCATCAACGTAGTTCTGGCCAAGAACATCGCTCTGGGACGCACCAGGGCCGACCAGTCCGATACCACCGTCACCGCCGAGGACAGCGAGCGGGTGGCCCGGGTCATGAGCGAGGCCAACCTCTGGCTGGACACCGTCTGCGCCTTTGACCCCGCCCCAGGCCAGACCGACGCCCTGACCCGTGCCGGATGGATCGAGGGCAGCATAGATGCCTGGGTCCAGTTCGCCTCCCCGGTGGCCCAGGCGGTCAGCGAGGCCCTGACCTCCGTCATAAGCCAGCGCTTCCAAGGCTTCGACCAAGGCGAGATTTCGGGGATGTTCGCCGGACCTGTGCCCATCCCCCTGCCCGACAACCTCAAGGATCCGACCACGCTGATGAAACTGCTGGGGAACACATCATTCGCCATGCAGCTGGGGCAGGCCGCTGGAGAACTGGCCAAGGAGGTCCGCGGAGGATTCGACCAGGGCATCCCGCTGCTCAAGAACCCCGCCGGAGCACTCATACCGCAGAACATCAAGGCCTACGCCAAATCCTTGGAACTGGACTTGGACGAGGTCACCCGTTACATGGCCCTCAAGGAAGCTGCCCATGCCCGGCTCTACGCCGCTGTCCCCTGGCTGATGCCGCGCTTCGAGGCCCTGATCGGCAAGTATGCCCGGGGAGTCTCCATCGACCTGGACGCTGTGGAGGACCAGCTGCGCGACGCTGAGCAAATCAACCCCGAATCCATCGCCGGCGCCATCAACCTCAGCAACGTCGGCATCGAGGACACTCCTGAGCAGAAAGAGGCCCTGCGCAGCCTTGGCGACCTGCTGGCCCTGGTGGACGGCTGGGTGGATTGCGTGGTCTGGAATGCCGGCATGGCCCACCTGCCCCACCTGGAGCAGTTGCGTGAGATGACCCGACGCGAGCGCGCCGTGGGAGGACCGGCCGAACAGACCTTCGAGTCCCTGCTGGGCCTGCATCTTCATCCCAAGCAGCTGCGTGAGGCCGCCGATCTCTGGGAGCGCATCACCGCCGACGAGGGAGTTCAGGGCCGTGACGGCCATTGGTCCCATCCTGACCTGCTGCCCTCCCTGCCCGTCAAGGACGAGGCCGAACAGGGTGGAACATCAACCTCGGCAGATGGACAATCGGAGCAGAAGACCGCCACTTCTGCCACTTCGGTGGACTGGGATGCCGAGCTGGACAAACTGCTGAATGCCGAAGACGGGGATTCCTCTCCCGATCAGGCCACCCCTGCAGGCTCCGACACTGCTGATGCCAGCACTTCAAATGACCAGGAACATTCGGATCAGGAAGCTCCGGGCAACCAGAAGAGCACTGGCAACGATTCCAAGAACACCGACGACGGTCACCCAGACCAGAACAACTCGGACAGCGGTGATTCGGACGGCGACCAAGCCTGAATCGCACTCAGCGATGGATGAACCGGCTGGGGGCGCGTCGAACGAAGGCGCTACCGTCCTTGTGCTCCGCATAGGAAAGGTGCAGGGTGTCCTCGGCCCGGGTCACCCCCACATACATAAGGCGGCGCTCCTCCTCCAGAGCATCCCCCTCGGGCGGTGAGCCAAAGGGAATCAGCCCCTCGGCACAGCCCACGATGAATACATGGGCGAACTCCAACCCCTTGGCGGCATGAATGGTGGAGACCGTGACCCTCCCCTGGCTCATGCCTCCCTCCAGCTGCTCCAGCACCTCTTGCTTGCTCAGATCAGCCGACTGGTTCTGCCAGCCTGACTCTGTACGCACCCGGTAGCCGATTCCGCGTTCGTGCAGGGCACGGCAGATCAGGGTCTGCTGGGCATTGATCCGCGTCAGGATTGCAAACTGGCCGGGCCGGGCCCCCTTCCGGATCATGGAGGATATACGGGAGGCCACTGCCCCAGCCTCATCACCATCGTCCTCGTAACGGGTCATCGCGACCCTGCTGCCCTCCTCACGGGCTGATGTCAGCTTCAGGTAGTCGTCACGCACCGGCGAGTGTGCCAGAATGCCGTTGGCATAGTGGACCACCCTTCCCGTGGACCGGTAGTCGGTGGACAAGTCCAGATCGGCCTTGATGCCCGGAAATTCCTGGGGGAAGTTCAACAAGTAGTAGGAGGTGGCCCCCGCAAAGGAGTAAATGGTCTGGGCCGGATCCCCCACCACGCACAGGTTCTGCCTGCCGTTGAGCCAGAGCTTCAGCAACCGATGCTGCAGGGGCGAGACATCCTGGTACTCGTCCACGGTCAGCCAGCCGATGCGGTCTCGGATGTCAGCAGCAGCCTGGCCGCCCTCTTCCAAAATGTGGCAGACCAGCAGAAGAATATCGTTGAAGTCCATCTGATTATGGGCGGCCTTGGAGCTCTCGAAGACCGTATACAGGTCGGCCATCCGATCAGCCTCCAGACCGGCCGGTGGCAGACGGTGACTGGCCGCGCAAACCCGCACATAGTCCTGGGGGGCGATCAGCCCCACCTTGGCCCAGTTGATCTCCGCGGTCAGGTCCCTGACCTGGCCCGGGTCGGCCTCCTGCCCGCAGACCCGCTGGTAGGCGGATGACACCAGGGGACCGAGATCCTCAATAAGATCGGGAGGGTAGGTCTCGCTGACCTGTGGCCAGACCCGCCTGAGCTGGTGCAGGGCCGCCGAATGAAAGGTGGCCGCCTGCAGGGAGGCCGACACGCCAAGCTTGGTCAGTCGCTCACGCATCTCTGCCGCGGCACGGACCGAAAAGGTCACTGCCAAGGTTCTGGAGGGCTCCCAACTTCCACTGGCGCAGGCATAGGCCATCCGCCGGGTGATGGTCCTGGTCTTGCCAGCCCCGGCCCCCGCAACGATCCGCACAGGCCCATCAAGCACGGTGGCCGCCTGACGCTGGGCGGGGTCCAGACCCTCCAGCAATCGTTCCTCATCCTCATGCACACCCCCATTGTGTCAAAGGGCGGTACCGGAACCAGGTGCGGCGTGCCCATGTGGTCAAGTGGACAACCGTATCCACAACAGTCCTTGTATTATCCTTGAGAATGTGAGTGAACGAACGAAGCTGACCCTGGCCGCCCTGGCGTCGGCCGCCATGCCCGAGGTGCCCATGACCGGCGCGCGGGATTGCGACCAGCTCAGCAGCCTGGATCGTGCACAGGGCGTGGACTGCGCCGTGGTCCAGGACGCGACCGGCAACGTCTACGACGTCTGGGCCACCAGTTCGGAAGCCGGCAAGCGCCGATTGGCCGCTCGAGTCAAGGCGGCTCAGGCTCTGGCCGATGCCAAGGAGATGGCGGCCATGGGCTTCAAGGTCGAGCACATCCTGGCCTACCAGCCCGGCGAGAAGACCGATAGTCCGACCGGCACCACAGCTGTTGCCGTCATGACCCACTGCCCAGGCCGAATCCGTCCCCTCCATCTGCTGACCATGAACGAATGCACCGCCGCAGGCACTGCCATCGGCGCCATCCACCGGGTGCGCCCTGACTTTTTGAGAACCCACGGATATCCAGCCTTCTCCACTGCCCAGATCGCGACCCAACTGCGAGGATGGATCAAGCGGCTGCGCATGGATGGCCATGTGCCCAAGGAAATCACCGATTCCTGGGCCTCCATCGTGGCAACCGACGGGCTCTGGTCCTTTGAAACATGCACCGTGCATGGGGGCTTCTCCGACGGCGATTTGCTCTACGCGGGCTCCGGACTCAGCGGGGTCTACGGCTGGCAGGACATGCAAGTCAACGATCCTGCCCGTGACCTGGCCTGGATCTTCGCCAAGCTGGACGGGTCCCGCCGCAACGCCGTCATCGCGGCCTACGGCAGGATGATGGGGGCCCGGCTCGACGACCTGATCATGCTCAGGGCCAACCTCTGGCTGCAAATGGAACAGGTGGGCGACTTCATCACCGCCCTGGATCATGCGGATAACGAACGGATCATCCAATTCAAGGCCCAGGTGGAGCGCCTGGCCCAGCAGCTGGGCGACCACGAGCAGGATCAACGCGCCCGTCGACAGCAGCAGACGCCGAGTCCGTCACCCACTGGCGCACCCTCCACCATCACGGTGGGCACCCTGCTGGGCGACGACAATGCCGAAGATCCCTCGGCAGCGAAAGTACAGGAGAATCCGGCGTCAGAACAGGGCCCCGCCGCGACAGATGCGACAGCCTCACCTAAGGCACCCTCCTTTGAACCAGCAGATGAGAGTTCGGCCACCATCGCCATCAGCAGGGTGGAAATGGCTGACCTGGCCCAGACGCAGACTGCCATGGATCATTCCGATGCCAGATACAAGCCCATCAGGCAGGCCCGGAGCACAGACATCGGCAGCGATGATCAAGCCAAGCCACCAACTGTTGCTCCCCTCCACCAGGAGGAGGAATCAGGCCTCAGCGATCACTTCCGCGGCATTGGCAATCCCGCCACCAGCGACGAGGATGCGGATGACCAAGCGGATCCGAAGGCTGCAAGCAGCGACCAGCTCACAGACCAGTCCGGAGACAATCATTCCTCGAACGCCACTCAGACAGGAGGGACCGCTTCGCAGCCGCATGATGCTTCGTCAGCGCAAACTCTCACAAGCGATCAGGCTAAGACCATCGTCATTCCCAGAAAGTCCCTGCCCGAGCAGACTTCGGCATCACCTTCGGAGAGCGGCTCTTCCCCGGAGGAGCATCAGGGAGACGCTTAGAGCGTAATCACCCGGGCCAGCGAATAATGAGACCGGAAGATCCGTGGACCGGCAGGTCTGAGCGACGGAGAACAACCTTGGAGGTAGCAATGGATATCGAATTCGGCATCAAGAACGTGGCCCGCACGGTCAACTTCAGCACCAACGCCAAGGCGGATGAGGTGGCTGCACACATCGCCCAGGCCTTGAATGAGGGCGGACCCATCGATCTGGTGGATGACAAGGGCCGGCACATCATTGTCCCCAAGGAGTCGCTGGGCTACGCAGTGGTCGGTTCCGACACTACCCATCCTGTGGGCTTCGGCGTTCTGGGAGGCTCCTCCGACTGAGGCTGTGATCGCCTGACGGGGGCGGCCGGATCCTTGTGGTCCGACCGCCCCCGATTCGTATCCGCTAATCCTTCCAAGCCACAGGATGGCTTCCCCGGGCCCTGTCAACGATTCGGGCGACTACCTCGTCACTGGTGCTGTTCTCCCCCATGCGGTTGGGCTTGCCTTGGCCGTGCCAGTCCGATCCGCCAGTCACCAGCAGTCCCCAGCGCTGGGCCAGAGCCAGCAGCCGTCGGCGCTGCTCAGGTGGATTGTCCCGGTGCCAGACCTCCAGGCCACCCAGCCCCTCCCGGGCCAGTGCAGCGATCTGCTGGTCGGAGAGCAGGACAGGGTTGCGACTGACTGCACCGGGATGGGCGATGACCAGGACACCGCCTGCATGGTTGACGGCTGCCAGCACCTGGTGGGTAGTCGGCGAGGGTGTAGGCAGGTAGTAGGCGCTACTGGATGAGCAGACCCCGGCGAAGGCCTGGCTGCGGTCGGCATAGACACCGGCCTTGACCAAGGCATCGGCGATATGCGGGCGGCCCACCGTGGTCTTCGACCCCTCCTTGACCTGGTCCAGCACATCCTGCCAGGTGATCGGATAATCCCGGGAGATCCGCTCGACCATGGTTCTGGTTCTGGTCAACCTGGCCTCCCTGGTCTTGGCGAAGAGCCCGGCGATGACTGGGTCCCTGGGATCGTAGAGGTAGGCCAGCATGTGAACCGAGACACGGCCATCCTGCGCGGTGATCTCAGTACCCGGCAGCAGGGGCACTCCCAGGTCCCGGGCCGCCTTACAGGCCTCATCCCAGCCCGCATTGGTGTCATGGTCGGTGATGGCCAGACCTTCCAGTCCTAGCTGCTGCGCCTGCTCGACCATCCCCCGGGGCGTCACGGTGCCGTCGGAGAACACGGTGTGGCAATGCAGGTCCCAGCCAGAGGCCGTGCCAGTATCCTCATGCGTCATGCCTCCATCCTAAACTCGTGAACGCGTTCCCGTCTCAGAGAACCTTCCCAACCATTGAGGTGATGGACCCCATGAGCGAACCGACCTCGTCATCCACTTCCAGCTATCTGATTGCCGCCCTGACCTCGCTTGCAGCGCTCTACGCCAGCCTGGTCCTGTCAGCGGAAACCCTCCAGCTGGCACGCCACCCCCAGGGCCAGCTCAGTTGTGACATCAACTCGGTGGTCTCCTGCTCAGCCGTGGCCCAATCCCCCCAGGCCGAGCTGATCCGCCTGGGCACCCTGCCGGTACCCAATGCCTTTCTGGGACTGATAGCCGAATCCGTCTTCCTGACGCTGGCCATAGTGGGCCTGTGCCGTATCAAGATGCCCGCGTTGCTGGCGGCAGGGACCTGGCTGGCCTCGCTTGCCGCACTGGCCTATGCGCTTTGGTTGTTCACCCAGTCGCTCTTCGTCATCCACGCCCTCTGCCCCTGGTGCCTGGTCATGACCTTCGCCACCAGCCTGCAATTCATGGCCTTCAGCCACGCCACTGTCATCCAGCAGGGTCTGCCGCGCAAGCGGTCAGGATGGCTGCAGACATACTATCAGCGGCACTTCGATCTGATGGTCGACCTGGTCTGGCTGGTCGCCCTGGCCACTATCGTCCTAGCCGTGGAAGGATCCGCCCTCTTCGGCTGATCAGCAGCCGGGAACATGCTCCAGGGTCAGACGGGCCACCATTCTGGCCGGTCCGGTCAGCCAGACATCCTGCGGATCCACGTCCACTTCCAGACGGCCTCCGCCCACCTGGATAGTCCAATGGTCGACCCCGGTCAGGGCTCGCAACAGTACACCGCTGGCGCACAGACCGGTCCCGCAGGACAGGGTCTCGCCCACCCCACGTTCATAGACCCTCATGGTGGCCCGACCGCTGCCATTGTCGGCATCCAGGGCATCCAGACGCAGGAATTCCACATTCTGCCCCTCAGCCAGCCCGGGCCTGACCCGCGGCGGGGCCGACAGGTCCAGATCGCCCGGATCGGGCAGATCGGTCCTGGCCAGCAGGTCGGTCACGGTTTCAGGCAGTCCACCGGCCTCCAATTCGGCAGCGACTGCATTAAGAACGACTGCATGAGGATTACCCATATCCACCATGGTGCCAGGAGCCGAGCCGCCTAGGGCACCGCCGTCGACCAGCTGTTGCCCCACCGGGCCCATCCGCCAGGCCCCGACCTTGACCTTGAACACATGCTCGCCATCGCACTTCATCGGACTGTTTGAGACGATCCGCTTGACCCCGGCCCGGGTCCCCAGCAGGAAGGAGGAGCCCTCCATGGTCGGTGTCAGCCCCTGCTTCTGGGCGAAGAGGGTGACAGCCCGGGTCCCGTTGCCGCACATCTGGGCCAGTGATCCGTCCGCGTTGCGGTAGTCCATGAACCACTGACAGCCGAAGCGGTCGCATGCATCCACCTGATCCTGATCCAAGTCGCTGACATCGGCCGGGTGGGTCAGCCGGATGACCCCGTCGGCCCCGACCCCGAAATGACGGTCGCACAGCCAGCGCACCTGGTCGGCCGTAGGCTCCAGATCCCCCCGGGGATCGGCGTAGACCACGAAATCGTTGCCGGTGGCTTGCATTTTGTAAACAGTCCGGGGAATACTCATGCTTGTAGCGTACGGCCCTTCGGCGACAGGCTAGGCTGGTTCTTCGGCTGTGAAAGGAGCGGATCAGATGACATCAGATGCACCGATCGGGATCTTCGACTCCGGACTCGGCGGTTTGAGCGTCACCGCAGCCATCCGCAACCTCCTTCCTCAAGAAAACCTGCTCTACTTCGGCGACTCCGCCTATGCCCCCTACGGCACCAAGGAGCCAGCCCAGATCGCCCAGCGCTGCCAGGTCATCGGCGACCGGTTCATGGACCAAGGCATCAAGGCCATGGTCATCGCCTGCAACACCGCCACCAGCGTCTGCGTGGATGAGATGCGCCGACGTTACCCGGTCCCTGTCATCGGCATGGAGCCGGCCCTGAAGCTGGCCTGTACGCGTGGAGGAGGACAACCTCAGCGGGTTCTGGTCACGGCCACCCCGCTGACCTTGAAGGAAGCCAAGTTTTCGCGTCTGATGGCACGGTTCTCCGGCAGGCATACCATCCTCACCCAGCCCTGCCCGGACCTGGTAACCATTGTGGAGTCTGACAGGCTGAATGACCAGGCCCTGGTCGATGCCACCCTGCACCGTTATTTGGACCCCTATGATCTGCAGACCCTGGATGCCCTGGTCCTGGGCTGCACTCACTTCGTCTTCTTCCGCCAGTCCATCGCCCGCATTTGCCCGCCGAGCCTGGCACTGATCGACGGTAATCCTGGAACAGCCCGCCATCTCAAGGATCTGCTGGCCCAAGCCGATGCCCTCAACCCGGGCCCTGGCCCCGGCAAAGTAGAAATCGCCAACTCTGATTCCTCACCGGCCATGCTGGATCTGTCCAAGCGGCTACTGGCCTCCTGCCGCCCCTGATCGGCTTGTCCAACGTTCACGCATAAGCTGTCATCAAGCGCGGATATCTGTCAGGAATCGAGGTGCCCATGGCACGCAAAAGAACAGCCGTCATCGACGTAGGCGGTGGTTACCGGTCCATCTTCGGCGCCGGCGTCTTCGACCGTTGCATGGAGCAGGGCATCACCTTCGATCACTGCTATGGGGTCTCGGCCGGCAGCGCCAATCTAGCCTCATTCCTGTCCGGCCAGCTCAGACGCTGCTACCGCTTTTACACGGTGTACTCCTCCCGCAAGGAGTACGCGAGCGTGAGCAACTTCCTGACCAAGCACACCTTCGTCGATCTGGACTATGTCTATGGCAAACTGTCTGCCCACGATGGAGAATGCCCGCTGGATTACCAGGCTTTGAAGGCCAATCCGGCCCTGTTCACCGTAGTGGCCTGCAAGGCCACTGACGGATCCACTGTCTACTTCGACAAGTCAGACCTGGCCCAGGACAACTACGATATCCTCAAGGCCTCATCCACCGTGCCCGTGGCCAACAAGCCCTACATGATCGATGGCGTGCCCTATCTGGACGGCGGTATCGCCGACCCGGTTCCGGTCCGCAAGGCCATGGACGAGGGCTACGAGCGTATCGTCCTGGTCCTGACCCGTCAGAGGGACATTCTGCGCGAGCAGAAGAAGGATGTCCTGCCGGCCCGAATCCTGGCCAGAACTTATCCTGCGGCCGGCGGGCGCCTGATGGAGCGCTACCGCACCTACAACGACGAAGTGGCACTGGCCAAGCAGGCCGAAAAGAAGGGCCAGGTGCTCATCCTGGCCCCGGACAGCCTGTGTGGGCTGACCACGCTGAGCAAGTCGCTCAAGGGACTCAACGCCATGTATGACAAGGGCTACCGGGCAGCCGAGGCCATAGCCGACTTCCTGGAAAGCTGAGCAAGGCCTTACAGAACCGGCATCTCGGCCCCGCCCTCTGTGCCCGCGCTCCTGCGGCCATGGCGGGGATCCGCACTCCCCTGGGTGCTCTGGGCGGTCATCAGCGCTGCAGTCATCTGGTTGAAGAGCTCGTTGTAGCCACCGGGGGTCGCCGCTGGCAAAACCAGGGTCTTGGCATTGTCGGACTCGGCCAGCGAGCGCATCACATCCAGATATTGGTTGAAGAGCACCACATTGTTGACGGCATCGATATCCATGCCCACTGCCCGCAGACTGTTGATCTGATCCACAATGCCGTTGGCGATCTCCCGCCGGTAGTTGGCCTGGCCCTCACCCTGCATCCTGGTCTTCTCGGCATCAGCCCTGGCTTGGGTCTCAATCTCAATCCGACGGGCCTCGGCACGCTCCCTGGTGGCCTCCTTCTCGCGCTGGGCCGCATTGATGGAGTCCATGGCCTGCTTGACCTGGGTGGAGGGGTCAATGGCAGTGACCAGGGTCTTGATGACTGAGAATCCGAAGCGCTGCATCTCCTGGCCCACAGTCTGCTGCACATCGGAGGCAATATCATCCTTGCGGGCGAAGGCATCATCTAGGCTCAAGGCCGGAATGGCCGACCTGAGGGCGTCCTCCATGTAGGAGCGCAACTGGCCCGCCGGGTCGACCAGCTCGTAGTAGGCCGTGGATACATTGGCCGCCTCCACCCGGAACTGTGCGGAGACCTCGACGGTGACGAAGACGTTGTCCTTGGTCTTGGTCTCCAGCTTGACATTCAACTGGTTGACCCGCAGGTTGGTCTTGGCGACTATCCGGTCCACCAGGGGAATTTTGGCGTGGATACCTGCCAGCGCCACGCGGTGGTACTTGCCGAAGCGCTCAATGACGTCCGCCTGCTGCTGGGGTACCACGAAAATCCCCAGAAGGAAGATGATCAGCGCCAGAACCAGCACGACGATCACAATGGCGATGCCCAGATGCATGAGTGTTCTCCTTCGAGCTTAAAACCCTTGGGGCCGGACTTGAAAACCGCACCATTCCGGCCTTTCCTCCCATCACCATACATGATGGACTCGTCTGAATACTCGGTTCGGGCACACAAAGGGTAATAGACTCGGCTTAACAAGGCTTCAACCCGAAAGGATGAATATGGCAACACTACGCGGCATCGACGCCGATATCTTCCCCTTGGTTCTGGGCGGCAACACCTTCGGATGGACCAGTGACGAGTCCGAATCTGACCGGGTCCTGGACGCCTACACGGCAGCCGGAGGCAACCTGATCGATACAGCTGACGTCTATTCGGCCTGGGCCCCAGGCCACTCCGGCGGCGAGTCCGAGATCGTCCTGGGCCGCTGGCTGGCCAAGAACGGCAACCGCAACAAGGTCCTGGTGGCCACCAAGGTCAGTCAACACCCCCAGTACTCAGGCCTGTCAGCCAAGAACATCGAGGCCGCTGCCGACGCCTCCCTGCTCAGACTGGGCCTGGATGTGATCGACCTTTACTACGCCCACTTTGACGACAGCTCCACCCCCTTGGAGGAGACTGCGGCAGCCTTCGACAAGCTGGTCAAGGAGGGCAAGGTCCGGGCCATCGGAGTGTCCAACTACACACCGGACCGGATCCGTGAATGGTTCAGCATTGCACGCAAGGAGGGCCTGACCCTGCCGGTGGCCCTGGAGCCCCAGTACAACCTGGTCTACCGCAAGACCTATGAGGGTGGCCTTATGCAGGTCGCCAAGGACGAGGATCTGGCAGTCTTCCCCTACTTCTCGCTGGCTTCGGGCTTCCTGACGGGCAAGTACCGGACCATGGACGACCTCAAGGGCAAAAAGCGTGAGGGCATGGTCAAGGACTTCTTCACCCAGGAGGGGCTGGACGTGGTCGCCGCCATGGACGACATCGCCAAGGCTCACGGGGTCGAACTGGCCACCGTAGCCCTGGCCTGGCTCAACCACAGGCCTGGAATCGCAGCCCCCATCGCCTCTGCACGCACCCCTGAGCAACTGCCGGCCCTTCTGGCCGCCGCTCACCTGGAACTGAGTGACCAGGATATGCAGACTTTGGATCAGGTCAGCGACAAGGTCAAGGGCTGATCTGCAGCCGGTACCCCATCGCGGTTGCCTGCAGCAGGGCTTAATAAAAAGGGCTTCCATCCGATACGGGATGGAAGCCCTTTTATGCAACGATGATCAGGCCTTAACCAGGTCGACCCGGGGCTGGTCCACATCGCCGGCATTGACGGTCAGGCTGATGGCCAGGGTCTCGTGTGCGAGCAGGTCGCTGAACTGCTGGGCCTTGGGGGCATCCTCCCCAGGCAGGGTCAGGGTCAGCCGGATCCGATCAGCGATGTCCAGGCCAGCGGTCTTCCGGGCATCCTGAACCTGGCGGATCAGATCCCTGGCATAGCCTTCGGCCAAAAGGTCGTCGTCCAGCTGGGTGTCGAGGATGACGAAGCCGCCGGTGGGCAGGGCTGCGGAGGCCGAACGATCAGCCTGGGAGCCATCCTCCTGCTCAATCCTGTTGTCCAGTTCGTATTCGCCTGGCTCCAGGGCCACAGGTCCGTCGGGGGTAGTGACGACCACATGGCCATCCTGCTCCGACCAGTCGCCCTGCTTGGAGGCCCGGATGACGAACTGGACCTGCCTGCCCAGGCGAGGCCCGGCCACACGGGCGTTGACCTTGAGATCATGGATGATTCGCAAGCCGTGCTGACCGGCCTGGTCCAGGGTGCAGAATTCCACATCCTTGATGTTGAGCTCGGACTTGAGCACGTCCACGTAGGGGCGGGCCGCATCGGGGTCACGAACCACCACCGTCAACCGGGACAGGGGCTGGCGGACGCGGATCTGCTCGGCCTTGCGCAGGGCCAGGGTGGCCGAAACCACCTCGCGAACCTTCTCCATGGCGGCTACCAGGGCAGGATCGTCACGCAGGACCTGTCCCAGTTCGGTCTCCTGCCCGGTGGCCTCATCGGCCAGGAAAGGCCAGTCAGCCAGATGGACCGACTCGCCGCCAGTCAGACCACGCCAGATCTGCTCGGCCTCCATGGGCGCCAGCGGGGCCAAAACTCGGGCAAAAGCCTCCAGGACCGTGTAAAGGGTGTCGAAGGCCTGGTGGTCCTCGCCCCAGAAGCGGTCGCGGTTGTTGCGGATGTACCAGTTGGTCAGCACATCGATGAAGTCGGTCACTGCATCGCAGGCATCAGAGATGGCAAAGTCATCCAGGGCCTTCTGCACCGACTGGATCAGCCGCCGGGTCCGTGCCAGCAGGAAGCGGTCCATCTCCGGCAGGCTCGCCACCCGATCCGGCGTTAGCGCCTGGGCCTGGTAGCCGGCGCCCTTGTTGGCCGCGTTGGCGTAGAGCGTGTAGAAGTAGTAGGAGCTCCAGACCGGCAGCATGACCTGTCGGACCGTGTCGCGGATGCCATCGGCGGTGACGACCAGGTTGCCGCCGCGCAGAATGGAAGAGCTCATCAGGAACCACCGCATGGCATCGGATCCGTACTTGTCGAAGACCTCGTTCACATCCGGATAGTTGCGCAGGTGCTTGCTCATCTTCTGGCCGTCGGAGCCCAGGACGATGCCATGGCAGATCACGTTCTTGAATGCCGGGCGGTCGAAGAGGGCCGTGGACATGATGTGCATGGTGTAGAACCAGCCACGGGTCTGGCCGATGTACTCCACTACAAAATCGCAGGGATCCCTGTCCTCGAAGTACTGCTTGTTTTCGAAGGGGTAATGGAATTGGGCGAAGGGCATGGAGCCCGACTCGAACCAGCAGTCCAGCACATCGGTGATCCTGTGCATGGTGGACTTGCCGGTCGGGTCGTCAGGGTTTGGCCTGGTCAGCTGGTCGATCCAGGGCCGATGCATGTTAATCTGCCCCTTGTCGTCGGTCGGGTAGCGGCCAAAGTCCTGCTTGAGCTCATCCAGGGACCCGTAGACATCAACCCGGGGGTACTTGGGATCGTCCGAGACCCAGACCGGGATGGGCGAGCCCCAGAACCTGTTGCGGGAGATGGACCAGTCGCGGGCGTTGGCCAGCCACTTGCCGAACTGGCCGTCCTTGACATTCTCGGGGATCCAGTTGATCTGCTGATTCAGTTCCAGCAGGCGGTCCTTGATCTTGGTCACGGAGACGAACCAGCTGGAGACCGGCTTGTAGATCAGCGGGGTGCCACAACGCCAGCAGTGGGGGTAGGAGTGGACGTAGCTCTTCTCCTGGAAGAGGAGGGCACGATGCTCGGCTGGGATCTGTGTCAGTGGGCCGTCGCCTGCGCGCAGGTTGCGCACGATGGGCATGTTGGCGTCAAAGGCCTGCAGACCCTGATAGTCAGGGCACTGCTCGGTGAAGACGGCCCCGGCATCGAGGACATCCACGCTGCGGATGCCCTTGGCGTTCAGGGTGTTCATATCGTCCTCGCCATAGGGAGCCTGGTGGACCAGGCCGGTGCCCTCGACAGTGTCGACGTAGTCAGCCGTGTAAATGGTATAGGCATTGGGGCCGGGGGTGCCGCCCTCGGATTCGGCCTGCTCTCCGGCGAAGTAGGGGAAGACCGGCCAGTACCGCCAGCCTTCCATCTGGGAGCCCTTGAGGGTGCGAACCACCTGGTAGTCCTCACCCAGCTGCTTGGCGTAGTCACCCAGACGGGCCGTGGCGATGTAGAAGCGCTTGCCGGCGAAGGGCCCCGACACCGGGCTGACCTCCGAGTATTCGATATCGGCGCCGACCACGATGGCCAGGTTGGTCGGAACAGTCCAGGGGGTGGTGGTCCAGAAGACCGCATAGGCGTCCTCGTCCCTGAGCTTGACGGCCACGGAGACGGTGGTGTCCTGCCGGTCCTGGTAGACATCGGCATCCATACGCAGCTCGTGGTTGGACAGCGGGGTCTGATCCTTCCAGCAGTATGGCAGCACCCTGTAGCCCTTGTAGGCCAGGCCCTTCTCGTAGAGGGTCTTGAAGGCCCACATGACCGACTCCATGTAGGAGACGTTCAGGGTCTTGTATCCGTGGTCGAAATCTACCCAGCGAGCCTGACGATGGACGTAGTCCTTCCACTCGCTGGTGTACTTGAGCACTGAAGCACGGCAGGCGTCATTGAACTTCTCGATGCCCATCTGCTCAATCTGATCCACGCTGTCGATGCCGAGCTCGCGCTGGGCCTCCAGCTCGGCGGGCAGACCGTGGGTGTCCCAGCCGAAGACACGGTTGACCTTGTGGCCTTTCATGGTCTGGTAGCGAGGAATGACATCCTTGACGTAGCCTGTCAGCAGGTGCCCATAGTGGGGCAGGCCGTTGGCGAAGGGCGGGCCATCGAAGAAGACAAACTCGTTGTCGGCATGATCGCCGGATGGACGACGATCCACCGATTTGTTGAAGGTGTCGTCCTGATCCCAGTAGTCCAGAACGGACTCCTCCATATCAGGGAAGGAGGGATTGGGCTTCACCTTGGCCAGAGCCGGGTCCACCACCGCCTTGGGATAGACTTCGCCATCCCGACTTGTCGCATCTGAGGTATCAGTGGTCTGATTCACCGTTCACGCTCCTCGCTGGTCGTTCATGTCGCCATGCCGAGGACGAGGGACCCATGGGGCCCACCGCGGTACCACCTCGCTTGCCCGGCCAATGACCCGCGCCGGACCGCTTGATCTGGGCTATGCGGGCCCACCCGTCGGTTCTACTGAGGATCGCCGCAAGCAGTCCCGTTCTTCCGAGGGCTCCCCGCTGATGACGGATCAAGGCCCATTAATTGTTAAGAATACACCACCCATCTACTATTTCTTTCCGCTCATTCACCTCGCGGAAACAACTATGGAGATCTATTGCTCCTCATCTTTTTCACCCAAAGATTTGACAAGTTAAATCCTATTTGATAATTTATTCACCACAGAGACGATAAAAGGTTTTATCTTCTTTGTTTTAAAGAATGCAAGTGAGGCAAAGATGCTTAGAGGGAGCGCAGATGCTTTGTATTCACTCATTGCTGCTATTGGAAAGGCGAACAATTGAGGAAGTTCATACTCGACCTTGATACCGGAATTGATGACACCCTTGCCATCGCCTACGCTCTTGGAAGCCCAGAGGTAGAGCTGGTCGGTATCACCGCAACCTACGGCAACGTAACCATGAGCCAAGGAATCCGCAATGACCTGGCTATCACCGATTTATTTGGTCATGCAGAAGTCCCTGTTTACCCTGGTCTACCCCATGCAACCAACAAAGACTCCTTCGAGGTCTTGGAGGGATCACGGCTGATCCATGGTAAAAATGGAATCGGCGATGTGACAATACCCGATTCGCCTCGCTGCCAGGAAGTATCATCAGCGGTCGATTTTATTATCAATTCAGCTCATAAATACGGCAAGGATCTGACTTATGTGGCCACGGGGCCACTGACCAATATCGCCGCAGCCGTGAAACAGGATCCTTCCATTAAGGAAATCATGGGGGGAATCGTGGTCATGGGAGGCGCGCTGACGGTTACAGGCAATGTGGCGCCATGGCGGGAAGCCAACATATCCCAAGACCCCGAAGCAGCTAATGCACTGTTCACATCCGGAGCCCAATGCACCATGGTTGGTCTTGACGTTACCTTGCAAACTTTGCTGACGAAAAATGAAACCAAGCAATGGCGAGCGCTGGGAACTCCTGCTGCCGCTTTTCTTAGCGACATGACAGATTACTACATCCACGCATATGAGCTTACGTCCCCAGGCTTGGGCGGTTGCGGTTTGCATGATCCCTTGGCCGTGGCAGTAGCCGTTGACCCCACATTGGTCAAGACCCTGGGTGTCAACTTGAAGGTTGAGACTGACGGAGCCACTAGAGGAAGAACTATTGGAGACAAGAACAGGCTCAACGATGCCACCAAGACCACTCAAGTGGCCATCAAAGTAGATGTAGAGCGTTTCCTGCATGAATTCATGACCAGAACCTCCCTAGTTGTCTCTGACCAGCAATGAAGCCAAACACCGGTAAACCCGCTAATTGATATAGATAATAAAGAGAGAATAAGAGCAATCATGTCAGACAGCACGACTGCAGCCAAAAATGGCTCGCAATCACAGAGTTCCTCTCAACAAGCGGAAATAACAAGCGACATGGCTGTCAAAGCCTTAATTCCGCTGCTCATCACTTTCGTCCTGGGTACTTTATGCCTACAAGGATTCAATCTGGTCTTCCAGGAAATTGGAGAAAGCGTTGGAGCACCAGGGCAAGCCTCCTTGATAACTGCGATTCCCAGTATTGTTCTCGGCATCGTATGCTTCATCTACGGCTCTCTGGGAGATTTCGTCTCACTCAAAAAATTAGTAGTTGTAGGCATTACCTTGCTGGTACTCGGTTCGGTTCTCGGATTTGTAGCCAACTACTATTTCACTGCTAATATATGGACAGTCATTGTAGCTCGAGCTATTCAGACGGCTGGCGAGCAGGTGGCCGGCTCCGTTTATTTGGTTGTGGCAACAAAATATCTTAAGGATTCACTTAAGGTCATATTTTTCGGGATCTTTACCGCTGGATATCAGATCTCAGCAGCCATCGGCGTCTTCGCTGCAGGCTTCTTAACTTCGATTCATTGGCAGTATCTATTCCTTATCCCCGCCGTAACTGTACTCTTCCTACCCCTTCTTCTTAAGAATCTTCCTGATAAAACAGGAAACGGTGAAAAAGTTGATGCGATCGGCTTCACGATCTTCGGCCTGGCCACAGCTTTCATTACCCTCTTCTTCTCCTACAAGAGCTGGTGGATGCTTGCTGCCTCTGCCGCTCTTTTCATTGTCTTCGCAATATACATCCACAAGGCAAGAAATCCCTTCGTCACTCCGGCTTTCTTCCGCAACAAGCGCTGGCTGATGGCAATATCTCTGCTCCTCCTCTTCTATCTGCCCAACTATTCCTTCTCCCCTCTCTTTAACGGAATCAGCACCAAGGTGTTCCACCTGACCACTTCACAGGTATCCCTGCATATCGTCTGGGCTTTCGTTGTAGGGGCCACTGTAGGAATCTGCTCAGGATGGATCGTTGGCAAGATAGGTCGTCGTGCCGCAATCATCACCGCGGGCTGCATGAAAATACTCGGCTTCGTTCTTGCCGTCTTCTGCGTCAATCTCGGACCGATTGCTCTGACCATTGCAGGCTGCATTTATTACGGTGGGGGCGGTTTCCTCTACTCGCCGCTGGTCTCAACAGTTCTTGGCACCCTGTCTAAGGATGAGTCTGGACGCGGCGTAGGCATGAATGACCTGGCTATGAACGTTTCCAGTTCCATTGGTATCGCCATCATAGGCGGTCTGATGAGTTCCCCAACACTCTCCATGGGCAGCATCAATGGAACTACTGGCTTCGCCGCCAATTATTCCAACCTCTTCCTGATTGATGCTGGCATGATTGTCGTTGGCCTTCTTATCTACTTCGCTTTCAATAAGAAGATTTATGGTGAGAGCAAGTAATAAACAATACGTTCGTGACCACGATCTGTTCGATTTGTGAGTCTAATGAACTACCAACCGGTGTCGATAAGCATATCGGCACCGGTTTCATTTAATATCTAGCGTCATTTGAATAATATTCAAGGATATTGTTCAGTTAACGATTCTGCCTAAGCAAGGTGGAATCGCTTTGCAAATTTCATTCAGTGGTGGTGTGAGCCCAAAGCTGGAGCCGGCCCCACCGATTCACGTTGAATGAAAATGGTGGGAATACTCACCATGGCCCCCAGGCCACTTACTCCATTTCTTATCAGTTCAAGTAGCATCTCCACGCCTCTGCGACCCATTTTCTCGGCCTGTTGGGAGATAATCGAAATTCTTGGTGTCATAAGATTGAAGACATCAATATCATCAAAAGAAATAAGCGACATGCAGGAACCTATTCTAATTCCGCGATCATGGAAAATGCCCAAACAGCTGATAGCATCTGGCGAATACCCGAAAATGAGTGCAGTAGCTCCAAATTCATCGATACGGTTCAGTGCCAGTTCGAGCGATCCGCTCTTGCTGTCACTAGACAGAATCAGAGAACCCGACTTTCCGAAGAACTGAGGACTCAACTTTTTAAATGCTTCCGCACGTTCATTCAAGCTAAAAGACTTCAAGGAAGGATGAGCGAGATAAGCGATTTTCCTATGTCCGTCGGCATATAAGGCACGCATCGCCTCCACCAGACCTGGCCTGGGATCTGAAACCACATAAGGAATTGTTTCCATACCGGGCACACGGCGGTCTACAAAGACCGTGGGAATATTTCGTTTTACTAGAGCCTTCAAACCTGCAGATTCCACTCCTTGTGGGATAATAATTAACCCATCAAATCTCTGCCCTAGAATATTGGTAATAAATGAGTCCTGACGTTCCACGTTTTCGGCAGAAGTACCGATAAGTGTGTTGAAGCCTTCTTCATAGAGTATATTTTCCATGGAACTGACCAGATCCGCGAAATATCTGTTTCGTAAATCAGGTACCAATAAACCGACCATCTTAGAATCGGACATACGGATAGCCTGGGCCCTTGAATCAGGAATATACCCTAAAGCGTCAACCGTGTTCATGACCAGTTTTTTGGTTTTCTTGGAGAAACGGCCCTTCCCATGCAAGATCTGCGAGACGGTCGCGATGGATACGCCTGCCTTTTGTGCCACATCGCGAATAGTCACGAATCCCATAAAATATCTTTCCGAATTGACCGATTGTGTAACAGTCCAAGCATAACCCGAAGTCCGTGTTGAATGTCGTACGAGTGCGGCAGCAACTGAAAGTTCGTTCATCGCTCCAGATGAATACACTGAGCCAGCGCATTTCTGTATCAGTGCAAACGACTGGGTACTCCTCACTTGTTCAGATAGGCATAAATCCAGGTATACCGACCATTACTTCCATATATCAAATATAAATAGAACGCTCTAAAAGAATGGGTGATCCCAAAGTCGACCAAGGGCCTCCCAGAATCGACTGCGTCGACACTAGGGAGGCCCGTTGGGGGGGGGGGGTACAACAGCAATCAGTAGGGCAGAAGGAAGACCGACAAAACCAATACGCTGATGATGCCCACGATGCTGGGCACACTGGTCCGCTTGAGCACCTTAGTGGGCTCCACCTTGATGCTGGCAGCCACGATCATAATGACCGCCGCCACCGGGGATATGCCGCGGGCCAAGTTGGCGATCAGCTGCATGGGCATGGCGATAAGGATGCCGTTGACACCCGCGGCAGCAGCGATGCCAGGCACCAGGGCGATGACCGCGTAGAACATGGCCAGGCCACCACCGGACAGGAAGCCGAACAGGCAGGTGGCCAGGGCGAAAATTAGAGCCACGGTCAGGCCGGCTCCAGTGGATCCTTCCACCGAGTGGGTTAGGGCGTCAATTAACCCCAACTTCTGAACACCGGTGGTGAAGAGAGAACCGCCGCAGACCAGGATGACCACCTGGCTGAAGCCGCGACCCATGCCGGTGAACATCTCGACAACCGATCCCTGGATCTCCTTGAAGGAGCGGTGCCGGACGGCCTCGATGATAACCGCGATGAAGAAGGAGATGAAGGTCAGCACCACGATATCCATCGTCAGACCCTTGATGAACATGGCCGCGATGCCGATGACCAGGATCAGAATGAGGGGCAGTAGAGGCAGGAAAGCGTAATATCCGGGAATTCCAGTGGTGTCACGCACGGCCTTCGCATCATGGTCGACCGGGTCGACGACGCCGGTACCCTCCTCGTGACGATCGCACCACTTCTGCCAGATATAGTGGGCCAAAGCCATAATCAGCAGGGAAGGAATAGCGATCTTGGCGTTGTTGCCAACATATTCGATCAGATCGTACTTGAGCGTCTTGGCGGCGATAACATTATCTGCACCCAGAGGAGTGGGCATGATGGTGGCCGTGCAGGCGATCACGCCGGCAGCAGTCAGTGATGAAAGGCCCATGCCCACCAGTACGGGGTAAAGGATAGACATGAGGATGATTGCCAGGCTGGAAGCGCTGGGGATAACGAGGGACATGACATTACCCAGCAGGAAGACAGCCGGCACGATGAGCGCCTTGTGCTTGATGTGACGCAGGGGCTTGACCATGTAGTTCACGGCAACCTGGTTGGCCCCGATGTTGTTCATGTAGGCTGAGTAGCCGAACAGGACCATGATGACCAGACCGGCAGCCTTGAGCTGATCCAGAATGGTGTCCTTGAAAACCATGAAGACATCGAAGAGCCCGAAACCTGTCCCCTTGCCCGCAGCATACAGAGGATGTCCCAGCGCCCAGGCACCCAGGAGGAGGACTAGGCCCCCGATAATCAGGGTCAGGGCTGGATTATATTTCTTGATGATCAGGTACCCGATCGCCACCAGGACGACCAGAACCAGAATGATCTCCGCAATCACCTTGTAATACTCCCTTTCTTGGTCTTGGTAATCAAATGCACTTGCTCATGCCATCCAGGAACCAGGCCCGGAATCCCTTGGAATCCACATCGATAGCCACGGAAGCGTTGGCTTTGCGCTTCCGATAACCCTTCAGATCGACGACCGTGCAGCCGCGGGTCGGGCCTTGCGCCAGCTCCACCTCAACAGAGGTCTCTGCGAACTTGAAGAGCTCAGGGGCCAGGATGCATGCGACCGCGCAGGGATCGTACATCTTCAGACCCGTGGCGAAGCTTCCTCCGCGGTACTTCTTGAACAGGTCGTGGGTCATCGTGCCCACCTTCCCCATGGCAGGCAGCTGAGCGCTGTCCTCGGGCAGGACCAGGGCCTTGAGGCCGACGTCCAAACCGGCCATGACGATGGGGATTCCCGACTCGAAGACAATGGCGGCAGCCTCGGGGTCCGTGGCTATATTGAACTCGGACATGACACCACGATTGCCGCGGGCAGTGGAGCCTCCCATCATGGCGATCCGTCCAATTCCCTTGGCGACTTCGGGGTATACCTTGAGCAGGAGGGCGATATTGGTCAGCGGCCCGATGGTCACCAGGGTGACCGGTTCGGACGAGTCCATGATCTCCTTGCGCATGGCCTCGACCGCGTTTTCCTTCAGCAGCAGGGAACGATCAGGCTCAGGGAAGTCGAAGCCCTCCATTCCGGTCTTTCCATGGATATCGCTGGCATCCACGAACGGCTCCAGCAGAGGAGCAGGGGCCCCTTGGGCCACCGGGACGCGACGCTCGAAATATGTCAGCAGCCGCAAGGCGTTCGGCGTGGTCTTATCCAAGCCGACATTGCCGGCCACTGTGGTAATCAGACGCACATCCAACCGAGGCGAAAATAGCGCCAAAGCAATGGCGACGGCGTCGTCAATTCCTGGGTCAGTATCAATGATGACTGGTGTTGGATTCATGATTCCTGCTCCTTTGATTTGCTTCCAGTTGATAACTGCGACCGATAGGTACCGTCCAGGAAACGGACCATCCCGCTGCCTAGGTCCGGACCAGGCCGCCGGATAAAGCCATGTTCCTCATAGAAACCTTCCTTCCCAGGAGTGGCCATCAACCCCACGTAAGCATGCTCGCATGCTTCTTGAGCGATTCGATCAAGAAGGGCCTGAAGGACAGCGCTACCCACACCGTGATGGCGATAATGGGGCAGCACCACAAGATCCTTGATGAAGAAAGCTATTCGTCCATCGGCAATGACACGGCCGATACCAGCAGGTTCACCCTCTACCTCGGCAACGACTGAGCAATAACCACCAGAAAGAGCCGCCTTCACGTCGATTGGTGAGTAAGTGTGGAAACCAGCCGTCGAACGCACCCGTTCGTATAATTCTGGCGTCAGCGCATCATACCGAATGACAACCACCATTGGAATCCCTCCGCTGCGAGTATCCAGAATTGCTATAACGTTTTATCAACTAACACGAGTTTAGACCGACAGCGAAGTTTTGTCCAATTTAGCGAGCTTGCGCGAGATATTAGTTCTGGAATCGGCTGGGATTAGAGGGGTCACCCGGCACATCATCCAGAGTGTCCTCGGCACCTAGTGCCTGCCTCCAGAAGTCCAGGGAATGGCCATAGGGGCTGGCCTGGCCGCCGCGGACCTGCAGGTCGGCCTTGGCCTGGAGCACATCCTCCTCGCTCACCCCGTCCATGAGTCCGACAAGTCTGGCAAATCGATCCGAGTCGTAGAAGATACCACCGACGATCTCAAGAAGTCGGCTGGCCCGTTCCATGGGCAGGGAATCCCAGTGCCTGAGCTCGATGTAGTTCTTCAGGCGGACGTCATTGAAGTGCGTGGTCAGGATGTGCGCTACCTCGGCGTCGTTGAGCCGGCGGTCAGGATAGATCTCCCCGGCGTTTTCGTGCCAGGCGATGAAGACCTGCTGCCCCTGTGGTCCATCCACCTCAGGGGTGTGGGAGACATCAGCGACCATGAGCGGAGTGGAGAGCACGTCCACGGCATAGTCCTCCCAGCCGAAGCCATCCTCGAACAGCCCAGGAATCAGGCCTGTGCGCTGGGTGTCGAGCCAGTCCCAGATCCGCTGGCGCCGTAGGGGCATGCGGTTGGGCTCCCCCTCAAAGATCGGAGTGTTGCGGAAGAAGTAGGCCAAAATGGGACCGATGGCCGTGCCCAGACGGATCTTGGCGATGGCATCCTTCTCGTCCTGGTAGTCGATGCTGATCTGGGTGGAGGCGGTGCTGCGCATCATCATGGGTCCGCACTGGCCGATGCGACCCAGGTAGGTGTTCATGACCGCATAGCGCTCCTTGGGATTGACACCCACATCAGCGTAGGACCCAGCCGGACGGTACCCGTACTCGACCAGCCGGAACCCCAGGCGCTTGGCAATGGGGTCGACCTCGGCACGGAAGCGACGGTAGAGGTCCTCGAATTCTCGGCTGTCCCGCACCACACCCAGGGAGCACTCCACCTGGCTGCCGGGCTCCAAGGAGACCACGCAGCCCGGCCTGCTCAGCCCCACCAGGTGTCCGTCCTCCCGGTACTCCTTATCGCCGTCGTAGCAGGGCTCCAAGGCAGACAGCAGGGCCTCGATGCCCCGCTCCCCCTCATAGGGAACCGGGGCATCGGATCCGTCGTTGCGGACCGGCAGATGCTCAATCTCGATGCCGAACCGCCACTGGGAACGCGGTTTAGACCCGCGCGAAAAGTAGTCGACCAGGCTGGCTACATGCCGCGGATTAGGGACCGTCAACAGGTGCGCGTACCCAGCGCCTACGCTTTTCCTCATGCTGCAATCGTAGGAGCGGACGAGGGCCCTGGGCAATCAACACGCGAGGAGTTCCGCTACCGGATGGCGGTCAGTCAGCCCACGGTCACCGTCACGGCCTGCAGGTCTTCCCTTCGTGAGGAGGACCCCACCAGTACCTGGAACTGGCCGGGCTCGACCCTGCGATTGCAGTCGGCATCGACCAGAGTCCACTCGGCCACCGGAAGGTCGAAGACTACCTTCTTGGTCTGCCCTGGATCCAGCTGAATCCTTTGGAAGGCCTTGAGCTCGCGATCAGCCCAGCTGACCGATGTCACCAGGTCGCTGATATAGGCCTGAACGACCTCGGTGCCTGGCCGCTGGCCGGTGTTGGTCAGGTCTACAGTCACCCTGACCGTATCCTCGGGTCCCACGGCATCCGGTCCATCGACCCGGAGCTTTCCGTAGGCAAAGGTGGTGTAGCCCATGCCCTGGCCGAAGGCGAAGGCCGGATCCTGGGTCAGATCGGCATAGCGGTTTCCATGCTGGCCCCGGATCTGGTTGTAGTAGACCGGCAGCTGCCCGGCATGCCTGGGGAAGGTGATGGGCAGTCTGCCTGTGGGCTCAACCTTGCCGACGAGAATCCTGGCCAGGGCACGGCCGCCCTGCATGCCCGGGTCGGGCTGCCAGATCAGAGCCCTGGCCGACTGTGCAGACGCGGGCAGGATCAGCGGCTTGGAAGACATGAGCACAATGACCATGGGCTTACCTGTCTGCGCCAGGGCATCCAGCAAATCACGCTGAGGACCATAGAGCTCCAGTGTGGCAGTTGAACAGCCCTCGCCCACCAGCTGGACCACGTCGCCGACCACGGCAACCACCAGGTCGCTTTGCCTGGCCAGGTCTACGGCCCTGTCGAAGCGATCCTGATCGATCCTGGCCGGGGCCGCCACCTTGGGCCTAGGCTGGCCATCGGGAAAGAGTTTGCCCGCCGGATCGTCGACCAGACGGAGCACCTCAACACCCTGCTCGCAGTTAAGCTGCCAGTTTTCAGGCAACTCCTGGCGCAGACCGTCGGCCACGGTCGTGATCATCTCCCGAGGCTGGTCCTTGATCCAGTCGCACTGACCCGAACCGCCGGCCCAGTCCCCCAGCTGGTTCTGGGCATCATCGATCAGCGGACCCACCAGAGCAATGCTGTGCGGCGAATCGTCGCTAGGACGGCCATCAGCATCCACACCTCCGAACAGGGGCAGGACGCCGTCATTCTTCAAAAGAACTGCAGACTCCTGGGCCACCTGGAGGTTGAGCTCCTGGTGCTCTGGTGAGTTAATGACCGCTTTCTGGATCTCGCGGTCGGGCAGACGCGGGTCCTCGAAGAGCCCCATGCGGAATTTCAGGGCCAGGATGTGCTTGACCGCCCGGTCAAGATCCTCCTCGTGCAGAAGCCCTGCATCCAGTGCATCCAAGGCTCCCTGGTAGAAGCCAGGCGTAGTCATGATCAGGTCGTTGCCTGCCTTGACAGCGGCTGCGGCAGCCCTGGTGTAGTCGGGCTGCACCTTCTGCTCCCAGACCATACGGCCCACGTTGTCCCAGTCGGTGATCAGGGTGCCCTGGTAACCCCACTCCCCTCGAAGAACGTCGTTGAGCAGCCAGTTGTTGATGGTGACCGGTACCCCGTCGATGGACTCGTAGCCCAACATGAAGGTGGCCACGCCCTCCTTGGCCAGACGCTCGAAGGGCGGTAGGAACCAGGAGAGCAGCTTGCGGTGCGAGAGGTCGGCCTCGGACGCGTCGCGCCCGCCCTGGGTCTCGGAGTAACCGGCGAAGTGCTTGGCCGTGGCCAACACTGCATCCTTGGGCAGGGTTCCGGTCATGGCTGATCCGCCCTGATAGCCGCGCACCATGGCCGAGGCCATTTCGCCGATCAGGAAGGGATCCTCGCCGAAGGTCTCGTCCACCCGACCCCAGCGGGTGTCCCTGGCGATGCAAAGCACCGGGGAGAAGGTCCAATGGATGCCTGTTGCGGCAACCTCCTGGGCCGTAGCCCGTCCCATCCGCTGAACCAATTCCGGGTCGAAGGAGGCCGCCATGCCCAGCTGCTCGGGAAAGATGGTGGCCCCGCGGAAGAAGGAATGGCCGTGGATGCAATCGTCACCGATCAGCAGGGGAATGCCCAGACGAGTGCGATGAACGGCCTTGTCTGCCTTGATCATGTTCTTCGGAGAGACATGGAGCAGGGAGCCGACGTGCTGGTCCACCACCTCCTTGTCCACCCCCTGGCTGGCATCCAGCTGCATCATCTGGCCTACCTTCTCTTCCCGGGTCATCCGTCCCAGCAGGTCGGCCACCCGCTCATCCACGCTCAGGTCGGGATTGCGGTAGGGCAGATCCTCCGTCAACTTCCTTGATGCCATCTGGGCACCTTCCTTTCTCATCGATAACTCATAAACTGATAGCTTTGCAGTCGGTCAGGCTGAAGACGGTTTACCGAACAATGATCGCCAGATCCCAGGGGCCGATGGTCATGGACTGGCCCTGATCCACATGCGCCTGAGGATCAGCCTGCCCGTCTGCCACCAGCAGATGCCCACCATAGGGTGCGTCCAGCTTGACCTTCTTCGATGAATAATTGAGCAAATAGGCGACCTGCTCCCCCAAGGCGTTGGTGCCCTCACGCACGGTGACCAGACCGGCCAGGTCCCGGGCAGGACCGCTCAGTCCAGCCACATCCGCCGCATCAGACAGCAGCAGCCGCATACCCTGGGCCGACGGTAGAGTGCCGATCCACTCCGCGCTGCCGCGACCGTAACCATGACGGGTCACAGCCGCATACCGCCCCCAGACCGGGTGGTCATAGGATGCCAGAATCTGAGTGTCGGGACGCGGATTCAGCAGCTCAATCAACCCTTGGCAGGCCGGCCCGGCCTGGTCGGTCCCATGCAAATCCAGGGTAAGACCCTTGCCGGGACGGGTGAACTGGTTGTAGTCGATGCCGAACACGTCGGTCAGCAGATGCGGTGCCTTGTCATGCCAAACTTTGAGATTCTCGTCCGCGACAAAGGAGCGCAGCGTGGCCACCAAGTGACCTCCCTGATGGACGTAATCGGCCAAGACCCTCAGCGTATTCTCATTGGTGCTGTACAAGGCTGGAACCACGACCATGGCATAGTGGCCCAGCTGGGACTGGTCAGCCTTGCCGCTGATGAAATCGCACTCGATGTTGAGCTCGAAGAGGGCATCGTAGACCCGTCTGACCACATCGTTGTAGGAGATCTGCCCCTGCTGACGGGGGAAACCGGTCTCCAGGGAGAACCAGTCCAGGGCGGTCAAGGAGTCGTTGCCCACCATAATGGCGACCTTGTTGCGCTTTTGGAGGTTGATCAGACGCTCCCCCACACCCTTCTGCGCTATTTGCCTGCCGAACCGCCCGGCCTCCTCATAAGTGGGGTTGGGTTCCATGTCCTGTGAAAGCAGCCCCTTCCAGTAGGTCTCGAAGGAGTTGTGGATGGAATGCCAGTGCCAGTACATGACCCCGTTAGCGCCCGAGGCCAGATGGCTGTATGCCTGAAGCCGCAGCTGGCCCGGGTAGGGCAGCCAGCCATTCTGCCCCTGGGCTTCGGTTTCCAGGACCAGGTAGTTGGCGCCGCCCTTCAGACTGCGGGTCATGTCCCCGCCGAAGGCGATCTCTTTGCCGCTCAGGTCATCCTCCGTGGGATGGTAGATGTCCACACCGGCCACATCCAGACATTCGGCCGCTTCGAAATGATCGACGGCTGGCTGGATGCCGTATGACCAGCCCGGGCCCCAGTCGAAATCGAAGTTGTGGGTGACGAACTGGTCCTCGCGGGCATATTCGCGCACAATGCCAGCCTGCCAGGCCAGGTAACGACTGACCTGGCTTCGGCGGAAGCGGTCGAATGCCGAACCCAAGGATGCATTGATGGTTCCGGTCAGGTCGGGAAAGTCCTCCCAGGAGTCAATCCTGTTGGACCAGTAGTCCAGGCCAAAGGCAGCATTGAGGCGATTCAGATCATCATCAAATTGCCGTCGCAGATCCTTGACGAAGAGCCGCTGCATGTCGGGCGATACACAGTCGTAGTACTTGGTTTCATTGTCGACCTGGTAGCCGATCACCTGGGGGTTATCGGACACATGGCTTATCAGTTTGCGTATGACGCGCTCGCCATAGTACCGGTAGGAAGGGTTGACAATGTCCATGATCTGGCGAGCGCCATACCGGTTGTGGCCCTTGGGGGTGTCAGCCAGAACATCCGGATGCATAGCAGCCAGCCAGGAGGGGACGGCATAGGTGGGCGTGCCCACGATGACCTGAATGCCGAATCGTCCTGCGGCATCCAGCACCCGGTCCACATGGCTGAAGTCGAATACGCCAGGTTGGGGCTCCAGAGTGCTCCAGGTGGATTCAGCGACACGAATGGTGTTGATGCCGGCGGACTTCATCATGGACATGTCTTTGTCCACCCGCTCATAGGGCATATATTCGTCGTAGTAGGCGCACCCGAAGATGAGCCTGTCCGGAAGGCGCGTGCCGCCCGCATTGTCTGACATGATGAACTCCAATCTTGATTTACTGGACTCAATTCATAGGGCGATGGTGCTGAAAGATCGCGGCTCCAGGGTTACCCGGAAACCTTGGCTTTCTTTGCTAGTCCATCCCAGATCGGTTGACGGCTCCGAGGAGACCTTATGCACCTGCGGCAGTTCCCAATCGTCCAATGCCAAGGTTGTTGAGTCGCTCATGATGCCGATATCTTTCAACTAGTCTTCTCTGACACTCCAATGGCGGAAAAGCCATATCTACTAATCATTAGATAATGATATACCTAACAGGTATTCAATGGTTCTGTCAAGTCATCGACTCTATGCAGGGCCGCGAGTGCCGCGTCTTCTTTTTCTCTCCCCAGACGAGTCGGAACGCTTGTGCTGTTACCAATACGCCCCATGTACCATAAGTATCAACATGTCCAAGAGCAGTGAAAAGGAGCCGCGAGACCAGGAAATGGTGAGCCGAACAAGAAAATCACCGGAGGTGAGAAGAGCGGAAATCACACAGGCCGCCGCCCACCTCATCAGCCAACAAGGGTACAACGGCATATCGCTCAAAGACGTCGCTGACATGGTAGGGATGTCGCAACCGGGCGTCCTCCATTATGTGGGCAGCAAGGAAGGCCTGCTCTCACTCCTGGTCACAGACATCTACGATGCCTATGGGACCCCTGAGGAATTCCTGCAGACACGCCTTCCAGGATCCGACCCCGAACAGCCGCATTTGCCGGCCTATTTTGACTATTTGGTCGCCCACAATGCCAGCCAGCCTGAACTCACACAGCTCTATACGGTCCTGGAAACTGAGGCTGTAGCGACCAGCCATCCCCTGCATGATTATTTCATCCGCAGGCCGGCCGAGGTCTGGGAGCGCTATTCTGAATTCCCATGGCTGCTTCCCAAAGGCATAGAGTGGGCGACAGACATGCGGGTCAGGGTGAGGATGAGTCTGGAAGTCATGGACGGCATACAGATACGGCTGCTGCGTGAGCCGAAAATCGACTACATCCAGGAATGGGACCGGTTCAAGGCGCTGATTTTCCCCTCACCACTCTGGGATGGATATCGCTGATCAGCGCAGGCATTGCGGTGGCCAAACGACGGCTGCCGGACACCAGCCGACAGGGGAAGCCAAAGAGTCAGCCATCGGTCAGCCAGCTTGATCCATCTTGTAGGGTCGGGCATCATAGGGCGCCTGATACCGACGATCCCTCCAGAAGTATTCATAATCGCGGTCATTGATGGGACGGACGACCTTACAAGGGTGGCCATAGGCGACCACGTTAGAGGGGATGTCCTTGGTGACCAGGGACCCCGCTCCGATGACCGTGTTGTCTCCGATGGTCACTCCCGGCATGACGATGGCACCTGCTCCGATCCACACATTCCTGCCGATGCTGATCGGAACCGTGAACTGAGGCGTTCCATATATGCGTATATCGGGGCGAATGGTGTGCCCAGTGGTGACGAGAGTGACATTGGGGCCGAACATGGTGTGGTCACCTATGCCAATGCGTCCATCGTCGACCAGCACCAGGTTGAAGTTGGCATAGCATTTGCTTCCCCAGTAGGTGTTGCAGGCCCAATTGGCCCGGACTGGTCCCTCAATCCAACTGCCTTGGCCGAATGAACCGAACATCTGTTTACAGAGGTCCTGCTTTTTCTCCACCTGGCTGGGGCGGCAGGCGTTGAACTCGAAGACCAGGTCCTGCTGGGCATCCTGAACCTGCTTCATTTCAGGCGTATCGGCAATGTAGATCTGGTCGGTGTCCAGCAGAGCCTTGATCTCTTCGCGGCTGGTCATGGGAAACCCCTCTTTCCTTGATCTTCGTGGTTCAGCAACTCCGAGGCCGGCGGGTTTAGCCCCAGACACCGACCTCAGCGTGACTACAGGCTCTCCAGAACCTTCTCTTCGTCCTGGACGGGTGCTGCCTGCCCAGCATCCAGGCCGGTCGACCCGAATGCCTGGGATTCAACGGCGACCTTGTGGCCTTGGGTGGCATTTTGCTGGTCGCCCGGCTTCTTGGCGGCGGCAATCATCAGCTTGATCCTGTTGAGTTGGTTGGCCTCCGAGGCACCGGGATCGTAGTCAATGGAGACGATGTTAGCCTCAGGATAAGTCCTGCGGATCTTGCCGAACATGCCACGTCCGGTCACATGGTTGGGCAGGCAGGCAAAGGGCTGCGCACAGACGATGTTGGGGGCACCAGACTGGATCAGCTCGATGATCTCGCCGGTCAGGAGCCAGCCCTCTCCGGCCTGAACGCCCAGGGAGGTGACCGAGGCGGCCTTCTCCCTCAGGTCGGTGATGTGAGCGGGAATGTCGAACTTTCCATGGGAGGCCTTGAAGCCGGCGATCATGGGCGCTCGATAAGCGTCAGCCGCCTTGAGGACGATCTTCTTGACACCGACCTGGCCACCGGTGCCCAGCATCTCCTCGTTCCACTCAGCGTTGGAGATGCCATTGACCATGAAGTCGCAGACACCGGGAAGCACGGCCTCGCAGCCCTGGCTCTCGATCAGGTCGACCACGTGGTTGTTGGCATCGGGATGGTACTTCACCAGGATCTCGCCTACTACGCCCACCCGAGGCTTACGAGGGATATTACGCAGCGGCAGTTGATCAAAGGCCCGAATCATCCGCTTCATCAACGTGCCATAGGGCAGATAACCGTGACCATAGACCTTCTTGGCGGTCTTGGAGTACCCGTGGTGCTCAATGGTCTCCTTGCAGATCGTGTCCCAGAGCTTGTAGAGCCTATTGGCTGCTCCGGGCTCCTGTTCGTAGGGGCGGACCCTGAGCAGGCACTCAATCATGGCATCGCCCAGGTAGAAGGCCTTGACGGCGCGATGCAGCAGGGCCGGGGTTACCTGAAGGCCGGGATTGGCCTTGAACCCCTGCACGCTCAACGTGATGATCGGGACGTAACCGTAGCCCGCATCAGCAAGAGCCTTGCGCAGGAGGCCATAGTAGTTGGTGGCCCTGCACATGCCGCCGGTCTGGGTGACGATGACCGCGCACTTGTGTGGGTCGAACCGGCCGGACAGGAAGGCGTTGACCAGCTGCCCCACCACGATGATGGCGGGGAAGCAGGCATCGTTGTTGACGTACTTGACACCGGTGTTGATGTCTTCGGCCGTGGCATGCTTCAGGAGCTCGAAGTGGTAGTCGGCGCTGGAGAAGACCGCCTCCAGGAGGGAGAAGTGCACAGGCGACATCTGCGGCGCGACCACTGTAAATTTGTGCCCCATCTCTTTGGTGAAGCGATGCTCAGTGGCGTACTTGGATAGGGTCGGTTTGGCGGCGGCTCCGCTGGGCTTGACTTCTTGGTCCTGTTCGGACGTCGGCTCTGCCGACTTGCTTTCGGCTTCCTGATCCTTCTGCCGCGAGGCCATGGTCTCCCGGATGGGCCGAATGCCCATAGGGTGAAGACCTATCAGACCCTGATCACTCTTATCGTGCAGGGCCACGAACCTGGCCAGAGCCACAATGTCGGACTTGCGCTGGGACAGGCTGATCTTCTGCGCGTTGGTGGACCGGAACCCTTCGGATGCCGGCTTGTCAGACGCATTCGCATCCGCTGCTTCAATGCGGTCTGCAGACTCTTGAGAGCCCTGAGAATCAGATGATTCCTCCGCCTGAACCAGGTCAGGCAACGGATCAGCATCCTTGACCGCAACCTTGGCAGGCGCCTGCTCCTTGACGGGGGCTTCCTTCTGATCTTCGCCATTCTCTTGGGCCACATCCCGTTGATGGCGTTCGTCCATGGCAGCCTTCAGCGAGCGCAGACGAATCTTGGCAGCACCCAGGTTGGAGACCTCGTCGATCTTCAGCTGCGTGTAGACATCGCCCTTGTCGGCCAGAATCTCCTGGACCTGGTCGGTGGTGATGGCATCCACGCCGCATCCGAAGCTGACCAGCTGCACCAGCTGCAGGTCGGGATACTCGGAGACGAACCTGGCTGCCGAGTAGAGCCTGGAATGGTAGGCCCACTGGTCGGTCACCCTCAAAGGCATCTTCTGATGGTCATCACCGAAGCCCGGCACGGTCTTGCGGAACTTGGCGGCCGTGGGGTTGTTGGAGGCCAGGGCCCGCTCCCCCGCCGCCGGAATGATGTAGTCGCTCAGCTTGGGCAGGTCATGCACGTCCAGCTCGCAGATGGAGTCCTCGGAGAGCACGGCCATGCCCAGGGAGCAGATGGTCTCGGGAATGCCATGGTTGACCTCGGGATCCACATGGTAGGGGCGTCCCGACAGGACCACGCCCTTGACCCCGTACTCCTGCATGTAGGCCAGGGCACGAAGTCCCTCCTGGCGCACATCCTCCTTGAACCGGGCATCCTCACGGTAGGCCTCCTGGACGGCCGTCCGGGCCTCATCCTCGCTCACCTTGGCCCAGTCGAAGACCTTGACGATCCGCTCGACCATCTTCTCCTTGTTGGACAGGTTGAAGTAGGGTCGCATGAAGCGGACGCCGTTCTCCTTGAGCTCGGCCATGTTGGCCTCAATCACCACCGGGTAGTTAGCCACGATGGGGCAGTTGTAGTGGTTGTCCGTATCGGGAACCAGCTCCTGCTCATAGGTGACGCAAGGGTAGAAGATGGTCTTGATGCCCTTGTCGACCAGGGAGTGAATGTGCCCGTGGACCAGCTTGGCCGGGTAGCAGATGTTCTCGGAGGCGATGGACTCCATGCCGCTCTCAAAGAGCTCGTGGTTGGAACGCCCGGAGATCATGACCCGGAAGCCCAGGGAGGTCAGCAGGGTGAACCAGAAGGGGTAGTCCTCATACATGTTGAGTACACGGGGAACGCCGATATCGCCCCTGGTGGCCTTGTCCGGGGTCAGACGGCGATAGGCGAAGGCCCGCTTGTACTTGAAGTCATAGAGATTGGGCCTGTCGGAGCGCTTCCTGTTCTTGTCGCCACCGCGTTCGCAGCGATTCCCAGTCACGTAGCGGCCGCCGTCCTCGAATTCGGTGATGGTCAGCTTGCAGTGGTTCTGGCAGAGCTTGCAGACATCGTGGGTGGTGGTCATGGAGAGGTTGTCCAGATCATCCCCTGCCAGGATGGAGCTGACCACATGGCCGTCCTGCACCTTCAGGTCAGGCAGGGTCGTCTTGAACCCCTGGTCGTTCTTGGAGGTAATCTTGTTGGCAGCAGCCGACGACAACTTTGACTGGGTGGGAGCCGGAGTCATATTGGGGGTTGTGGGCGTGCTGCCCACGGACTTCACCCCGTCGGCCATGTGGGAGCTGGCCGCAACGAAATCCTCGACCTCATCATTCTGCGGGCAGTGCATGCGAGCCGTCAGCGCGGCACCGTAGGCTCCCATGAGTCCGGCAATGTTGGGCCTGGTCACCTTGCGACCGGTCAGGAGCTCAAAGGCCCGCAGGACAGCATCGTTGAGGAAGGTTCCTCCCTGAACCACGACCACCGGCCCCAGGGCGTTGGCGTCACGCAGCTTGATGACCTTGTATAGGGCGTTCCTGACCACTGAGTAGCAGAGTCCGGCGGCGATGTCCTCCGGGGAGGCACCCTCCTTCTGAGCCTGCTTGACCGAGGAGTTCATGAAGACCGTGCAGCGGGAGCCCAGATCGGTCGGAGCCTCGGAGGCCAGCGCCTGCTTGGTGAACTCCTGGATGCTGATACCCATGGACTGGGCGAAGGTCTGCAGGAAGGATCCGCAGCCGGCCGAGCAGGCCTCGTTGACACAGATCGAATCGATGACCCCATCGTTGACGGCGATGTACTTCATATCCTGCCCGCCGATGTCGATGACCGAGGTAACCCCGGGGCTGATCTCCTCGGCTGCCCGGTAGTGGGCCATGGTTTCGACCACGCCCTCGTCAACATGCAGGCCGGCCTTGACCAGGCCCTCACCATAACCAGTAGCGCAGGCGCGGGCGATGTAGGCGCCCTCCGGCAGGGACTTCCTGACTTCCTTGACGATGTTGGCAGCGGCGATCAGCGGGCTATCCTTATGCACACCGTAAGTAGACCAGACGATGGTCTTGTCGTCGTTGATCAGCACAGCCTTGATGGTGGTGCTGCCCGCATCGATGCCCAGGAAATGCGGACCCTTGGCTCCTGACAGGTCACCGGTGGGGATGACCTGGGCCCCATGCCGGTCGTTGAACTCCCTGCGCTCGTCTTCATTCAGGAAGAGCGGCCGGATCGTTCTGGCCGTGGAGGGCATGTTCTCCAGGCCTTTCAGGGCGGAGAGAACACCATCCAGCGAAGTCAGGTCAAAGTGCATGTCTTGATCCTGGCGAGCATCCTTGCCGGTCTCGGCCGCCTGGACTTTATTGTCGCCGCTGACCAGTGTGGTGGTGCGGCCATCCTGCATGGCATCCTGCAGAGCCATCTTGTCGAGGTTCGAAGCCTTCTCGGAGCGTGCCTTGTCGACCTCCGCCTGGTCCAGTCCCCAAGCCGGGCCGAAGGGGTCGTTCACATCGGTTTCTGGCGAATAGTCAGTCTTGACCTGCGCCGCGCTGTCCTGGTCATCCTGCTCGTGACGGCCAGCCATGATGGCAGCGCCGTAAGCCACATAAAGGTGTGCATTCTCGGGAATGATATAGCGGCTGACCCTGTCCTGGAGAATCCGCTTAAAGGCTTCCCTGAGCTCGCTCATAAAGAAGAGGGGTCCGCCCAAAAAGATCACATTGCCGCGGATGGGACGTCCGCAGGCCAGACCGGAAATGGTCTGTGTGGCAACGGCGTTGAAGATAGAAGCGGCCAGATCCTCCTTGGCGGCTCCGTCGTTGATCAGTGGCTGGAGGTCGGACTTGGCGAAGACCCCGCAGCGTGAAGCAATAGGATAAATGGTCTTGTACTTGGAGGCCATATCGTTCAGGCCGGAAGCATCGGTGTTGAGCAGGGTGGCCATCTGATCGATGAAGGCTCCGGTCCCGCCTGCGCAGGATCCATTCATCCGCTGCTCCGGCGTGGGCTTCAGATAGGTGATCTTGGCATCCTCGCCGCCCAGCTCGATGATCACATCCCCCTCGGGATAGGTGGCGTTGATGGCCTCGGTCTCGGCAATGACCTCCTGGGCGAATTCCGCCTGCAGCTGGCTGGCCAGTTCCAGCCCGCCCGAGCCGGTGATCACCAGACTGATGGGATTGCCGGCCAAACCAACCCGTGACAGGGAAAGCTTGATGTCGGTGACCAGTTCTGCCACGCACTGCCGCACATTGGCATGGTGGCGGCGATAGTCGCTGAAAAGCGCCTGATCCAGCCTGTCACCCGTGCCAAGAACCACGGCCTTGACTGTGGTGGATCCGATATCCAACCCCACACGCAGGAGATCCCGCGGTCCTGTGCCCTTATATCGACCCGTTATGTCGACGCCATCAGACATGAAACAACCTCAATCCGTGAGACCGCCGCTTGATGGGTTCGAAAAGCAGACACCACATCATATCCGGCTTGCTCTATTTATGCTACCGCCAGAGCGTGAATAACTTTTGCGATATCAAGGAATCAAGGCTGTCGCCTTCGACACATCTTCCGGCAAAACCGCCTCTGTTGCAGGTAAGCCGCGGACTAGGGCAGGTACATTAGGGCGTTGGTTCCAACCCTTGTCCTCCACACTTTCCCCTCAATCCCAGCCGAATCGCACATGGAAGAAAAGCCGCTGTGCCCTTGGCGAAATTGGCTCAGGGGCAATCGACAGAGGGCCTTCAGAGAGCTTGAAGAGTATATGGAATTGTCCCCATATTGAGAGACCCTGAAAGAACGTTTCCTTCGCTGACCAACCCGAATACCATCCTGTACAGGCTATGCCAGGTGAGTTGGTCAGACTGGCGGAACCGATGGTCAGGAGGCATCAGGTGCGAGCATACATGGGTTCGAACATGCGCGGGGCGATGGGTGCGCCGACCGGCCCAGCACCTTCAGGACTGGCTCCCAAACCGTTGGATCAGCTGCCCCGCCTGGCACGTGACACCACCGAGGAAGACCCTTGGCCGGTCAGCGTGCTCAGCCAGAAGTACCACGACGCCGTGGCCCGTTGGCCCGGAGCCTGGGTGGAGGGTCAGATCGTGGAGATCAACACCCGCCGGACCGGTTCGGCATATCTGACCCTGCGCGACAACTTCGAGGACATCTCCATCAACGTCATGGGCTTCCGGGCCTTCGCCACTCAGGCTAGGGAATTCCGCCAGGGCGACCGCGTGGTGGTGCATGGGCGGCCCGACCTGTGGATCAAGCAGACCCGTCTGAGCTTTATGGCCGACCGGATCAAGCGTGTCGGTACCGGCGACCTGAAGGAGCAGATCGACCAGCTCAGGCGCAAGCTCAAAGGCGAGGGCCTCTTCGATGCAGAAAACAAGGTTCCCCTGCCCGAATTTCCCCGGCGCATTGGCCTGATCTGCGCACCCAAGGCCAGAGCCGAGGGGGATGTGATCACCAATGCTCGCCTGCGCTGGCCTACCATCGAATTCTCCGTGGTGCACGCCCACGTTCAGGGCCCTCAGTGCCCACCCGAGGTGGTCGAGGCCATCCAGAAGCTGGATGCCGATCCGGCTGTGGATGTGATCATCGTTGCCAGGGGCGGTGGCAGCTTCGAGGACCTGCTGGGCTTCTCGGACGAGTCCGTGGTCCGGGCCACGGCAGCCTGCGTCACCCCCATCGTCTCGGCCATTGGCCACGAGGACGACTGGACCCTGATCGACCTGGCCGCAGATCTGCGCGCCTCCACCCCCACTGACGCAGCCAAGCGCGTGGTGCCCGACCTGGTCGAGCAGGAGGGCATCATCCAGGAAGCCCGGATGCGCATAAATGCACGGATCGAAAATATGGTCGAAGGCGAGACACGGCTGATCGAGGGATACGCCAACCGCCCCAGCCTGACCAAGCCGCAGACCATGCTGGACAAGCCTCAGCGACTGGTCGACGAGTCCCTGGTTCGCCTGGATATCGCCCTGCGGCGGATCGTGGACGATGCCTCCCTGACCGTGGAGAAGCTCCAGTCCTCGCTGACCGCACTCTCTCCCCAGTCCACGCTGGACCGCGGATACGCAGTCGTGCAGACCTTGGACGGGAAGGTGGTCGTCAGCCCACAGCAGGTTCAGACCGATCAGGATCTGACCCTGACTGTCAAAGAGGGCCGGATCGAGACCAAAGTCGTCAGCGGGCAGTGACCGATCCCACGTGGTCAGCCACATATAATCATCAGCGATAATCATCCTTATTAATTAAAAATTTGATAACGCACCAGATAAGAAGAGGAGCAGGCATGAGCGACACCGACGAGGAGCAGACCCAGCGGAATCAGAAGGAGCAGGGCAAGGAACAGCCGGTACTGGCCTCGGCCCTGAGCCAGAAGGAACGCGAGACCATCGCCAAACTGCCTTATGAGCAGGCTCGGGATCAGCTGATCCAGGCGGTTCAGGCGCTGGAGGCCGGCGGCCTGGACCTGGATGCCTCCATGCGTCAGTGGGAGATCGGCGAGGCCTTGGCCAAGCGTGCCCAGGAGCTGCTGGGCCAGGTGCGGGCCAAGCTCGATGCCGCCCAGCAGGAGCAGGCCAGCGCCGGCGCACAGGCTGGCACCCAGTCCAACTTGGATGCCTGAAGAGCCCCCTATTCCACCATCACCGTGGCAAGCAGAGCTGCATGATCCGAACCATCGATGGGTATGGTCTGCAGCCGATTGGCTCTGATGTCACGGTCCACCACAACATGATCGATGGCCACCAACCTTGGCAAGGGTGCCCTATTGGCCGGCCAGGTCATGCTCATGCCATGCCCAGCCTGACGTGCCCCATCACTGAACCGCTCCCCCAGCATGTCTCGGAAAACTGCATGATCGTAGGTGGCGTTAAAGTCCCCCAATAGCACGTATCGTGTGTGCTCGTGCTTCCGTAGCTTTCCCAGGTCGGACACGCTGCGTCGCCAGGCATTCCAACTGCCCGGTTGCGGCGAGGTGGTATGGACCGAGACGAATCTGACACTGGTCTTGCCCCTGTCGAAGTCGATGCTGGCCGCCGGCATCATGGAGGAGCGAGAACCCACGTCGTCCTTTGATGGAGACTGCATTGGCGCGGCCGTCCAAAGCCCGTTGGCGTATTCCTTCGAAGATGTGGAAAGCTGCTCGTGGGGCAGATAGCGGTCGATGCCGGCCTTGTGCAGACGGTCCACAAAGTCCTTGCTGACCTCCTGCAGAGCCAGCACCTCGACCCGGTTGTCGCTGACAGTCTTGACTACCTGATCAGCATCAGCCTGACCCTTATAAACGTTCAGGGTCATGACCCGGGCCACACTGTCATACCGATCGGGATGTTCAAGGGCCATGAGCTGATCAGCTTGACCGTTGAGCTCGGATCCCTGCTGGTAGGAGGGGTACTGCCAGTAGACATTAAGGGCCAAGGCGGCGATAAGCACCAAAGCCGTAAACCATCGCGAAGCCATCAGAGCCAGGACCAGGGCCAGCAGTCCCAAAATGATGAACCAGGGCGTCAGAGCAGCCAGATCAGGCAAGTAGGGTATCGCTGACAGCCATGCCGGGCAGGAACGCGCCGCTAGGACCAGCAAGCTGACCAATGCCAGCAGTCTGGCCGTCCACCCAAAGACATGCTTCACCAGGAAGGACTGTCTGAATTTCGCCATGGTCTCCTCCCAAGGGATACACAGTCAGCTTGACCGTTGAGCAATTGTAAACCATGACCGTATGGCGGGCAGGGATAGGAGGCTGACTTTCTCCAGGAAGCGTACGGCCCTAGCCTGCACACCAGCGACCTGCCCAAGTCGCACTTCGTGGTACAGTAGTTTCCGTTGCCCCGGTAGCTCAGGGGATAGAGCACTTCTCTCCTAAAGAAGGTGTCGTGCGTTCGAATCGCATCCGGGGCACCCAGAAAGTTCAAGCATAAAGAAATATCTGGCTTTGCCCCCAGCAATCATTTTCCAGCCCAATGACCTCTTGTATTCTGACGCGTCGCCTCAGGCATTCCCCGCTAACCTGCATCCACTACATCCACACATGTACATTGGCATGGGTTGCCCGTCCTGGACGAGGTGTCGGTACTGTTAGTCGGGCTTATACGCAGTTCGGCTGACACAGGTGCCGGGCAGACCATCGAAGTCAGAGCAGCCAATCAGGCCCGGGCTGACTTACACGACTTACACTATATACTGATTGCTATGCTTGCTTGACCGTCCCAAGCCCAAAGAAGAAGAGACTATAGAGTGGGGCTGTCCATCTGCATTCCGTGAGTCTGCTCAGGGACGGAGGACGGCATGTCATCCTCGTTATCTCTCTGCACGGCCAGCAGTACCTGCCGCCTGTTCCACCTTGCCAAATGACGAATGATCGTTTGATCATTGTTGAGATAATAAGCAGCCAGCTCCCGGTTGAACCAAATCCTGTCCTTATCACTGGTAGGCACGGTGAGCGGATGCCAGTCGCCATGCGCGAACATCAGCCCATTGCCGGCGAGCAACGCAGTCCTCTTATTGCCGTCGCCAAATGGCTGCATCTTGGCCAGGCCGGCGAAAAGACGCACCGCATCTTCCAAGATGTCCTCCCCAGTTGCTCTTTCAACAGTGCTTCTTATCAGGGATGCAAGAGCGGCGGAATCAGGCACGGGCGGCTCATACCTTCCCAAAGTGGTATTGACCATGACAGGGGCGCGTTCGTCGCGCAGCTTGCCGGGTTCCATGGCGGCAGTCCTTGTCAACTGTGCGTTGATGGACTTCACGTACGCCATGTCAATCGGCTCGTGAGCATAGTCGTAGTGCAGGGTGTACTCTGCGGCCTGCCGCAAATCAAGCAGAAGGTTGTAGTCGGCTTTGGAATTGACAACCTGGGGATTGCCCGTGCGCAGGAACTCCTCAGTGGCCATGAATGTCGACTGCAATCCATCAAAGGTTCGGCCCATGGAGTACAGAAGCCGGGCAACTTGTTTGGTGCTCAGTGATCCATACTCGCTCATGTACGTTTCCTTCTGATCCTATGTTGCTTAGATTCTCTCATGCCAGTTATGCTTTGCATCGGCTGTTTTTACCTGACTTCCGACCAACTGGCAGGCCGTGAGTTGCATATAGCTGATTTAGCATTGACCTCTTCGGCGACATCGATCGAAAAGAGCTAAACAAAACAAGTTGTGTCACCACACACGCCAGTTACGGTTATCGAAGAACACCCTCGTATTTCTCATCGGTACATAAAGGCAGGAATGGAGCCACAGTCTTCAATCTGATTCTCACTGCCATCAGCGTAAATTGAATGCTGCAGGCCTACAACACGATACGTATGCAAGAGTCGGCCAGGGAAAGACCATCTCTCCCTGGCCGACCATTCATTACAGATCTACTCTGCAGAGCCTGGCTATGCTACTTTTTCACCGTGTAGCCCTGCTGCTTGGCGTAGTTCTGCAGATCCTTCTGCCAAGCAGCGATCCCCTGATCCAATGTGGCCGACTTGGAAGTGAAAGCGGTCATCTTGTCACCGTAGATTCCACGTGCATAGACCTCAAAGGGCAGGAACTTGTAGCCAGGCAGAACGTCCTTGGCGGCCTGCGACAGGACCTCATTGAACTTCTGGCCGCCGAAGTAGGCGTTGTCCTTGCCGTCGGCATCCTTCAAGCTGGTCATAGAGAGGAACTCGTTGGACTTCAACGTGTTGTTGTCAGCCGGGAAGGCGCCGCCATCGACACGGGTCTTAATGCCCTCGGCGTTGTGGCAAGCGTATTCCAAGAACTTGTATGCGGCCTTGCTCTTGGAATCATCCTTGGTCTTGATCATAGCCAGCGAAGACCCGCCGTTCTCAGAATTCTCTTTGCCACCCTTCTCCCAGGTAGGCATCTGCGCCACACGCCACTTGCCGGAGGCATCAGGAGCACCGGACAGCAGGTTGTAGGGCATCCAAGCGCCGGTGAGCAAGGAAGCGATTGATCCGTCATTGAGACCCTTGTTCCAGTCGTCCGACCATCCAGGAATCTTCGTGTTGATCAAATCCTCATTGATCATCTTCTGCCAGTAGTCGTCCCACTTCTTGACCTTGGGGTCACCGGTCAGATTGATGGTAACGGTCTTGCCGTCCTTGCTGGTGGCAAAGGGCTTGGCGCCGGCCTGCCAGGTCATGGAATCGAAGAACCCTGCATCGCCTGAGTCCGAAGTGATGTAAGAACCGACGGCCTTGATCTTCTTGGCCGCCTCATAATACTCATCCCAGGTCGTAGGTACTTCAGTCACTCCGGCCTTGTCGAACACTTCCTTGTTGTAGAACAGGGCCATGGGGCCCGAATCCATAGGCAGCGCGTAGACGCCCCCGTTCAGATTCACTGAGTTCCAGGTGCCCGGCGTATAGAAGCTCTTGTACCCGGAGGCGCCCATGTCAGACAGATTCTGCAGCTTGTCCTGAGTGGCATACTCGGGCAGTGCATAATATTCGATCTGTGCAAGGTCAGGGGCGCCCTTGTTGGCGGACAGAGCGTTGTTCAAGGCCGTGTACTCTTTTTTGTTGGTGCCGACATTGGTGACCTTCACCTTGATGTCGGGGTTCTTGGCTTCGAATCCCTTGACTGTTCGAGGAAGGGTCGAATCCCAGGACCAGACCAAGATTTCGGTCTTCCCGCCTTTGCCCGACGCAGAGGAGCCGCTGCCGGATCCGCCGCAGCCGGCAAGTCCGAATGCCATGGCTACAGCACCTGTCAGGGCTATGACCTTCGTCATCTTTTCGAACCTCATTGTCCCTATCTCCTTTTCTGTTGTCCTTGGCAACAACACATGACTACTGATATCTTTTCGCTGTCCTACGGCTCAAGGCCTGTAGCACGGTTTTAGTTTCTTTTGTTATTCTTTGACGGCTCCTGCGGCGAGGCCGGATTGCCAGTATTTCTGCAGGAGGAGGAAGGCGATGACCAGGGGGATGATGGTGATCAGGCTGCCGGTGATGACCAGGTTCTGGATGGCCTGCCCGCCCGCGGTGCTGGCCTGGTCCTTCCACTGGTTCAGGCCGATGGTCAGCGGGTACCAGTCCGCGTCCTTGAGCATGATCAGGGGCAGGAAGTAATTGTTCCAGGTCGCCACGATCGTGAACAGGGCGCAGGTCACGATCCCCGGCGCCAGAAGGGGCAGGCTGATGGTGCGGAAGGTGCGCCACTCCGAGGCGCCGTCCACGCGCGCCGCCTCCAGCAGCTCGCCGGGCACGGCCTGGTCCGAGAAGATCCACATCAGGTACAGGCCGAAGGGGCTGATCAGGCTGGGGATGATCATGGCCCAGGGCGTGTTGGTCAGCCCCAGCTTCGCGAACAGCAGGAACTGCGGCACCGCCAGCGCGATGCCCGGCACGCTGATCGCGCCCAGCACCACCGCGAACACCGCCTTGCGGCCCGGGAACCGGAACTTGGCCAGCGCATACCCGCCCATCACCGCCAGCAGCGTGGCCCCTCCCGCGCCCACCACCACGTACAGGAGCGTGTTCGCCAGCCAGCGGGCGAAGATCCCGTCCTGGTAGGAGAACACCTCCCGGATGTTGTCCCACAGGGCGAACGAGCGTCCCGGCCCCAGGCCGAACGTGCTCGTGAAATCCGCCTGCGTCTTCGTCGCGTTCACCAGCAGGTAGGCGAACGGGAACAGGCAGTACAGGGCGAACACGCCGCACGCCAGCGTCAGCCACACCGACCGGCGCGGGTTCGACGGGTTCGAGAACCCGCTCGACGCCGCACGACGCCGCTCCGCCCGCTCGTCCGCCGCCACCCGGCGCGCCCGCGCACGCTCCGCCGCACGCACCCGGCGGCCCTGCTCATCCAGCACGCTCATCGCATCTGCTCCCTCATGCTCCGCAGCTGCACCGCATACGCCACCAGCATCGTCAACGCCGCCATCACGATGGCCAGCGCAGCCGCATAATTGGACTGATTGCCCGAAAAACTCAGATTATACGCATACATGTTCGGCGTGTAATACGTCGTGATCGCATTGCCCGGCACCATGTTCTGCATCACGCTCGGCTCGTTGAACAGCTGGAAGGAGCCGATGATGCTGAAAATCACCGTGATCGCCAGCGAGCCCCGCAGCTCCGGCAGCTTCACCCGGCGCACCACCTGCCACTCGCCCGCCCCGTCGATCGCCGCCGCCTCATACAAGGAACGCGGCACCGTCGACAGCGACGAATAGAAGATCAGCATGTTATACCCCGTGAACTCCCACGTATTGATGTTCCCGATCGCCGCCAAAAGCACCGACGGCTGCAGCACATCCACATGCGTGCCCAGCCACGCGTTCAACGAGCCCACCAGCCCGTACTTCGCCCCATACATGAACCCCCACACCAGGGCCGAGACCACCGCCGGCACCGCATACGGCAGAAACGTCGAAATACGGAAGAACCGCATCCCATGCAGACGCAGCGAATCCAACGCCAACGCCATCAACGCCGACAGGCACAGCATGATCGGCACCTGCACCACCGTGAACACCACCACCCGGCGCACCGACGACCAGAACTGCCCATCAGCCACCAGACGACGATAATTCGCCAACCCCACAAACACCGTCCCACCAACCATACGATGCTGAAACAAGGAAATCCACACCGCATACACCACCGGCACCACAAACACCACCACAAACACCACAGCAAACGGCCCCATAAACAACCAACCACGCCAACGAGAACTCACGTGGCCCCGGGGTGCACTGCTTGACCGGGTAGCATCGCCGCTAGCAACAGCAGCCATATCTGACCTTCTCCCTCGAAGCTCTACAACAACACAAACAATCAAGCTCCGACCATATCGAACTGCAATGGACGTTCACCGGATGTTTTCGTTATCATAATAGCACGTATCTGCGAATCAAATATTCTCTGAATCTCTGATATAATGGTGATTATAAAAATGGTGTCGCAAACATATTGTCTGCCACCAAGGAGCAACCGACGCTAAGGACGGCAAGCTCCCATGAGCTGGATCAGGTAGGCATGGGACGGAAGAAACAGGTATCGATACAGGACGTTGCACAGTTTGCCGAGGTATCGCCGCAAACTGTGTCGCGAGTCGTCAACGACAGCACGGCTGTGCGCCCGAACACCAGACAAAAAGTACTGAACGCCATGGAAGCCTTGGGCTACCGACCGAATTATGCCGCCAGGGCGCTGAAGCACGGCCGGTTCAACAATATTGGCATCGTCCTGTTCAACATCACCACATTTGGCAATGCACGCATCCTGGACGGCGCTGTGGAAGCCGCATCAGAATTCGGATATGCGGCGACCATCCACGTCGTCAACCACTCATCGGAAATTACCTTAGCGGACATCGTAGAGCAGATGAAGCAGTTGCCTGTGGACGGCGTCATCGTGGTGCTTGAACAGAGAGTCGGCGATTTTGATCGTTTCAGACCCAGCAAGGAGCTTCCCGTCGTGCTCATCACCGAGAAGCCTTCCCCTCATTGCCCCACTATCGATGCCGACCAATACGGATGCTCGACTTCGGCTGTCGAATATCTGCTCAAAAAAGGCCACCGCACTGTTTACCACATCTCAGGCCCCTCGACCTCACGAGCTGCGGAAAGCCGGGCCAAGGGATGGAGGGACGTTCTTCATGCTCACGGCATCCCAGTGCCGCCGACTTATATAGGTGATTGGGAAGCAGACAGCGGGTATGAGGCAGGACGAGCCTTGGCGCATGAAGCTGATTGCACAGCCATCTATGCAGCCAACGACCAGATGGCTTATGGAGCCATTGAGGGCCTCAAAGACTCCGGCAAAAGAGTCCCTGAAGATGTCAGCGTGATCGGTGTCGACGATTCTCTGATCGGAACGGTCCCAAGATTGAGTCTGACTACCATGCGCATGGATTTTGAAACCATCGGGCGTGAGGCCTTTGCCAAGGTCAAACTCCAGTGTGAGGGAGAATACGTTCCTACAAACACCAAGACGCTTATTCCGGCAAAATTGATCCAGCGCGGCTCGGTCATCGACATCAGCCAGCGACAGGAATAATCGCGGTTAGGTCGCCCCCCCCCCTGAACCATCTGACACGGCTTCACTACCTTGGCCGAGTACAAAGTAGATATCAAATCACAGGTACCTTGCTCTTTGTTGCAATGATGCGGCGGACTTCTGCAATGCTCGCATAACAGTCCAGAGACCTTATCGCCACCTTCAACAAGCCGACATGCACGCTTGTCTATACCCAGGAGATTATTCATTAGTTAGCTAACAATCTATCTCAGGAGAGTCTTTGAGCGAAGACTATGGCAAGCGGATCAAACGGGCAGCCAACCTCATGTCGCGATCCATGGATGCTTACGCGGGCCAGTACGGACTGACCGGCACCCAGATGTCCATCATCGACTTCCTAGGCGAAGCCCAGAACCACACCCAGCGGGACATCGAGATGGAATTCGACATCCGTCCGTCCACAACGACAAAAATCCTGCAGCGTATGGAGGCCAGCGGACTGGTTGCCATCAAACGGGATCCCAGGGACGGCCGTCAACGCATCATTGCTCTCACCGCCAAGGCCCGGGGCCTGCAGACAGCAGTGCGGGCCTATATCAATGACCAGCAAACAGCCATGGAACGCCGGTTCGACCAACGCGATCTAGCTGCCTTCGATCGTGTGCTGGCCTATTTCATCACCCTGAATTCCGATGAATCCTCTCAGGCCGGAAAGGAGTCTCGCTCATGAGCGCAACCCAAGCAACCCAGGCACAAAGCACAGCAATCCCTCGCAGGGTAATCGGCGCGGTGGTAGCCACTGGCATCATGTCTTTCTGTGGCGTGATCGTGGAAACGGCCATGAACATCACCTTCCCGGCCCTCATGAGCCATTTCGGCATCGGAACCTCCAGCGTGCAATGGATGACCACCCTCTACCTGCTGGTCGTCGCCTCCATCACCCCGCTCTCGGCGGCTCTCAAGCGCCGATTCCGCAGCCGGACCCTCTTTCTGTGCGCCAACCTGCTCTTCCTGAGCGGACTGGTCATCGACGCGCTGGCTCCGGTCTTCCCGCTTCTGCTGCTGGGCAGGGCCATACAAGGGTTGGGCACCAGCATCGCCCTGCCACTGATGTTCAACATCATCCTCCAGGAGGTTCCGACAAAGCGCATCGGCACCATGATGGGCGTAGGCACCCTGATTACGGCCATCGGACCGGCTGTCGGCCCCACCTTCGGCGGTCTGGTAGCGACCACCATCGGGTGGCGTTTCGTCTTCATCATCCTGATCCCCGTACTGCTCGTCTCACTGGTGACCGGCCTGGCCTGCATACCCTCGGTTCCGGTGGCGGCAGATGACGACCAGGCTGGACTGGGTCCGCTTGACGTGCTCCTGATGGTTCTGGGCTTTGCAGGTCTGATCTTCGGCATCAGCAACGCCTCGGCAGGATGGCTCTCCTGGAGATTCGGCGGGGCGCTGGCCCTGGGCCTTATCGCCTTGGCAGCGTTCACCCTCCGCGCCCGGCATCAGGCCCAACCGATCATTGACGTGCGCCTGTTCACCGACAGCCGCTTCTCCCTGCACGTCGGCGCCTACATCCTCTTCGAGATCAGCGCCCTGGCTCTCTCGTTCATCCTGCCCAATCACCTGCAGCTGGTCGATGGCTGCACCTCCCTGCAGGCCGGTCTGGTGGTGCTGCCGGGCGCGGCGATCGGAGCCGTCCTGGCACCGCTCTCCGGCAGGCTCTACGATCAGCTGGGCCCGCGCATTCCCATCATCAGCGGCAGCTGTGTCGCCCTGATCGGCCTCCTGGGATTTGCCCTGACGGCACGTCAGCTGACAGCAGTGGCCATCCTGATACTTTATATTTTCTTCATGCTGGGCATCGGGCTGAGCTTCGGCAACATCATGACCAACGGCCTGCACAGGCTGAGCCAGGAACAACAAGCTGATGGCAACGCCATCTTCAACACCGTCCAGCAGTTCGCCGCAGCCATCGGCAGCAGCCTTGCAGCCACCATCGTCGCGGCAGGCCAGGCCGCAGTCGCAGACCGACGGCTGGGCACCATCAACGGCTCCCAGCACGCCCTGATCCTACTATTGGTCATCGGTGCCTTGGAGATCCTTCTGATCCTGGCCGCTCTGCGTCGCACCCGGCAACCACAGCGGAATTAATATCCGACACGCGAATCATGTGGTGCCGATCAGCGAAAAGCCGAGCTCCTTGGGTATTGATCCCAAACAAGCAGGTCAAGCAAGGCTCCGCCTTCGCCCCTGAGATCAATACAATGCGGGGACATAGGCAATCATGCCCGTGCCCCCGCATTGGAGATCTGAATCGTCAGGACTCCTGCTGTCCATTCTGACCCGTCAGGTCACCCTGGCCAGTGACGACCGCGTCAGCCTGCGAGCGCCGACGCAGATAGCGTCTAACGAATACAACCTCGGCGGCAATGGCAAGTATGGCCACGAGGACATCCACACCTATCACCATCTTCTTCCAGGCCGGCATGGCATTCGCCTTGGCCCCACCGTCGTCGTAGGCGCCGCTGTTCACCACCGTGTAGAGGATGTGCTTGCTGGCTTGACGCAGATACTTCACAGACGACGGGGACTTGGGATTATCGACCACATTGGGGCCATTCCCATACGTCGAGAGCATGGCGTCCACTCCATTGGGCAGGGCGTTGTCTGCATTCATGAAGCCACGGCCGTCAGCTCCGAAGGAGTCTGTAAGAGCCATGCCCTTGAAACCCCATTCGTTGCGCATGATCGAGTTGATCCACCCCTGCTCTCCGGACCACTTGGTGCCTACGTAGTCCCAGCCGACCATGGTCGCGTCGGCCTTGCCTTGTTTGACGGACATCTCGAAGGGCCGCAGATAGACCTCCCTGGCCGCCTGCTCATTGGACCAGATGCTGACCATCATCGCATTCGAATCGTAGAGGGCGAAATGCTTGATGTAGGCGTAAACACCCTTGGATTTGGCTCCTGCCACTGCATTGGCACCAATGACCCCGGCCAGTTCGCCATCCTCTGAGAAGTACTCAAAGTTTCGGCCGCCAATGGATGTCCTATGAGTGTTCATCGCCGGAGCATACCAGCCAACGATGCCCATCTCACGTGCCATCTTCCCCATGATCTCGCCGTACTGCCGCGCCAGGTCCGCACTCCAAGTGTTGGCCAGAACAACGGCTACCGGGAATCCGAGCGAACCCTTCTTCGTGAAGTTGTTATTGATGGCCGCAGGACCATCCGCATCCGTTGTCGCCACCTTGCCGATGGAGTCGACAGCAGCAGTTTGGAAGCCAGCCATCGAGGTGAGATCGGACATGTCCTTGACGGACATCTGATCAAGCAGCTTGTCCCAGCGGGGGTCGTCAGCCGACGCGGCGCGCAGCTGGGCCAACTTCAAATTGTTCCTAGCACCTGTGGTGGGCATGGTGTCCTGCTTGCGGCTGTAAGTGGCCCTGTCGAAGTCGGCGTTCGTGTGGTACTGGTCGACATACTTCTTAGGCAACTCCTTGAGCACAGGGGCGGCAATCGCCTGCTCGTAGTTGGCGAAATGATCCTTGCGGGATAGATAGTTGACATCGCCGGCAACTTCGTCGATATGATTGGTCGCCACTGCCTTGTCGCTTGGCCTGGGATTGCCCTTGCCGTATACCACGTCCTTATCAAGCGTATAGTCCTTGTGGTCGATCACGTGGTGGGAGTCGGACTTGATGGAGATCTCGTAAGTTCCACGCTCAAGCACATAGGCCTTGTGGCCCTGATAGTCATAGGAGGCCAGCCGTTCCTTGGGAATGGACACCTTGATGGTCTGGGACTGCTTGGGGCTCAGCAGACGGGTCTTCTTCAATGCGATCAGGTTGGCCGTAGCTTTCTCCAGACCGCCGTTGGTGTAGGGCGGATTGGAGTAGACCTCGACCGTATCCTTGCCAGCAGCGGATCCGGTATTGGTGACAGTGACGGTGAACCCGAGCGAATCGCCCTCGTCCTTGATGTCGGACATCTGCTGGCTGAAGCTGGTGTAGCTCAGTCCGTAGCCGAATGGGAACTGAACCGTGGAGTCGTAGTCGATGGCACCTTCAGAAGCGGCCGTCTCGTAATACTTGTACCCGACGTAGATGCCTTCCACATAGTTGATATAGGACGGCTTGAGCTTGAAGGTGATCCCCTTGGCCACCGGCAGGCTGACAGCCTTGCTTTTCAGATTCTCATAGTCCGTGGCTGCGGCATTGTTCCACCATGGTGCCTTGCGCATGTCATAGAGGAATGTGTCGGTCGTACGTCCAGAGGGATTGATGCGGCCGGAGAGAATTTCCCCAAGGGAGTCGAATCCGACATTGCCGGGCGCAGGAACCCAGAGGGCGGCACGAATCTGAGGATGGTCTTTAAGGAAGCCCAACTGCATGGGGTTCGACCCGTTGTAAAGGAAAATGACCTTGTCGAAGTTTCTGCAGACCAGGTCGATCATGTCGCGCTCGGTACGGGAGGTCTGCAGATACGATTCACCTGATTGGAAGTCGGCATATTTGTCGGAATTGTTGCGATACTTGTCAGCAGGCAGCTGGCTCATATCCTGGGGCATGTCGTTGTAGCCCTCGCCACCGACTCTGGCCAGTGTGATCACCGCGGTATCCGAGAAAGCCTTGGCCTTGGTCATGATTTCATCGGTGTAGCGGTCTGCGGTGACTTCGGGCAGCGACCAACCCTTGTTGAAGGTGCTGTTTGAGGAATCCCGCTTGCCAAGTTTGGAATACAACGCGCTCAAGTCATCATTAGTCTGGAAACCGGCCTTATGCAGACCATCCTTGAGGGATTGGATGTCATAGCTGGCATTGATGGCGCCCGAGCCTGTGCCTCCGTATACGGGATTCTCCGAGGCCCAGCCAAAGAGGTTGAGCTTCTTGGTATCGGTGAGCGGCAGAAGGCCATCATCGTTCTTCAGCAGTACGAATCCTTCTCCTGCGATGGATTTGGCCACCTTGCCAGCCTGGGCAGTGGTCGCGTCCGAAATCGTCGCCTTTCCTGCCGCATCCGAGTTCATGGACAAATTCAACAGCGTGGACATGGGCCCTGTCAGTATCATGCTGACCACAGCAACCAGGGCCACCAAGGGCACGGCTATGGCGTTGGACCGGACCAGTTTGCGGACCGGAACAGACCAAAGATGAGCGAGCGCCGCAACAATAATGGCGGCAATGACGATGAGCGCGAAGACCACCAGATACCATTTGATGGCATCTATGACTCCCACCACGTCTGACCATGCTATTTGAAGCATGCTGTTAACCTCCTCGTTGAAATGAAGCTCCCATGCGGCCGGACCAATGCAATGTCACAGCCCCAAAGCCATCAACACAGATGGCCAGGAGACTTCGAAAAGTTATGTCTGTAGAAGCCAACACTATCGGACGCGCATACGTCCATCAATGCCCAAGCACAACCTGTCGTTATGCATGCATGATCTGCGAAGGACCCGGCTGATATTGATGGAGCTGCTCATACTGAATCTCTCACTCATGCCGCCATCTGCCTCTCTATGCGACGGCTGAAAACTCAGTGCCAGTGCAACGGCCACCAGGGCCACAGCCATGATGGGGAAGAGATAGATCTGCTGGTCGGACAGGTCTATGAAGGCATGGTGGTAGAGCATCAACCAGAGGGAGTAGCCGGAGGATCCGCTCCCACCCAGAATCAGGGCGGGCATGGTCGGCGTGAAGAAGGCGAAGGTGATGACGGCATTCAGATTGAAATGTTTGGTCAGCGCCAGGCCTGCGATGACCTGTGCCAGCCAGAACCAACCCGACGGCCAGACCCTTGAGCAGGCGCTGTGACTTCGGGTCTGCAGACGGTGGAGATTGAACGCGTCATGCTAATACCACGCAAACATAGCCAGCATTCGACCACTGATGATACAAGTCGGCTAATATTTGTATACTTTAAATAAAGAGTTAAACCTGCTTCAGCTAATAATTGCTCTTCTAGGTTATGAAACTAAATCTAACTAACAGCGTCGTGAACCCTCCTCACCTCCCTAAGGAGAACTGATGAAGAAGACAAAGGCTTTTGGACAGACGGACTTTGATCCGGCAGAGGCATCTCAGGGGGATTCCCATGGACGCATGGAACAGTTGGCGACATTGCCAGCCCGATTCCATAGCGAAGCAAGTACGGCTGCGGCTATTTGGAAAAAACAAATAATTGCCCTGATAGCAGTATTGATGAGCGTGGCCCTATTTTCGGGCTGCCAGGGGGCGAATCAGTCAGAGCCGTCAGTGGAACAGGCCTCCGATTATTTTTCATCTTTGACAAAGTACGACGTTTCTGGTGATGGCAGCGTCAAAACCATCTCTGCAAACAAATCAGGAACCCTGTATGTACTTGCACGGCGGGGCGATTTTAAGCAGGCAAAACCCCCGCAATGCAAGGTAAATGGGCAATCCATGCAGCGATCTTCTTCAAACTTGAATTATCCTGCAGGCGACGGGCAGAATTTCTTCCCATTTGCACAAATCGACATTAAAAAGGGCAACTCGCACAAGCTCTCATGCAACCAGCCGGATGGTGTCGAAATGATTGCATTGCTCGATCCTCACGTTCGGAGCCTGCCAAAGCAGGCCGCATAATTCCGGTTATTGCTTTTCCGCGCTGTTACGACACGTCGATTCCGGCTTTAATCGTTGGACTCCTAACTCCTATTAGTAAGTGCCTCCTAAGCAACGAATCGTCTTGTCGCTTGGTCTTTTCCGATTCATAGACCGATCAGTTTGCTTCGACTAGGCCTTCCTGGATCACGGCTTCTGGTAAAAACGAGATAGGTTCTGAAGAACCAGTCAAGCGTAAATAATCCATACTTGGCACATTCACACCTGAACCGAACCACATTGCATTCTCCGGCCAATACGGCAAAGAATGCTTGAACTCCTACCGCGAAAACCAGACTGGCAGCTCAGCACCTGCATGGCCCCGGCGGTGGCCACAGCCACTACCCTGTCAGCCTATCCGAATCCAAGACGCAGAAGCCGACCGGCCCAGCGGCCGATCTTTCCTGGTGTCATCGTTCGTATTCCCCTTCCAGAACCATGAAGGGGATAGCCGACCAATTTGGTCGCACGCAAATAGATCCAGCGGGATAGGAGACATACCAAGCAACCAGTCCCGCTGGCAAATTCTTTTACTTATTCAATCATTCAGCCGATACCACAAGAACCATCTGGATTGCAGCCGTGCATTGAAGTATCCGGACGATTTAACCAGTCATTCCAATCAACCCCTCCGCCTTGAGATGCTGCCGGCGCGGGCTCTGGTACGTATCCGCCTCCACTGCCACCTCTGTTGGCGGACGGCCGGTAGGAGGGCGTGTAGCCGCTTCGGCCGTTGGTATTCGAGGACGCCGCCTGCTGAGCGGCCAGCTTGTCAGCCTGGCTCTTGGCCTGAACGGAGGCGTTCACCTGATTGATAGCCGACTGCAAGGCGTCCGCCGCATCCTGGTACGCCTTCGCTTCATCCCCCTTCACCTGGCCTGCCTGGTCGATGGCCTTCTGCAGGCCGTCACGAGTCGCATTGTCAGCCACCTTCCCATCCGAATCATCCAGCAGCCTGGCCGCCTCGTCCTTCTTCGCATTCAAGGCCACCTTCGCATCATCCAGGACCTTCGCATCCCGGGAAGCCAAAACCATCCTGGAATCCCTGCCCACAGCAGCATATGCGCCGCTCTCCTTGCCAGCCTTACCGGCGACAGCGTTCAAAGTATCCGTGGACATGGAAGCCTTGCATTGCACAGTCTGCGGTCTGAGCCCACCGGCCGCCTTCACGCTGCTGGCCAAGGCCCTGACGGCCTGAGCATCCTTGACCTGATTCTCCTTCACTCCGGATGCTTCACGGTAAACAGCCATCCGGGCCGAGCTGGTCTTCCCCTGCAGGGCCTTGACAGCCCGGCTGCAGGAGTCCAGCGCCGCATCATGCCGGCGGGACTCAAGCACGCGCCAGCCCACAAGACCAGCCACAACCACAACAGTAACGATCAGCGGAACTATCCACTTCGGATGATGCCTTTCACCCGAAGAGTCTCCCCCATCCTCTGGCACAATCGCCGGCAGGGCCGAAGTCTCGTCTTCCACAGGATTGGACACGTTCTGCAGGCCTGTGTTCCCGTCCTCCCCCTGATCCGCCATAAACACTCCTTCTTGCCCTCAACCCCTGTCTCATTTCAGGATTGGTAGATCCTGATTTCTGCTGACCATATGAATGCGAAATAGCTAATCAGTCTGTCCATCACGCGTAGAAGCAATAGACCACGACGGACGGATCAACCATCCCGCATTCATCATATGATTGGCAGAAATATGCCAAAATCTAATGGTTTTAATGCAGGCCGGCGATCTTGCGCAACTCGTTAGGCATGGTGATGACCAGATCATCAGGGATCAAGTAGTGGCCGGAGTCCGGCCCTTCGCGCACGTCGACGCCGTGGTGAATGAGCACCTCGTAGCGGGGACAATCAGAACCGCGGACAATGTCCCAGTCTGGCTCCTCGAAGGGGACTAGATAGCCACCGTAGTCAGGATTCCTCCAGTTGGAAGTAAGCACAATGGCCCCTTCCAGAGGAGTCGTCTTACCTTTAGTAGCCAGAGCCCGCCCGACGGCGATCGCCGCCTGCCCTTTCCTGCCCAGCGCCTTGGCGACCGCAGAGTATGTAGTCAGTCGTAGATGCTTTTGGCAAGCTAGCGCTTTCACTACCAGCGATACGTTTTTCCAGGACAAATCCATATCTTTAACAACTCGTTCCACCTCAGCTTTTGACAGATCAGCGGCTTCGGCAATACTCTCGATGGTCGCCCGCTCCTCATACGCCCGCTTCATGGCTTCATTGAGGCGGTTCCTTGACTCTTTCACAGCCTCATTTGCATATCCCGCTGTTGACGATAATATCGATATCATCGTTTTTCCTTTCAATTAGAATTAGTATAATTGCCTTTAGCAAAGCTTGCTAAACATATTGAATCAAACAATGATGATTGTTGCAACTGTTTTTCACTGTTGGCTGACTTCAGCTCTGGAAGGAAAGCGCAATCATCCCTCATGACACGACGATAAAGACCTCACCAAGATCGCAGAAAACAAATTTGTTAAAGAACGGAGATCTGCCGAGCGGCTATCTTAGAGCGCCGAATTTAGCCACGGCAAAGACTATAGAGCCAGTAAGGCTCCTCAGCTGATCTGAAGAACAGAAGACAATTTCTGGGAGCAGTTCCTAGAAAACGCTGACCTTAACCGGATGCCAGAGCAGGATTCCCAGTCAGTCGCTGATCCACGGCCGGATGCCGGCACAGACGATGCTCAGGTCCAGTTCGCCATGGACGAGATCGACCATGGCCGTGAATTCGAGCAAGACAACGAAGACCAGCCTGGATTCCTAGAGGGCACACCCGCACCCACCCAGCTAGGCATCGCTAGCATTCCCACCCCATGAATCACAAGAACAGCACCCGCGCATGTAAGTCATCACCACTGCCCCAACTCTGGCCGCGACGAAGCTCTGCGGGTCGATCACCCACTCTTCCCTTCGGTGGCATTGATGCCGGAAGCGACCTGATTAGTCACCTTTCGCACGCGTTGAAGCTCCTGGAGCAACGTCTCGGTGGTGACTGTTGGGCGGGAATCTCTACGCACTTCGAACTGGATGTTTGCGTCAACTATATCTGGATCCATGCTGTAGAACACCATTTGACCCGGGGCATTATTGATAGCTTCTTTGGAAAAGTAATCTCTTAAGAAGAAATTGCTCATACCATTCGCTACTCCTATCCAACCAAGATGCTGGTGACCCCGTGCTTTCACCCTCGTAGGTATTTGTTTCGGTGACATTGAAGATGGCCTTGTGATTCAAGTTCTCAGCAGTAAAATGTACCCTGGCAAAGTACTGACCTACCGATATTATCGTTGCCATCAGGAAAAGACCATAGTCCCTGAGCTGAGTCCCGAAACTCTCTTAAGCGAAGAGTATATAGGACAAATCACATCGTCAAAGAGCGTTAAGGCTTCTAGTCATTCTTTACTCTAGAATTCCAGACAAAACATCAATCTGTGAAGCAGCATTCAGACCAACCTTAAGTCAAGGATGAACTCGCTTTATCTCAAAGGTTAACGAATAGAGAGCAGGTTAATTTGTTTCTGCTTGAATTTATCATCTTTAAAGGATAGGCGCTGTTTGATGATCTGTGGTAGAAAGCCGACAACAAGCAAAGAAATGAGGACAGAGCAAATATTTGAACTATAAACGCCTGCTTCCCCCCTATCCTCGAACAATATCCAGAAGACCATCAAGAGTATTACACCCAAAAGGGGGTAAACAGCAGTCTGAATCCACCACCTATCCCATGACCGCCCAACTCGACCATGAACGACATCATAAAGACAGCAAAACAAGGCGACCATTTCGACCAACTCCATTAACGTAAAACACATGCAAGGCGCCAGTAGATTCAGCAAAGCTGCAGATTCCTTTTGATGATTCAATTTTACTAGCTTGTCAGCAAATAGATTAACAAAATCAATCCCAGAAATTGTAAGGCAAAAAGCATAGAGGCTATGGGCAGCAAAAGACAAATTGACAGTCAGGTCCATAGGCGTTATGAGGGTTAGAAAAAGACAAACTAGAAGAACTAGCGGTAAAAGATAGGTTATTGCGATCATAAGACGGTAGCTCAGCTGCGAGACCAAGCTAGCTTGCAAGATAAACATAAATATAATCAAAATACCTGCTAGAACGGCGATCACAATGTCGTTGATAAAGCTTATCGCCTCTGCTTTTTCCGAGCGACTTTTCCCCTTCAACTTCACGCTATCCCTGAATCGATCAAGCACTCGTCCTTGTACGCTCGGTACGATCGTCCTGCGTGCTCCCCATTTTCGTGCAGCCCTTCTTCGAGCTTTTCTGCTTCGTACTATCTTTCTATCCATACACTTACGATACGTTGATCAATTATTTGGGAATAGACAAACCATATTAACGGACAGATATTGTTCTCAAGAGTCAGATCTTGCGCAAAATGGTGATTCAAAGGCCGCCGGACTCGGCGGATCGGCAGGCACGGACACAGCTAAAACGCGGACACACATTGAACGCCACCACGCGCGCAATCAATCTTTTATCCACTTCAACCAGGACAGCGCCGAGGGTACCAAGCAAACAACACCCCAGAACTTTTCGAGAGGATGCATCAGCAAAAACGGCGTGTGAGAAGTTGACTATCGTAACCAATTAGGCATCAAAAGGATGAGGGATACATCAGTGTCTGAAGAGGAGTGCCCCCCCCCCGCCCAGTCAACTAGTTCCCAGCAGCCATTATCAGCGTAGGATGCTTACAATCTGGGCCTGTGTTGACAACTAGTACAGGCAAATTTGGAATCGGGAATGCAGCGAACAGCCTTATGCCCGCCCAAGCAATATTCGAAATGACACCTGTGGTTCTCACTAGTATCAAGTTCGGCGGCATATCTGGTACCGGCCTTTACCGAAACACTGACGGTACCCGGAGCATCACCGACCCGCCCCACGACGCAGGATCTGTCGGCATGACCATCGACTGAACCTTAGACCGAGCCTTACAGACGACCGCACTAATGGGATACATCTACGAAGGTATCTTGGTATAGGCATCTCCTTCAACTTCTCACGACGGAATCGGCGATATCGGAAAAGAAGCAGATTAATACCGGTTTCCCAATTGAAGAGCTTCAACTCGATGCAGCTACTTGGCATAAACGGAAATGCGTTCATCTACATGTTTGCCTGACTCGGCCTCATCCACCACAGCAATTGCATAATCGGCCTAGCTGACGTAACTCTCCCCCTTGGCATTTGTCGTCAATTCTTCGCCTGCACCCGTATGAACCGGTACGTTTTCCATCGGCTTGGAAATCAGCGGCAGGGCTTGATGTAGGTCCATTTAACATCGGAACGGTTGTGTAGGCCTTCAAGCGCCTTGCAATCATGCTCCAGCCCAATTAGCCTTATGCCTAGGAGGGCAACGGGCCATACGGACAGCATCGGAATCCTTCTTCAGCTCCTTTTTGGGCTTCTCTCCGTGACTGTTGCAACAGCCCGCAGCTACATCAAGTAAGCGGTCCGACCAATAGGATGGATCCATAATCGCTAACAACTTGAAATCACGTATTCATTTACACATAAGAAGCAAAAATACAGTCATACACCGTATGACTGGCGATATTTTTCCATGTTTCATTTTCACTCTGCCTTCACATATATGGTAAATTTGTATAAGTAGCCAAGGTTGTCTTCGGCGCATGTCTCGCCGAATGTTGGGGATTCGTGACAACGCGGCTGCGATTCCTGGGGAAGGGGATCTACTTATGCCTCGTCAGCACTCGAATATAATGGCTCGACCGGCCTTGTTGGTCAGCCTCCTGCTGGCCATCGTCCTACCCGCAAGTCTCCTAGCCTGCACCTATGCCACGGCAGACAACACTGCAAACGAGTCCAGCGCGACCCACACAGTAGCACCGACCACACAAGCAAACAGCGGGGAGGAGGCGGATCGTGAAGCTCAACAGCAATCCAGTAACTCTCCCAATATCACCACCCAGCCAACAGATACAGCAACAACTCCTACTTCGCCATCCCCCCTCGCCACATCTTCCCCGCTGAATCCCAAACAGCCGACCCCCTCCATCGCTCCCACGCTAGACAAAGACAACGCCAAGCTACAGGCACGCGCCTCCACACCGCACACCGTCACCTTCAGCAGTCCCCAAGGCACCGACACGACACAAACAGTAATGGACGGAGAACGTGCGAAGCGCCCAGCAGATCCGACTCGAAACGGCTATCTCTTTGACGGCTGGTTCATTGGCTCAACACCCGTCGCCTACGATTTCAGCCAGCCCGTCACCGGAGATCTGAAACTCACCGCCCATTGGACCAGGGCAGATGTCTGGAGCATGAGCCCTGTGCAGGGGCCGGTAGCAGGCGGCACAAAAGTCACCCTGACCCCGCCGGGATCCCGAGGAGTTCGTTTCAGCCAGGTCAGCTCAGGAAGAGGGCACACCCTTGCAATCGCCTCGGACGGCAACCTTTACTCTTGGGGAAGCAATGATCATGGCCAACTCGGCGATGGGACCACCACTGAACGTCATGAGCCGGTCCCGGTAAAGAAACCCCAAGGAGTATCCCAGGATTTTACCTGGGTCCAGGCCTCAGCCGGATACTTGTTCTCTGTGGCTCTGGGATCAGACGGCAAGCTCTACAGCTGGGGTGACAACACCTATGGTCAGTTGGGGAACAACACTACAACCGAGCATCACACCCCCCAACCTGTTAATATGCCACAAAATGCTCCATCTGGGTTCACATGGAAGCAGGAAGCGGTTGGTAGCCTACATGCTCTTGGCCTAGGATCTGACGGCAACCTCTACAGCTGGGGCAGCAACGATCATAACCAACTGGGGGACGGCACTGCCACTGAACGGCATGCCCCAGTCCTGGTGAAGATGCCAAAAGGAGCGTCCTCCGGGTTCGTATGGAAGCAGATGAGCGGATGGGGATGGCATTCTCTGGCCTTGGGATCGGATAACTGGATCTACGGCTGGGGCGCAAATACCCGTGGTGAAGTGGGCACAGGATCAATCACCGATAATAAGATCACGCCCGTCCGAATTGCCTGGCCACAAGGGACTTCCTCTGGATTCACTTGGGGACAGTTCCAAATGGGGGACTACTACTCGCAAGCTATCGGATCCGACGGCAACATATACACATGGGGTTACGGCGGAAACGGCAACGTTGGCAATGGGTCCACCGTTGACGTGTACGGGCCAACTCAAGCACATAAACCCAATGGAGTGCTACCTAATTTCTCTTGGAAACAAGTAAGCCTCCTATCTGTTGCATCACTGGCCATTGGCTCAGACGAGAACCTCTACTCCTGGGGCGCCAATAACAATGGCCAGCTGGGCGACAACACCACTACGCAGCGAAACACCCCTATCCGGGTTGCTGCGCCGCAAAACGCGCCAACAGGACTGACTTGGGTCCAAGCAAGCGCCGGTTGGGACAACAACTCCTTCGGCTTGGCCTCAGACGGAAACCTGTACTCCTGGGGCAAAAACGCCAACGGCCAGCTGGGCGACAACACCACCAACGAGCGTCATATCCCCGGCCCAGTGAACCTGCCCGGCACTACCACAGTCACCGCGGTAAGCTTCGGTGGAATGGCAGGCACGAACATAAGCAAGAACGCTGACGGCACATGGAGCGTCACTACGCCCGCACATGCGCGAGGAAAAGTGGACACAACCGTCTCATGGACTTTGAACGGCCAGCAGCCGGACGCCCACCTGGCCTACAGGTACCTGGACTCCTACACCGTCGCCTTCACCAGTGCGGATAGCTCCTGCCCGACACCCTCGGGCATGCCTCTAAGCCAGACCGTCACCGAAGGCAAACAGGCCAAACGCCCCTCCCCTGATCCGAAGGCGGACGGCTGCCTATTCGACGGATGGTTCATCAAAGACGCCAGCAACGACTCCAAGATCGCCTACGACTTCAGCCAGCTCGTCACCGGCAACGTCATCCTGGCAGCCCACTGGACCAAGATGGACAACCACTGGGCCCTGAACCCCGAAAAAGGCAACGTGCTCGGCGGCCAGCACGTGACCATCACCCCGCCCACAATCAACCGAGGCATCCGCTTCAGCCAAGTCAGCGCCGGAGGCTACCAGACCGCGAGCGCCAACAGTTTCTCCATAGGAGTCGCCAGCGACGGAAACGCCTATGCATGGGGAAGCAACAAGTACGGGCAGCTGGCTCAGAAACCGTCCGATGCCAGCATGCAGAAGGGCCCTGTCAGAGTTCCCCTGCCCGACGGGGCGGATTCCGGCTTTACCTATACCCAGGTTGTAGCTGGCGACTCGCACGCTCTTGCCATCGGATCCAATGGCATCCTCTACAGCTGGGGACGCAACGACCACGGTCAGCTTGGTGACGGCACCACCACGGATCGGTACCAGCCTCAGCCCGTCAAGGACACCAGCGGCCAGCCATTCAAAGCTGTACAGGTCAGCGCCGGTGTCGCCGACTCGGCCGCCATCGACTCTGAAAACCGCGTCTACACCTGGGGCAGCGAAAGCACGGGCAAGGGGCAGACGCCTGCATACAGCACAACCAGGAAGAACCCGACACCAGCCGCTGACCCGGACAATCCGGGACAGACCTTGCGTGCGGTCCAGGTCAGCCTCAACTGGAGCTTCGCCATGGCCCTGGATGCCGACGGCAACGTGTACACTTGGGGATACAACACTAATGGCCAGCTCGGCAACAACACCAGTGACAGCACCAATTACGCATCCAATCCGGCCCGACTGCCCAACCAGTCCTTCCAGGCCGCCCAGATCAGCGCGGGAAGCTGGAATGCTCTGGCCATCGATACGGAGGGGAACACCTGGACCTGGGGATACAACGGATACGGCCAGCTGGGCGACGGCAGCACCAGCGATAAATACAAACCTCAAACCGTGCAGAACCCCACTAATACCAGCCAAGGCCTTAAAGCCGCCCAGATCAGTGCGGGCGTGAATCACTCCCTTGCGGTCGGCCAGGACGGCAGTCTCTGGGCATGGGGATTAAACAGCAACGGACAGCTCGGCATCGGCAACACCGTCAATCAGACAAAGCCCGCGCTCATCAAGGACCCCGCCAACAAGGCCCAAGCATTCAAGGCCGTTCGAAGCAGCGCGGGGCAACTCCATTCACTGGCCATCAGGCAGGATGGCAACCTCTGGGCCTGGGGCGACAACCAGTACGGGCAACTGGGCAATAATCAAACGGCAGCCAAAAGCACGACCCCCATGGCGGTTGCTTTCGATCCGACGCCTTTGGTTCTCACTGGCGTCAAGTTCGGCGGCATCCCCGGGACCAGCCTGTACCGGAACGACGACGGCACCTGGAGCATCACCAACCCACCACACGACGCAGGACACGTCGATGTGGCCGTCGACTGGACCATCGACCAAGTCGCGCAGACGACCGCACACCTGGGCTACACCTATGAAGGCATCCTGCCCATGGCTGGCAGCACCGGCCTGCTTGTCCTACTCGCCACAGGACTGCTGGCCGCTGCAGGCGCCACAGCAGCAGCCTCCCACCAGCGGGAAACCAGCAGCCGCCGCCACTGAGCTCTTTGCCCGAGTAAGCGGGGTGGCCCCGCAAACCCCCAAGATTGCGGAGCCACCCCCATTTCTTCAATCTCCTGCTTTGTTCCCCAACTGGAGCTTCCTGACAAGCAGCACCAACAGTCTTCTGCCATATTCCAGCTACTGTATACACCAGCTATTGCCACGCCCACCGGGACCCTGAAGGCTGGCGCCTGCGGAATCACTAAGCCAAGGCTACGGCCAACCAAGGCATAGCGGCATAGACAGCATCCTGCCCCGCTCGTACTTGAACAATCCCCCGGGTCTTCTTCGTTGAAGAGAAATTATCGGATTCCCAACACTGCTGAGGTAAGCATAATACTTCCAAGACGATGCGAGGCGTATATCCCCACCACGCCACGTCAGAATATCCGAGAGCTGGCGCAGTCCACAAGAATCATGGTGAGACTGAGTTGTTAACAATGTTATTATAGTTTACATCGTTAACTACCAACAATCGTCAGGAGGTATACCTTGCAACCTGCAAAAAACGACTCAGGGGAATACGCCCTGTCCTGTCGCCAGGTGCGCAAATCATTCGGAAGCAGGCAGGTGCTCAAGGGTGTGGATCTTGAAGTCAGGCGCGGAAGCATCCTGGGCCTGCTGGGCAGGAACGGAGCAGGCAAGTCAACCCTGATCTCAGCCTTGACCGGGCTGGGCGAGCCGGACTCAGGCCACATCACAGTCGAGGGGCACAACCCCTATCGCACCCCTTCGCGCATCTTCGGCCAGGTCATCGGACTTGCTCCCCAGGACCTGGGCATCTATCCCCATCTCAGCGTCCGAGACAACCTGCGCGGCATGGCCGGCCTGCAGGGACTGAGCACCAAGCAGAGCAGCAAAAGGGCCGACGAACTGATAGAGCTCATGGGATTGGGATCCCAGTCAGGAACAGCAGCCGAGGATCTATCGGGAGGGCAGAAACGACGCCTCCACACTGCCATGGCCATGGTCCACAATCCCCCGGTACTCTTCCTGGACGAGCCGACAGTCGGAGCGGACGTGGAGGCGCGCGCCAGAATACTGAACATGGTCAAGGCCATGAGCCGGCAGGGCACCACCATCATCTACACCACCCACTACCTGAAGGAGCTGGAAGAGATGGGCGCGGACCTGGCCTTCCTGATCGACGGGCGGATCCAGGTCCAGGGCTCCCTGCAGGAGGTGCTCCACAAATATGCCCGGGCATCCCTGCGCATCTCCTTCGTCGGGCAGACCCCAGGCCAGGTCCCCGGATGGCAGATGGCAGAGGGCTTCCTGGAACCCGACCACGCGGTATCCAGTCCAGAGCAGGAGCTGGCCCGCCTTTTGCAGGAGCCAGTCATGAAAGAGGCCCGTCTGGCGTCGATCACCATCGTCCAGCCGGACATCGAATCGGCCTACATGACCGTCATGGGTACATCCTCAAGCGATCCCGCCGGGTCACGAGCATGGGAAGACAGGTGAGCGTCATGCATTTCAACGGATACTTGGCGACATTCCGCCTGAATTTCAAAATCGAGCTGCGAAGCATCTGGCTGCAGGCGGTCATCGTCGCCATTCCCCTGATCATCATCCCCTTCATGCTGCCCTCCTATCGGGATTCACTGCGAGCCCAGGGGCATCTGGGCGCGAACGGATCCGAGCAGGCGCTTCCGGGGTTCGCCATCCTCTTCTCCATGTTCTCCCTGCAGCTGGTTCTCCAACTCTTCTTCCAGGAGCACGAATGGCACACCTGGGACAGAATGCGGGTGTCGGCGGTATCCCTCCTCGACCTGGTCATGGCCAAACTGAGCGTGTCCTTCATGGTGCAGGTGGTCCAGGTCTCTCTGGTCATGCTGGTTGGGACGGCGCTCTACCACTATCGACCCAATGGATCAGTCCTGGCCCTGGCCGCAGTCTGCCTGGTCATTTCGATTGTGCTGACCCTCTTCGGCCTGCTGCTCTACATCTTCTCGTCCTCGCAGAACATGGCCATGTCCTTCAACAACATTCTTGGCATGCTCCTGGCTGGCATGGGCGGCGCGCTCAGCCCTGTCTCCGGATTCCCCGACTGGGCGCAGAAACTGGCCAAGGGCAGCCCCGTCTACTGGGCCATGGATGCCGTAGGAAAAATCAATTTCGACCATGCCGGAATGGAGGATGTCTGGCCGGATCTGCGCATCCTGCTGGCCTTCCTGCTCGCCCTGGCTCTCCTGGCAACGGTACTATTCAAGAGAGGAGTACAGCGGAAGGAGTGAGAAAGCATGGCTGACCCACCCAAGGCACCCGTCAAGACGACGCTCAACCGCGACTACGTTCTGCGTTCCGCCCTCTATTTCGTCGACGAGCACGGACTGGAGGCCCTGAACATCCGCGCCCTGGGCAGGCAGATGGGAGTGTCGGGGCCGGCCATCTACCGCCATGTGCCCAGCAAGGCTGCTCTGCTCGATGGGATCGTCGAGCTCATCTGGCAGTCAGCCACCGACCTGGACTCCATACCCCAGGGCATGGGATGGCGGCAAGCCCTTGAAGATGTCATGCTACAGGTTCACCGAACGCTGCTTTCGCATCCCCGGGCACTCCCGCTCATGGCCACGCACCCCATCAACACGGACCAGTCCTTCCACATGGTCAGCACCTGGTTGAACCAGCTGACCGCCCACGGGCTCAAGGTCGATTCAGACACCATCCACCTGCTCAACAGCTTGGCCGGACTGACCCTGGGCAGCGCCATCGCCCAAGCCTCTCCCCCGGTCGGCGGTGCGGGCGGCCAGACCAATACGGATCTGGCCAAAAGACTGGCCAAAGACACCCAAGGATTCGATGACCTGAAGACGCTCTTCGCCTCTACGGATGACGGAATAGGTACCCTTATGGAGACCAGCTACCGCAAGGGCCTGCACGCCCTCATCGCCGGTTGGCCTGCCTGACCCGGGACTGCCAACCAGTTCAGCAAAATCACCGCACCATTAATCCTGCCTAGGAGTGCTTCCCCGACATTCCACCTGAGAGAACCTTATCAGCAGGTAGTATAGTTGAGAGACGCAAGGCTTCCTGCTCGCACCCTCGCACAGAGGGATGGGGATATGCGCTATGTCAGGAAGCATCCAAGGGTATCTCTACCGGTAGGGGCCGGTTGGTCAGCCTTTGGGGAAGGGGATTTTGCTTTATCATGCGTCAGCATACGAACATGCCAAGCCGTCCAATAAGGGCTGTCAGCCTACTGTTGGCCGTTATCCTGCCAGCCAGCCTGGCTATCTGTGGATTCGCCGCAGCAGACACGGCCACCAACGAGTCTAGTGTCGCCAGCGCGCCGGCGACACTAGAAGGC
>NZ_AWUO01000004.1:0-129573 GCF_000499185.1 Bifidobacterium sp. A11
CCCGTCGCTGCCCACCGCCAAGGAAAAATAACTTCCTTGTGATCCGCTGATCTGGCTGAATCTGATGCCCCGGCTGGCATTGTCTGGCGGGGTGATGGTGGCGGGTTCCCTGCCCAGCTGGCTGCCCTTATCAGGGCTGATGCTCCACTTGGTGTTCCGGCTTGCCGGCGTCCAGTGGGCGGCCAGGGTCAGGTCCTTGTTGACGGGCCTGCTGAAATCGTAGGCGACATCTCCGGTGAACCATCCGTCGAACAGGTAGCCTTCCCGCGCAGGGTCGGATGAGGGGCGCTTCGCCCTCCCGTACAGGGCGGGGACAGTCTGGTCCGCTGGTATGGGGTTTCCGCCGCCCGTGTCGAAGCGGACCGTGAACGCGGATCCTGGTTCCGCAGCCCGTGCCAGCGGCTGGTCGACCGTGTACGCAAGGCTCCTGGCGAAAGGCTGCCCGTCCTGCCTGCCGGTGATCGTGATGGCGGCCTGTCCCGGCTGGCGGGCGGGCATGCCCGCCAGCCAGGCGCTGCCGGTCTTGCTGAGGTTGAGCGGCTGGCCGTCCAGGCTTGCTGATTCCAGGGTTGGCGCTGTGGCGGTGTTGACTCTTGCTGGCCTGCCGGGCTGACCCTGCTTATCCAGGCTCCACGCGAGCATGTCGCCCTTCGTGCTGACGGCGGTGACCCTGCTGCCGGTTTTGGTGGCCTGCATGTACTGCTGGCTCCCGTCATCCGCCCGGGCGGGCTTGCTGCCGGGCTGCCAGGCCCATATACTACCGTCCTTGCCGGTGATGATGGCCAGGCTGTCGTTGGCGGTGATCCTGCTGGCTTTCATGCCTTCCGGCAGGCTGACGGCTGCAGAATCGGCTGTGCTGTCGGCCAGGTACCAGGCTTGTCCGTCCGCGTCCAGGAGGAGGGACCCCTGGTTGAGGGTTTGGGCCTGGATGATGCGCGTGTGCGGATTCTGTGTAAGACGTTCGGATTTTGCGTTTCCGGTGTTGCTTGCGTCCCAGGTCCAGGCTTGCCCGTCGGAGTCCAGGGCGAGGATCCGGCTGCCGGAGGAGACGGCTGTGACGGCCTGCGCCTTCCTGGGCAGGCTGGTTGTGGCCTGCTCCGCGGGTTTCGGGTCTTGGCTGGCCTGGTAGTGGTGGATCTGTCCCTGCCGGTCCACGGCCAGGAGCCTGTCGTTATTGATGCTGATGCTGGAGAACTGGGTGTTCTGGCTGGTCTTGAGGATGGTGGGCGTCGCTTGTCCGTTGGACCAGGTGTAGATCTGCTGGTCGGATCCGAGTGCTGCCTGCCGGTGGCTGCCGGCTGCGGCCTGCAGGTAGTGGAACCCGTCGGGAGCCTGCGCGGGTGAGGTGACCTGTTCTGGTTTGCCGTTTTGTGTCCATGTGTAGATGCGGCCGTCGCCGGTCAAACCGACGGTCTGCTCTCCTGCGGCTTGGACGCTGGTAAATTGAGGTTCTTGAGTTTTGGGCGGGCTGATGGTCAGCTGTGCGCCGGTGGCGGGCCCGTGGTCCGGGCTCAGCCGCCAGTCCGCGGCTTTGGTCCACTCTGCTTTCAGGGTCGTGTCCTGGAGGATGGGGGTCTGCAAGTCGAAGGGCTGGCCTTCATGAGTCCATCCATCGAACCGGAAGCCTTCACGTTGTGGGTTCTGTTGCGGGGGAGCGGCGAGGGTGCCGGTTTTCACGGTTGACTGTGTTGGCTTGCTGCCGTCGGCGGGGTCGAAGCGCACTGTATGCGTGGCTTGATCGTCTGTCTGTTCGGCTGATTGAGCCGGAGTGGAGTCTGCGCTGCCGGGTGTGCCCGTCGTCGATGACGGGGCGTCTGGCGTGGGGTTTAGTGGTGTGGTGGTTTGTATTGGTGAGGGTGTGGGTAGTGGAGTTTCTGGCGCGTTGCTGTGGAGAGTGCCAGGGGTTCCGTCAGCTACGCGAGGGGTCTGACCGACCCCCCCCCCCGGTGAGTATGGGAGCGTCCGCCTGGGCGGATGCGACGCCCAGGCCTGCCAGCATTCCCAGCAGGATGGTCGTCATCGCCATGATGCGACGCAGACGGGAAACCAGATGCATGAAACCGAAACCCCTTCACCAAACACCAAGCGGTATCAACACCGCTTGCCTACTCAAAGTTCTTCTTTGTCGGAAAGCCGCCCACTGCTCAGCGCCAGTTCTGCATTACATTGCAGGAGCCATGCGCAAGCCAGCCGTCTTCTCGACATCCCCCGCTTTTCACCCTACCACCCAGCCTACAGACAACACACAAGCCAGGTCCAACCGCCCGGAGACAATGAACCCAACTGATCTCAAAGAAAGGAGCCAGCGTATGACCAACCAGGGATATTATCTGCCGGGACTCTACGTTCGGGAGGGGTCCATCCCCGTTCCCTTGGACTGGGCGGGCAGTGAACCTGGCGTCTGGCGAGCCGAAGATCATTCGGACCAGGCGGTCATCCGCTGCTTCTACCGCGTGGTCTGCGCCCCCGAGCACATCCACGACGACCTGCCGTTGCTGGTCTACCTGCAGGGCGGACCCGGCTCGGGCGCCCCACGGCCTCTGAACGCCACCGCCGACGGGTGGATGGCCGAGGCCCTGCGCCACTTCCGCATTGTCCTGCCCGACCAGCGGGGTACGGGCCGGTCCAACGCCATCGACGGCTCCACCATGGCCTCCCTGGGCGAGCCCCGGGCCCAGGCCGACTATCTGAAGCATTTTCTGGCGGACTCCATCATCCGGGACTTCGAGCACCTGCGTCGCACGGTCTTCGCCGGCCGTCCCTGGGTGACCCTGGGGCAGAGCTTCGGCGGCTTCCTGACCATGGCCTACCTGTCGAACTTCCCCCAGGGGCTGGCTGCGGCCTTCACTACCGGGGGCGTGCCCCACATCCCCGCTGATGCCCATGAGCTCTACTCGCATACCTTCACCAAAATGGCCCAGCGGTCCAAGGCCTTCTACCAGCGCTATCCGGGGGACCAAGACCGTGTGGCGGCCATTGCCGACCGGCTGGCCCAGGGCGATGTGGTCCTGCCCGGCGGCGACCCCCTGAGCGTGGAGCGGCTGCAGACCCTGGGCGCCGACTTGGGCAAGAGCGGCGGGTTCGAGCGCCTCCACTGGCTGCTGGACACGGCCTTCCTGGACGGGGACGGCAGCCTGCCCGCTTCCGGCGCCAGCAGCTCCCGGGCCATCCTCTCGCAGGCCTTTCTGGAGGGGGTGCGGGCGGCCACTGCCGTTACGCCGCTCTACTGGCCCCTGCAGGAGTTCATCTACGCCGATGGGGACTGTGAACCCCTGCGCTGGGCTGCGCAGCGGGTGCGCGATGCCCGTCCTGAATTCGACACTGCTGCCCGTCCGCTCATGTTCACCGGGGAGGCGATCTTCCCCTGGATGTTCGAGCAGGAGGCGGCCCTGCGTCCCTTCGGCCCTGCGGTCAGCCTGCTCATGGAGGAGGGCTCCTGGGGCCACCTGTACGATCCCGAGCGCCTGGCCGGCAATCAGGTTCCACTGCAGGCCGCGGTCTATGCCGACGACCTCTACGTGCCCTCCGAGCTTCAGCTGGACACCCTCTCGCGCGTGGGCCACGCCCATGCCTGGGTGACCAACGAGTTCGAGCACGACGGGCTGCACGGGGACAGGGTCTTCGCCCACCTTTACCGGCTGGCCCTGGAGCGCGGCGATCTGGAGGGGCTCTTCCCGGCGCGCGGCTAGACTTGAGGGCATGAACACGGACTCATTGACTCTCGGATTCATCGGATACGGCAACATGGCCCAGGCCATGGCCCAGGGGCTGGTCGACGCAGGCGTGCTGCCCGGCGGCCGCATTGTGGCCTGCGCAGCCCACTACGACCGGCTGGTGGAGCGGACGGCCCAGCTGGGGGTGCGGCCCATGCATTCCGGCACCGAGGTGGCTGCGGCCGCCGATCTGGTGATTCTGGCCGTCAAGCCTGGGCAGGTGGCCCAGGTCTGCGAGCCCATCCGCCACGAGCTGGCTGACCCGGACCGCATGGTCCTTTCGGTGGTGGGCGGCATGACCCTTGAGGACTATGCCGACATCCTTGAGGAGGGCACCCACCTGATCTGCGCCATCCCCAACACCCCCATTTCAGTAGGGCAGGGGATTCTGGTCACCCAGGAGGACGATACCCTGACCGACCAGCAGCGGGAGCTCTTCACCCAGGTCTTCGACCCGGTGGCCATGATCGAGCGGCTGCCCCGGGAGCTGGTCTCGGTGGGCACGACCATCGCCGGATGCGCGCCCGCCTACACGGCCATGTACATGGAGGCCCTGGCCGACGCCGGGGTGGAGCACGGGCTGCCCAGGCAGGCGGCCTACCGGCTGGCGGCGCGCATGGTTCAGGGGACCGGAGCCCTCTACCTGGCCACCGGCACCAACCCCGGGGCCATGAAGGACGCGGTCTGCTCGCCGGGCGGAACCACCATCAAGGGGGTCGCCTCCCTGGAGAAGCACGGCTTCCGTGGAGCGGTCATCGAGGCCATCGATGCGGTGGAGCGCGGCGACTAGGGGGAGCCACGCCGGGGCAGCCCGGGCAATAGACTGGTACATATGTCGTTAACCATAGGAATCGTCGGGCTGCCCAACGTCGGCAAGTCCACACTCTTCAACGCCCTCACCCGCAACAACGTTCTGGCGGAGAACTACCCCTTCGCCACCATCGAGCCCAACACCGGCATCGTGCCCCTGCCCGACGACCGGCTGCCCGTCCTGGCCAAGCTGGTCCACACGGACAAGATCGTGCCCGCCACGGTCACCTTCGTGGACATCGCCGGCATCGTCAAGGGGGCCTCGGAGGGGGAGGGGCTGGGCAACCAGTTCCTGGCCAACATCCGCGAGGCTGACGCCATCTGCGAGGTGGTCCGTGCCTTCAATGACGACGACATCGTCCACGTCAACGGCAAGGTGGATCCGGCCGACGACATCGACACCATCAACACCGAGCTGATCCTGGCCGACATGCAGACCATCGACAAGGCCCTGCCCAAGCTGGAGAAGGACCAGCGTGGCGGCAAGATCAAGCCCGCCTACCTGGACACCGTCCGCAAGGCCAAGGAGATTCTGGGCCAGGGGCGGACCATCGACCAGGCGGCCCAGGCCGGGGACATCGACAAGGACGAGCTCTACGACCTGCACCTGATGACCGCCAAGCCCTTCATCTACGTCTTCAACGTGGACGACGACGAGCTGCAGAACGAGGACTTGAAGAAGCAGCTGGCCGACTCCGTGGCTCCCGCGCCCGCCATCTTCCTCAACGCCCAGTTCGAGTCCGAGCTGACCGAGCTGGATGAGGCCGACGCTCGCGAGATGCTGACCGACGCCGGGCTCAAGGAGTCCGGCCTGGACCAGCTGGCCCGGGTGGGCTTCGACATTCTTGGCCTGCAGACCTTCCTGACCGCCGGTGTCAAGGAGGTGCGCGCCTGGCAGATTCACCAGGGCTGGACCGCCCCCCAGGCTGCCGGGGTCATCCACACCGACTTCGAGAAGGGCTTCATCAAAGCCGAGGTGGTCTCCTACGACGACTTTGTGGCCGCCGACGGGTCCTACGCCAAGGTGCGCGAGGAGGGCAAGATGCGCCTTGAGGGCAAGGACTACGTCATGCAGGACGGCGACATCGTGGAGTTCAAGACCGGCATTCCCTCCGGCTCCAAGAAGTGAGCGCCAAGCCTGGGTTCGCCATTCGCCGGGGTCATGGGCTGCCGCTGATTTTCGTGCATGGGTCCGGCGTGGACCACCACATCTTCGACGACCTGGACCCCGTCTTCGAGCGGGTCGGCGGCTTCGAGCGGATCTACCTGGACCAGCCCGGCTTCGGCCGCACGCCGCCCGACCCGTCCATCCTCGACCTGGACGGTCTGGCCCGGTGGCTGGATGACCAGGTGGACATTTTCAGCGGCGGCGGCCCCTTCGCCCTGGTGGGCAACTCCCTGGGTGGGCTGCTCAGCCGCCATGCCGCCGCCGGTCGACTGGACCGCTGCCGGGGGATGGCTCTGCTTTCCTCGGTGGTCGACCCTGTGACCGCCCACAGGCGCCTGCCCCCGCGTCAGGTGCTGGTCCGGGACGATCAAGGCCTGGCCGATGCGGACGAGTTCACCAGGCATGCCTACCGGCAGATGGCCGTGGTGGAGTCCCGGGAGCATCTTGAGTCCTACCAGCGCACCATCATGCCCGGCATTCGTTCGGCCGATGCCGACACGGTGGTTCGAGTGGAGGGGCATTACCGGCTGGATCTGGACTTTGACCAGGTCTGGTCCGGGTTCATAGCCCCTGTGCTCTTGGTCTGCGGACGCCAGGACGACCGTGTGGGCTACCTGGACCAGTTCGACCTGGCCTGCCGCTTCCCCCGGGCCTCCTACTCGCTGCTGGACCGGGCCGGCCATAATGTGCAGATCGAACAGACCGCCCTGGTCTGCGACCTGCTGGAGGATTGGGCCAGGCAGGTGCTGAAAGGCTGAGTCTCTCCCGGTTTCGTCTGTCACTACAATGAACTGTGCATACAGGTTCGTTCAATGGCGACGAAGGGGAAGGACATGGCTGTCTGGGGATTGGATAGCGAACGCCTTAAGCGGCGTGCGCTTGCCATGCTCCGTTGGCTGCTGGACCCTGTCCGTCGCACGCCTGTGGTAGTGACAAGCGCCCTGCTGACACTGCTGCTGACAGTCCTGATCGTCAACCTGATCCAGCCGGTGGATGCGGCCCGTGCGGAACGAACCACAGCTGCGGGCGCTTCTAGCACATCCACCGTTTCGGTGAGACGATTTCCCAAGGCGCATCATCCCAGTAAATCCGCCTCCTCCTCATCGGTCACAAAGAATCAGACAAAGCAGCAGAAGCCAGACCCTGCTGCCACTTCCGCCCATCCTGTCGATTGGCTCAAGCCTTCCCAGCAGGTCGATTACCCGGATCCTGCGGCCCACCCTGGCCTCTCCCTGGAGGTCAGCCTTCAGGACCAGCGGGTCTATGTGCGCGACGGGTCTGAACTGCTCTACACCATGTATGCATCCACAGGCATGGATGACTCCACGCCCAGGGGCAGCTTCCGAATCCAGAACGAGCGCGGCGACCACTTCTACAATCCTGGCGAGGGGATGGGCGCCCGCTACTACACCAGTTTTCTGAACCATGGGGTCTTTCTCTTCCACTCGGTCCCCACTGATTCCAGGGGCGGCTACATCAAGGAGGAGGCCGATATGCTGGGCATCCGCCCTGGCTCCCACGGCTGCATCCGACTGACGGTGCCCGACGCTCGATGGATCATGCAGTCCGTGCCCACCGGCACGCCCGTCCTGGTCAAGTGAATTCCTCTCGTAAACCGGGATAGCCGCGTCCAAAATGTGGCCATCCACCTGCGTGCCCGCCTTGGGTTTCCTATCTTTGCCCCTACCACAGAGAGAACTATCGAGAGGAAGTGGTCAGGAATCATGCAAAAGGTGCAGCGGTTCAGTGACTGGTTGACCAAGTGGTTCATCCTGGTGGTCCTAGCGTGGGCCGCCATCAACTTCTTTGTCCCGCAGATTAGCATTTGGGCCCGCAGCTACACCAACTACTTCCTGAGCATTATTCTCTTCGGCATGGGGCTGACCCTGAGCCTGGACGACTTCAAGCGAATCCTCAAGATGCCGCTCATGGTCATCGTCGGCACCATAGCCCATTACCTGATCATGCCCCTGCTGGCCGTGCTGCTCTGCCGCATCTTCCGCCTGGACGGCATGATCGCCGTGGGAGTCATCCTGGTGGGTTGCTGCCCCTCGGGGACATCCTCCAACGTCATGTCCTACCTGTCACGAGGAGACGTGGCCCTGGATGTGTCCATAGGCCTGCTTTCCACCTTGTGCGCGCCCTTCATGATCCCCATGCTGATGAACCTGCTGGCCAGCCAGTATGTGGCCATCCCAACCAAGCAGCTCTTCCTGACCGCCCTTGAGGTGGTGCTGATCCCCATCGCCCTGGGCCTGGCCGTCCACGCCATATTCAAGGAGAAGGTGCAGAAGGTGACCGTGGCCCTGCCGGCAGTCTCGCAGATCGCCATACTGATCATCATCGGCGTGGTCGTCTCCGTCAACCATGCCAAGCTCTTCACCGCCGCCACCGCCCTGGTCCTGCCGGTGGTCATGCTTCACAACCTGTGCGGGTACGGGCTGGGCTTCCTCTTCAGCCGGCTCATGTACCGCCTCTACCCCAAGGGATTCCGCTACGCCCAGCAGAAGGCCATCACCTTCGAGGTGGGCATGCAGGATTCCGGACTGGGCGCGACCCTGGCCCTGCAGGCCTTCGCCGCCGACCCGATTGTGGCCATCCCCTCCACCTTCTTCAGCGTCTGGCACAACATCTCCGGCTCGGTGCTGTCCGCCTGGTGGCGTCGGCATGACGACCGGCTGGGGATTGCCGCCGACTCCGCCCAGGGTCGTCCTGAACCGGCTCGCGCCTGATTCTTGAAAGCCTTGATTGCTGGCTGGATCTTGCTACATGCCCGGTCCGGCCAGCAGGAACCCAAGGGCCGTCAGCAGAGGCGGCAGGAAGATCGAAGCTGCCAGATAGCCCAGAGCCGCCAGGTGCCGTCTCTGCCGGGCCAGGGCCAGCACCTCGTTGACCGCCGTCGAAAAGGTGGAGAAACCGCCTAGCAGGCCTGTGGCCAGCAGCAGCCGTCCCCAGTTAGGCAGTCCGTGGAAGGCGGCCAGGGTAGCCACCAGCCCTGCAGCCAATCCGGCCAGCAGGTTGATGATCATGGTCGACAGGGGCAGGTCCACCTGCCAGCGGGCCTTGACCAGGGTGTCCAGCAGGTAACGCAGTCCGGCCCCCAGGCCGCCGCATAGGCAGATCAGCAAGGTAAATGTAAGGGTCATCGTGCACCTGCATGGATGTCTGAGGCCAGACGCGCTCCCAGCCCTGCCATGACCCAAGAGACCATCAGGCCTCCGGCAAAGGAGATCAGCAGGTAGGCAAGAGTGGCTTGGATGTGACCGCCCGACAGGCCTTGGACCAGTTCCAGCGAGAGCGTGGACATGGTCGATAGCCCTCCGCATAGGCCCATACCCAGACCCTTGTTGGTCAGCTGCCTTCGGCGTGCATGTGCGCTTTTGGGCAGCTCGGCCAGGAAGGCGGTCAGCAGGGCGTAACCTGCGCAGGCGATCAGGTTGGCCAGGAGTGTTCCTGGATGCAGGGGGCCGCTCTGGCCCGGCAGCAGGCTCAGGGCGTACCGGCAGCCGGTGCCCAGTGTTCCGCCCAGTATCACCACCAGGGCCGTGGCCATATCAGGTCCGGTAGGGGGTTTGGTCATTGAAGGCTCTGTTCCCGACGGATCAGCGTCCGCAGGGTCGGGCTGAATGGCATGCGCCTGCACCCGGCCCACAGACGGGTCGTCGAATCATGGTGCAGGAACTATCAGCAGTTTGCGGTTCGGGGCTCAAGCCCCGGGCGGGTTCCATCGCCCGAGGTTCATTCTAGGAGCCCAAGGGGACCGCAGCCGTCGCAGCTGCGAGACTGTTCACTCGGTGTGGTTCTCCGGGTCCAGGGTCAACCGGTCGTCGTCGGCGTCGTAGTCGAAGAGCTCGCCGTAGCGGCCCCAGGTGATGGCGGTGTCGAACTGCTGGACGGCCTCCTTGTCCGAGTGGTGGGCCCGCAGCAGGTCCAGGATCAGGGAGCCATGCAGGCTCTTGTCGTCGCTGTTCTTCAGGGCCCGGTCGATGATGCGGATCAGCGGAACATGATCCATCAGCATCCGTGAGAACATCTCCTTGCTCTCCAGAATGTCCGCATCGTGCCAGGCACGGCCCTGGTCGGTCAACCTGACATGCCCGTTGTCCGCCTGGAAGATGCCCAGCATGAGCCCGGCATCGATCAGGGGGAAGAGGTCGTCCACCTCGAAGGAGAGCTTGGCGGCCAGGTCGGCCAGGTCCATGCCGTTGGGCTGGTTGACCATGACATCGGCCAGACCGGCCAGACCACCCGGGGTGGCGTCGGGCAGGTTACGCTCGGCGGTGTCCTCGTCCCGCACCGAGTCCCGCACGGCCTGACGGTTGCGCACCTTGGTCTGCAGACGGCGGCGGATGTCCTCGCTGTCACGCTGGCCGGTCAGGATGGAGTAGAGGTAGTCCACGCAGGACTGGAAGAGGTCGGACTGCTTGTCCCGGGGCCTGTCCAGGTTGATGGGCACGTTGGTGATGACCCTGCCCGGATGCGAATCCAGGACCAGGACCCGGTCGGCCATCTCCACGGCCTCCTCGATGTTGTGGGTGACGATCAGGACCGACTTGACGCTGCCTGCCTCCTCGGACCAGACCTTGAGGACCTCCTGGCGGAGATTCTCGGCTGTCAGCACGTCCAGGGCCGAGAAGGGCTCGTCCATGAAGAGGGCGTCCGGCTTGAGGACCAGGGCCCGGGCGATGCCCACGCGCTGGCGCATGCCGCCGGAGAGCTCCTTGGGGTAGGCGCTTTCGAAGCCGTCCAGGCCGATGGCATCGATGGCAGCCAGGGAGAGTTTCTCGCGTTCCTTCTTGGGCACGCCCCGGGCCTGCAGGCCCAGTTCCACGTTGTCCTTGACGGTCAGCCAGGGCATCAGGGCGAAGCTCTGGAAGACCAGAGCCACGCCGGGGTTGGGCCCGTCCAGCTGCTTGCCCCGGTATTCGACGCTGCCCTTGCTGGCCGGAACCAGGCCGGCCAGGATGCGCAGCAGGGTGGACTTGCCGGCGCCGGAGCGGCCCAGGATGGCCACCACCTCGCCCTCGTGCAGGGTGAAGTCGATGTTGTCCAGGACGGTCAGCTCCGCGCCCTTGTCGGACTGGTAGGTTTTGGTCACGTGCTCGGCCGTGATGATCCCGTTGGAATTGATCTTGGTCATTGTCGAACCTCTCAGACTTCTCATGTCAGGGAATAGCGCCGTTGTGCCAGTGATTGCAGGGGAGACCAGAAGAACCGGTCGGCCAGGACCACGAAGATGCTCATGACGGCCACCCCCAGGATGATGCGTGGGGTGTCGCCGGTGGCGGTCACCTGGGCTATGTAGGCACCTAGGCCCTTGGCCGTCAGTTCGGTCTTGCCGTAGGAGACCACCTCGGAGACGATGGAGGCGTTCCAGGCCCCGCCCGCCGCGGTGATGCCGCCGGTACACCAGGAACCGAACAGGGCCGGCAGGATCAGGGTCTTCCATCGCTGCCAGCGGTTCTGCCCCAGGCTGCGCGACATCTCTAATAGGTCGTCGGGGATGGCCGAGGCTCCGGCGATGACGTTGAAGAGGATGTACCACTGGGTGCCCAGGGCCATGAGCAGGATGCTGCCCCAGTTGATGTCGATCCGCCAGATGATGAAGACCATGGTGACGAAGGGGAAGATGAAGTTGGCCGGGAAGGAGGCCAGGATCTGCACCAGGGGCTGCAGGTAGCGGGAGATGCGCGGATTCATGCCGATCAGGGCGCCGATGGGCACCCAGACGATGGTGCAGACCACCATGAGGATCAGCACCCGCAGGAAGGTCAGCAGGCCCAGCTGGAAGACGTGCCCGACCTCGCCCAGACCCAGCGGGCGGATGACCAGACGGTCCAGCTGCCAGAGACCCCACAGGCCGATCAGGGCCAGGCAGACCCACCAGATCAGGTCGCTGGCCCGCCGGCGTCCGCCTCCACGGCTCCAACGTGCCCCGGTACGGCCCAGGGGACGGGTGATCCGGTCCAGCAGGTCGGCCAGGGGATGGCCCACCAGGCCCAGCAGGTCCTTGACCCCGGACAGGCGGATGATCGTCAGCACCAGGCTGCGCCGGGGCTCGGTGGACTGGCTGCTGGTGTAGCGGAACTTCTCGGCCCAGGCGGTCAGCGGCTTCCAGAGCAGGAAGTCAATCAACAGGACCACCACGATCATGGTCAGGATGGCCAGGCCCACCTTGCCCAGATCCTGCTCGGCGGTGGCCTCCTCCACGAAGGAGCCGATGCCGGGCAGGGCCAGGGTTCTGTTGTTGACCGAGATCATCTCGGATGCGGTCAGGAAGAACCAGCCGCCGCCCATGCTCATCATGCAGTTCCAGAGCAGGGGAATCATGGAATTGGGCACGTCCAGCTTCCAGAAGCGCTGCCAGCGGGTCAGGCGCATCAGCCGCACCGCCTCGTCCAGGTCAGCGGGCTCGCTGGTCAGGGAGTTATAGAAGGAGAAGGCCATGTTCCAGGCCTGGCTGGTGAAGATGGCGAAGATGGAGGCCGCCTCCACACCCATGATGGATCCGGGGAAGAGGACCAGCCAGATGGAGATGGTGGCCGACAGGAAGCCCAGGACGGGCACCGACTGCAGGATGTCCAGCAGGGGGATGAGCACGGCGCCCAGGCGTCGGGAGCGCGCGGCGGCCAGTCCGTAGAGGAAGGCGAAGACCAGGGAGATGATCAGGGCCGCGAACATCCGGAAGAGGGAGCGCAACGCATAGTAGGGCAGGTTGGCCGGGTCGGTGGAGACGTGCGAGGGAACGCCGGCGGGGCCGATGGGGGCGCCCAGGGCCGGCAGCAGATAGGCCAGGGCCCCCAGTAGGACCAGGGCTCCTATGGCTACGGCCAGGCCCGTCCATATGCGGGTGGAGCGCGATGCCTGGCTGCGGTCGTCGTTCAGTGGAGAACGGAGCATTCCTGGCAGTGCGACAGTATTCACGATGGCCTCCATCCAAGGTGCGGAACATCCCTGTCGGCAGCCTCGAAGACGGCGTGGCGATCGGCCATGAGCCGACCATTGTCATCGTTCAAGCTTCGGCTTCGCATGGTATTTGGCCCTGCATTAGTCCCTGCCTTGATCCGACGGGGACTGTTGACCTGCGCGGGGTGTCTCCACCACTTTGCGGCAGCATGCCTTGTCCATGCGGTAGCTTCACCTACCGACCACCCAATAACATAGATGGGCCCAAGAGCAGTGTCAAGCATTTGCGAAACCAGCGTTGCCAGCCTTGCCGTCCTTGCCAGGACTGACAATGACAAGGGTCTGCACGCAGTCATTGCAGGCGCGAAATGGAATGTAAGGAGTGAATCCCTATGAAGATCGTGGCAGTCACGGCCAACCCCGAACCCAAGAGTCTGACTGATGCGGCGGGCAACGCCCTGCTGGACGGTGCGGCCGAGGGCGGGGCTCGCACCGAGTTGATCGACCTTTGTGCCGAGGGGTTCAATCCCGTCTTCGGCATGGAGGACAGGACCCACTACCTGGGCCAGGGACCCATGCCCGAGGATGTCCAGGCCATGCAGGAGCGGATCAAGGATGCGGACGTGCTGGCCCTGGTCTTCCCCATTTATTGGTACAGCATGCCGGCCATCATGAAGGGCTTCATCGACCGCGTTATCTGCAGGGGCTTCGCTTACCACGCTGATGGCACCCCGGGTGCCCTGGCAGGACGCCGGGTGGAGCTCGTCATGCTGACCGGTGGAGACAAGGAATGGTACCGGTCCAGCGGCATCGGTGAGGCCTTGGACAACCAGCTGGGCAGGCAGACCTTCCTCAAGTACTGCCAGGTCGCCCAGGTGGAGACCATCTATGTGGACAATCTGGATTCGGGCAACGATGAGCAGGAGGCGCGCGAGGCAGCCGACCGGCACCTGGTGGCCCTGGCCCTCAAGGGTCGTCGGCTGGCCGCAGGCACCGAGCCCGGAGCAGGCCAGGACGCTCAGTGACGCTCAGCATCGGGTTCGTCTTCGATGACACCCTGGATGTGTTCGACGGGGTCCAGCAGCACATTCTGACCCTGGGACGGGAGCTGGGCAGGCGGGGCCACAGGGTCCAGTACCTGGTCGGGCAGACCGCCCATCCGCCAGTTGACGGGGTTCACTCCCTGTCCCGCAACGTCATGGTCTCCTTCAACGGCAACAGGATGCGCATACCACTGCCGGCGCCCAAGGCGCCCATCCGTCGGGTTCTGGAGGCCGGGCACTTCGACCTGCTGCACGTTCAGGCTCCCTACAGCCCCTTCCTGGCAGGCCGGGTCATCCGCGCCGCGAACCATTCAACGGCCCTGGTGGCCACCTACCACATCGCCCCCACGGGAAACCTGCAGCTGCTGGGCGGTCGGCTGCTGGGGATGATCAACCGCAGGACCCATAGGCGCATCGACAGGGTCATCGCGGTCTCGCCTGTGGCGGCCAGCTATGCCCGGCAGACTGCCGGTGTGCCCAGCAGGGTGGTGGCCAACCCTGTGGATGTGGATGCTCTGCGCCGGGCCCGCCAGGCCGCTGGCGACCAGGAGGTGGCGCGCCTGCACGGCCAGGGGCCGCATCTGGTCTTTCTGGGACGGTTCGTGGCCCGCAAGGGGGCGGGGATCCTGCTTTCAGCCCTCCAGGCGGGGGAGCGGGCCGGCATCCTGCCTGAAGACCTGCATGTGACCATGGCCGGCAAGGGCCCACTGCTGGAGGACTGCCGTCGAAAGGCTGCCGACCTGTGCACCCCGGTGGCCTTCCCCGGCTTTGTGGATGAGAAGGACAAGCCCGCCCTGTTGGCATCATCCGATCTGACCGTCTTTCCCTCCACCGGGGGCGAGTCCTTCGGCATCGTCCTGCTGGAGGCCATCGCCTCGGGCACGGCTCCGGTGCTGGCTGGGGACAATCCCGGCTACCGGTCCACCCTGATGGGCGATGAGCGGGCTCTGGTGCCCGTCGACTCGCCCAACACCCCCGAACTGCTGGCCCGGCGAATCGTCCAGGCTCTGGGGGACCCCTCCTGGAGGCGGAATGTGCGCCATGACCAGCTGGCGCTCTTGGGCCGCTACGACGTGACCACCGTGGCTGATCAGGTGGAGGAGGTCTATCGGCAAGCCATTCAAGACCGCCGTCTCATGTAGGGTAGGTACATGTCATTCTTTGATTTCTTCGGTTCCATGTTCGACCCTGAGGGCGGTCCAGGCGGACCAGGCCGGCGTCGCAATGACGACGACCCAGTCATCCTGCATGTGCAGACCGATGGGGAGGGTCCCGGCCAAGGGGGTGGCAGCACGCCCCGTTTCCGCTTCGCCGGACCAGGTGACCCCCGGCTGACCTCCCGTAAGAAGGACAATAACGGACCTTCCCGGGGCATGCGGATTCTGGCCGTGGTTGTCGCCGTCGTCCTGGTCGTCCTCCTGCTTTTGTTTGGGCTCAGCCGCTTCATCACCGATGTCATGTGGTTCTCCCAGCTGGGGGCGGCACGGATTGTCTGGACCCAGCTGGGCATCAAGGTGGGCCTGTGGCTGGCCTACGCCCTGCTGCTGGCTGCGGTGACCCTGCTCTCGGCCTTCCTGGCCATCCGCAGCCGTCCCGATTCGCCCGACGGGTCCACCATCAGGGTCAGGGGCGATCTGATCGAGGTCGGCAAGGGGGTCTCTTCACGCAAGGCGCTCAAGGTGGCTGCGGTGGTCTCCCTGGTCGTCGGTATTTTCTTCGGCTTCCAGTTCAACGCCGACTGGAAGCAGGTGCTCCTGCTCTTCAACGCCCAGTCCTTTGGGGTGTGCGATCCCCAGTTCGGCTTGGATAACGGTTTCTATGTCTTCATCCTGCCCGGGCTGCGGCTGCTGGTCTCCTCCCTGCTGATGATGCTGCTGGCGGCCACGGTCTTCAGCCTGGTCACCAACTTCCTCATGGGCGGCATTCGCTTGACCATGCCCGTACAGGGCCGCGGCATTCTGGAGATGACCCGTGCCGCCCGCAGGCAGGTAGCCGTCTGGCTGATCCTGTTCATGCTGGTCTGGGCCGGCGATACGGCCTTGGGCGTCTTCGGCAGGCTGACCGAGGAGGGCGATCGGATCACCGGCGCCTCCTACACCTCGGTCAAGGCGGCCATTCCCGTCACGCTGATTATGGCCGTGGTCATGGCCCTGCTGGGCATCATTCTGGCTGTCTGGATTCTGCGCTCGCCCACCCTGGAACCCGGCCGTGTCCATGCAGGATCGCTGGGTTCGGCCGTCAAGCAGTGGCGGGTTCCCGTCCTGGCTGTGGCCGTCACCATTGTGCTGTCCCTGCTGCTGACCGTCTTCTGGCCGGCACTGGTCCAGCGCTTCCGGGTCAACCCCAACGCCCAGGAGATGGAGTCCGCCTACATCCAGCGCAACATCACCGCCACCGCTCAAGCCTATGGGCTGGACAGGCTGAAGACCGAGGCCTATGACGCCACCACCGAGGTCCAGTCGGGTGCCCTTTCCCGTGATGCGGAGACCACCGCACAGATTCGACTGCTGGATCCCCAGGTGGTTTCGCCCACCTTCCGGCAGCTGCAGCAGTCCAAGCAGTACTACACCTTCGAGGACACCCTGGCCGTCGACAAGTACGACATCGACGGAGTCAGCCAGGACACGGTCATCGGCGCTCGCGAGCTGGACCTGGAGGGCAACGACAACCGCAACTGGGTCAACGACCACACGGTCTTCACCCACGGCTATGGCATTGTGGCCGCCTACGGCAACAAGGTCACCCCTGACGGGCAGCCCGAATTCTTCGAGCAGGACATCCCCACCAAGGGCAAGCTGACCGACAGCCAGCACTACGAGCCGCGAATCTACTTCTCGCCCAACGCGCCCGAGTACTCCATCGTCGGTGCGCCCCAGGGCTCCTCAGGCTGGGAATTCGACTATCCCACCGGCTCCAAGGGAGCCACCAACACCTTCAAGGGCAACGGCGGCCCCTCGGTGGGCAACTTCCTGGCCCGGGTCCTCTACGCCATCCGGTTTGGATCCGACCAGATCCTCTTCTCGGACCGCGTCACGCCTGACTCGCAGATCCTCTACAACCGCTCGCCCAAGGAGCGCGTGGCCCAGATCGCCCCCTATCTGACCCTGGACGGACGCGTCTATCCGGCTGTGGTTGATGGACGGGTCAAGTGGATCGTCGACGGCTACACCACCTCCGACGCCTACCCCTATTCCCAGAAGGTGGATCTGGGTCCCATCACCCAGGACACGACCACCCTGAGCTCGGAGGCCGTCAAGGGCCTGGGTTCCCAGAAGGCCAACTACATCCGCAATTCCGTCAAGGCCACGGTCGATGCCTATGACGGCTCGGTGGACCTGTATGCCTGGGATGCCAAGGATCCGGTGCTCAAGGCCTGGCAGAAGGTCTTCCCCGGCCAGTTCAAGCCGCTCTCGTCCATCTCGGGCGACCTGATGAGCCACATGCGCTACCCGGAGAGCCTGTTCAAGGTGCAGCGCCAGCTCCTGTCCCAGTACCACGTCAACTCGGCCAGCCAGTTCTTCTCCGGCGAGGACTTCTGGCAGACCCCCGTGGATCCGACCGGAACCAGCAAGGAGCAGAAGGCCGGGGTCAAGCAGCCTCCCTACTATCTGACCCTGCAGACGCCGGGGACCGACAAGCCCGCCTTCTCGCTGACATCTACCTTCATCCCTGCAGGCACCTCCACCAGGGAGATCCTGACCGGGTTCCTGTCCGTGGATTCCGATGCCGGGTCGACCAAGGGGGTGATAGGCCCGGACTACGGGACCATCCGGCTGATGGAGCTGCCCAAGAATTCCAATGTGCCTGGCCCAGGGCAGGCCCAGAACAACTTCAACTCGGATGCTGCCGTCTCCACCGAACTGAACCTGCTCCAGTCCGGGTCCACCAAGGTCAAACGTGGCAACCTGCTGACCCTGCCCATAGGCGGCGGACTGATCTACATCCAGCCGGTCTATGTCCAGTCCAGCGGCGCCACCAGCTTCCCCCTGCTCAAGCGGGTTTTGGTGGCCTTCGGAGACAAGGTGTCGTCGTCGGCCACACTGGATGCGGCCCTTGACAAGACCTTCCAGGGCAACTCCGGTGCATCGGCCGGCGATGCCGACAACACCGGACGCACCAAATCTGATGCTGATCAGAGCGACCAATCCGGTAAGGCCCCGGACAAGACCGCGGGCTCCGGCGGGGCGTCGGCCACGGCAGGACAGGCCCTGAAACAGGCCTTGGACAAGGCCAACCAGGCCATGAGCGACGGCGATGCCGCCCTGAAGAAGGGCGACTTCAGCGCCTACGGCGAGGCGCAGAACCGTCTGCGCGAAGCCCTCAAGGAGGCCTCCGACCAGGAGGGTGGCAACAAGTGAGCGCCGCCCCGCGCATCCGGCTCTGCCGCCGCGGGGACCTGGAGGCGGTCACCGCCATCTACAACCAGGCCGTCCTGGATGGCGGTTCCACGGCGGATACGGCCCCGGTCAGCCTGGATCAGCGCCTGCAATGGTGGCTGGACCACGATCCGGACCAGGGCCATCCGGTCCTGGTCCTGGAGCAGGAGGGCAAGGTGCTGGCCTTCGGCTCCTTGTCGGCCTACTACGATCGGCCCGGCTACCAGGAGACCTGCGAGCTGAGCTATTACGTGGATCGCGGCTGCCGTGGACGCGGCCTGGGCGCCCTGATGGTCCATTCCCTCCTAGAGCGCGCCCAACAGGTGGGCATGCGTCTGGCCGTGGGCATCATCTTCGATGACAATACGGCCTCCAAGGCCCTGCTGCACCGCTTCGGATTCAGCCGCTTCGGCCTCCTGCCTCAGGCCGCCTGGGACCGGTTCGTCCTGCATGACGTCTCCTACTGGAGCCTGTCCCTTGAGCGAAACGGGGTCGGGGAGCCTGTGTAGAATCTCACCGTCCCGTTTGAGAGCAGGAGGTATCACCTACATGGCATCCGATTTCTGGCTGATAGCCGGACTGGGCAACCCGGGTGACGAGTACAAGGGCACCAGGCACAACATGGGCTTCATGTGCGCCGATCTGCTGGCCGAACGCTGGTCGGTCAACCTGCGCGACCACAAGGGTCTGGCCAAGCTGGGCCGTGGCACCCTGGATCTTGACGGACGCCGCACACCCTTCTTCCTGGCCAAACCGCTGACCTTCATGAACGACTCCGGCGATGCCCTGGCCTCCATCTGTTCTTACTACCACATACCGGTTGGCCGGGTCGTGGTCATCCATGACGACATGGATCTGGAATTCGGCCGGATCAAGGTCAAGGCCGGCGGATCCTCGGGCGGGCACAACGGCATCCGTTCCATCGACCGCTCCCTGGGCAGCAACGCCTACGCCCGGGTCCGCATGGGCGTGGGGCATGCCCGGAGAGGTCCTGACGCCCACCGCCGCACTGTGGACTGGGTTCTGGGCACCTTTGTCGGCGATCAGCGCAAGCGTCTGCCTGAGTTCCTGGCCGACGGCGCGGATGCCGCAGAAACCGTGATCATCAAGGGCCTCAACCAGGCTCAGGAGCAGTTCAATGGTCGATGAGCAAACCCAGAAGACAGAGCCCCAGGAATCGCTGAACGGGTCCCTGCGTCCTCTTCTGGACGATCTGCAGGCGGATGCTGCCTTCACCAGGTTGGTCCAAGGAGACTCCGAGCCTGCTGCCGACACCGACACCTCCCTCATGGTGCAGGCTCCCCAGGGCATCAGACCAGCCCTGGCCGCAGCAGCAGCCGGACGTGCCCCGGTCGTTCTGGTGGTCCCCTCCGAGCGTGACGCCCAGGAGATGACCGGCGCCATCCGCTCCTGGTACGAGGGTGATCCTGGCGACGTGGCCCTGCTGCGTTCCTGGGAGACCCTGCCTCATGAACGGCTCTCGCCCCGGGCAGACACCGTGGCCTCCCGGATGGCCGTCTTCAGGCGGCTGGCCCATCCGGTCCAGGACGACCCTGACTTCGGACCCATCCGCATCCTGGTCATGCCCGTGCGCTCCCTCTTGCAGCCAGTGGTCAAGGGTCTGCAGGATGTGGAGCCCCTGGTCTTTCTGCGCGGCCAGGAGCTGCCATTGGACCAGGCCGTCGAGGCTCTGGTTCGCAACGCCTACACCCGGGTGGACCTGGTCATGGAGCGCGGGCAGTTCGCCGTCCGAGGCGGCATCCTGGATGTCTTCGTCCCTACCATGGCCCATCCGGTGCGCATCGAGTTCTTTGGCGACGAGGTGGACACCATCCGCAGCTTCCACGCCTCCGACCAGCGCACCTACGGCCCCGACCTGGACCGGATCTGGGCGCCGCCCTGCCGTGAGCTGCAGCTGACCGACCAGGTCCGTGCCCGTGCCCGCTCCCTGATCGGGAGCATCCCCAACGCCGACGACATGCTGGAGTCAATCGCCCAGGCCATTCCGGTGGAGGGCATGGAGTCCCTCCTGCCTGCCCTGGTCGACGACCTGGTGCCGGTGGGGTCCATGCTGCCCGAGGGCGCTCTGATTCTGCTGTCGGAGCCGCAGCTGCTGGCCCGTTCCGCCCAGGATCTGGTCAAGACCGCCAACGAGTTCCTGGCCGCCAGCTGGCATGTGGCCGCCTCCGGGCAGGGCTCGGGCGCACCCATCAGCTTCGACAGGGCCAGCTTCCTGGACTACGACGAGGTCATCTCATCCCTGGAGTACCGCAAGGGGGAGGTCTGGAAGCTGACCGACCTGTCGGTGGATCCGGATCGGGAGGGGGCCGAGCGTCTGGATGCCCTGGCCCCGGACCAGTACCGCGGCGACGAGGATCGGGCCGCTTCGGGCATCGCCTCCCTGCTGGAGCGCGGCGACCGGGTTGTGGTGACCGCTCCGGCCCAGGGAACCCTGAGCCGTCTGCGTCGGGCCGTACAGACCACGGGGGTCGTCGGGGTGGAGTACCACCGCTCCCTGGCTGTGGACGGCTTCGTAGACCAGTCCGCCCATCTGGCCCTGCTGACCGAGCGGGACCTGACCGGCCGCACCAGCGTGGCCGCCGGAAGCAAGACCTCCAACCGCCGGCGTAAGGCTATCGACCTGGACGAGCTCAAGCCCGGCGACTACGTTGTCCACGACCAGCACGGCGTCGGCCGCTTCCTGGGCATGCGCCAGCGCAGCGTGGGCGTGGGTCCCAGCAAGGGCAGCCGGGAGTATCTGGTTTTGGAGTATGCCCCATCCAAGCGCAACGCCCCGCCAGACAAGCTCTTCGTGCCGGCCGATCAGCTGGACCAGGTCAGCCGCTATATCGGCGCCGAGATCCCCAGACTCAACAAGTTGGGTGGGTCCGACTGGTCAGCCACCAAGGCCAAGGCCCGCAAGCATGTCCACAAGATCGCCCAGGGACTGGTCAAGCTCTACTCGGCCCGGCAGCGGACCAAAGGCTTCGCCTTCAGCCCGGACACCCCCTGGCAGAAGGAACTGGAGGATGCCTTCCCCTACCAGGAGACCCCCGACCAGCTGACCGCCATCGATGATGTCAAGGCGGATATGGAGAAGCCGGTGCCCATGGACCGCCTGATCTGCGGGGATGTGGGCTTCGGCAAGACCGAAATAGCCATCCGTGCCGCCTTCAAGGCCGTTCAGGACGGCAAGCAGGTGGTGGTCTTGGTGCCCACGACCCTGCTGGTTCAGCAGCACTACCAGACCTTCACCGAGCGCTTCGAGGGCTTCCCGGTGGATGTGGCCGCCATGAGCCGATTCCAGACCGCCAAGGAGAACCAGGCCACCATGGAGGGTCTGGCCAGCGGGGCCGTGGACGTGGTCATCGGTACCCACAAACTGCTCAACCCGCGCATCCGCTTCAAGGATCTGGGGCTGATGATCGTGGACGAGGAGCAGCGCTTCGGCGTGGAGGCCAAGGAGACCCTCAAGGCCATGCGGACCAACGTGGACGTCCTGTCCCTGTCGGCCACGCCCATTCCGCGCACCCTGGAGATGGCGGTGACCGGCATCCGGGAGATGTCCACCCTGGCCACGCCCCCCGAGGACCGCCTGCCGGTGCTGACCTATGTGGGCGCCTATGAGGATGCCCAGGTGACTGCGGCCATCCGCCGCGAGCTCCTGCGCGGGGGCCAGATCTTCTACATTCACAACCGGGTGGAGGACATCGGCAAGATCTCGGCCAAGGTGCAGACCCTGGTTCCCGAGGCCAAGGTCGGTGTGGCCCACGGCAAGATGGGGGAGAAGCAGCTGGACGGGGTCATCCGCGACTTCTGGCACCGGGACATCGATGTGCTGGTCTGCACGACCATCGTCGAGACCGGCCTGGATATCCCCAACGCCAACACACTGATCGTGGACCGGGCCGACCGCTTCGGACTCTCCCAGCTCCACCAGCTGCGTGGCCGGGTGGGACGCGGTCGGGAGCGCGCCTACGCCTACTTCCTCTACGACCCCAGCAAGCCCATGACCCAGACCGCCCACGACCGGCTGGCCACCATCGCCCAGAACACGGCCCTGGGGTCCGGCTACGACGTGGCCATGAAGGACCTGGAGCTGCGCGGCACCGGCAACCTGCTGGGTGACGAGCAGTCCGGTCATATCGAGGGCGTCGGCTTCGATCTCTACGTGCGCATGGTCTCCGAGGCGGTGGAGGAGTACAAGGAGCCTGGACGGACCGAGCCGGTCACCGTCAGCATCGACCTGCCCCTGGAAGCCTCCATTCCAGTGGACTACATCGATTCGGACAAGCTGCGTCTGGAGGCCTACCGCAAGTTGGCCTCGGCCCGCAACGAGCAGGATCTGCGCGACCTGCACGAGGAGCTGACCGACCGCTACGGTCGTCCACCGGCCCAGTTCGATACCCTCTTCGCGGTGGCCAGATTGCGGGCCAAGGCTCGCTCCCTGGGCATAGCGGAGATCGCCTCCCAGGGCTCCAGGGTGCGGATCAGGCCTGTGACCATGCCCGACTCCCTCCAGGCCAGGATCGCACGAATATACAAGGGCAGTCAGTACCGCCCGGTGACGCAGACCCTGCTGATTCCGGCGCCCTTCGCCGGCTCCCTGGGCTCTGGTCCCATGGATTCGGCGGCCATGACCGCCTGGGTGGATACCCTGCTGGACGACCTGGCCTGGGGGCTGCCCAAGTCCTCCGACGATGGCACGCCAACGGGTCCCGCGCCCGTCCAACAAAACTAGTATCCTGTAAGAGACATCACAACAACTTATTGAAGGAGCAGTTGTGGCAGCAATTGAAAGCGTGTTCGCGCGCGAAATTCTTGATTCCCGTGGCAACCCGACCGTCGAGGTCGTTCTGCAGACCGAGGACGGCGCCGAGGGGCGTGGTCTGGTTCCCTCCGGTGCCTCCACCGGCGAGGCCGAGGCCTGGGAACGTAGGGATGGCGACAAGAAGCGCTATCAGGGCAAGGGTGTGCTGGACGCCGTCAAGGCGGTCAATGAGACCATCGCTCCCAACGTCATCGGTATGGACGCCACCGATCAGCGCGCTCTGGACGAGACCATGATTGATCTGGACGGCACCCCCAACAAGGGCAAGCTGGGCGCCAACGCCATTCTGGGCGTCTCCCTGGCCGCGCTCTATGCGGCTGCCGAGTCCGCCGAACTGCCTCTCTACCGTTACCTGGGTGGCACCAACGGCCACATTCTGCCCGTGCCCAACATGAACATCATGAACGGCGGCGCCCACGCTGACTTCGCCACCGACATCCAGGAGTACATGATCTCCCCCTACGGCTTCGACTCCTACCGGGAGGCCCTGCGCGCCGGCGTCGAGGTCTACCACACCCTCAAGGGCATCCTGAAGAAGGACGGCCACGAGACCGGCCTGGGCGACGAGGGCGGCTTTGCCCCCAAGATGAAGTCCAACGAGGACTCCCTGAAGTACATCGTCGACGCCATTGAAGCTGCCGGCTACGAGCCCGGCAAGCAGATCGGCCTCTGCCTGGACGTGGCCTCCTCGGAGTTCTACAACAAGGACACCGACAAGTACCACTTCGACGGCGAGGACCGCGACGCCGACTACATGCTGGATTACTACCAGGGTCTGGTCGAGCGCTACCCGCTGGTCTCCATCGAGGATCCCTTCGCCGAGGAGGACTGGGGCGCCTGGCAGAAGATCACCGCCGCCATGGGCGACCGCCTGCAGTTCGTGGGCGACGACCTGCTGGTGACCAACCCCAAGAGGCTGCAGAAGGGCATCGACCTGAAGGCCGCCAACTCCCTGCTGGTCAAGCTCAACCAGATTGGCACCGTGACCGAGACCCTGGACGCCATCGAGCTGGCCACCGCCAACGGGTTCACCTCCATGGTTTCCCACCGTTCCGGCGAGACCTCCGACACCACCATCGCCGACCTGGCCGTGGCCAAGAACACTCGCCAGATCAAGACCGGTGCTCCTGCCCGTGGCGAGCGCATCGCCAAGTACAACAGGCTGCTGGAGATCGAGGAGGAGCTGGGCTCCACCGCTGAGTACGCCGGCTACAGCGCCTTCAAGGCCTGCAAGAAGTACACCAAGTAAGGCCTTGCCAGTCGGGTCTTGGCCTCTGCAGGTTTTGACCCGACTGTGAAGTCTTTCACCCGTGGCGGTCCGCGTCGGCTGCCGCGGGTATTTTTATGGGTATGGCCAAGAACAAACGTGACGGCGGCGACCGGCGGACAAGCAGGAGGTCGTCGGGACCCATCACTTTTTTCGTAGCGGTCATCATCGTGGCCCTGGGGCTGATCCAGCTGGTCTCCACCTTCCACGCCTATGCCATCAACCTTTCCGAGCTCAACGGCCTGCGCAACCAGCAGGCCCAACTGGTCGAGCACAAGCGTGACCTGGAGAACCAGATCCGACGCTGGGACGACAAGGCCTATGTGACCGCCCAGGCCCGGGATCGGCTGGGATTCGTCTTCCCCGATGAGGAGGCCATCCGGGTTCTGCATCCTGAGGCGGTCACGGGCAACAAGGACAAGGACCAGGCCGACAGCAAGGGGGTTCGGGCTCCCAGGAAGAATTCCCTGCCCTGGTATCAGGAGATGGCCTACTCCTTCGCCAAGGCCGACCAGGATCCGGCTGCCAATGGGAGCAAGGGAGCATCCGGTCCGACCGGCTCTGCCAGTCCGTCCGGTTCAAGTAGTCCAGGTGGCTCTGATAGCCCCTCCCCATCCGAGGGCGGGGGAGCGCAGTGACCTCCGACAATGAACTTAGCAGCAAAGAACAATCAGGAAAGATGAGGACAGCGTGATCAAGGCCCAGGGAAGTCCCCAGGCAGCAGTGGAATCTCAAGCCGCAGACAAGACCCGGGTCGAGTCTACAGTCTCCAGCCTGGTTACTGACCGGGACCTGGTGGCGATAAGAGATCGTGTCCAGGAGCTTCTGGCAACTCCGGCCACGCCGGATCAGATAGCCGTCGTGAACAGGCAGCTGGGTCGCTATCCTCGGGGCATGGTGGCTGTGGGTGCCCGTTGTGTCTGCGGCAATCCGCTGGCTGTGGTCACGCGGCCTCAGCTGGAGGATGGTACGCCCTTTCCGACCACCTGCTATCTGACCAGTCCCGAGGCCGTCAAGGCCGTCTCCCGGTTGGAGGCCGACGGCATCATGGCCGACTGGAATACCGAGCTTGGTGCCGATCCGGACCTGGCCGGCGCCTATCGCAGGGCCCACGAGCTCTATCTGGCCTTCCGCTCCGTCCTGGCCCAGCGGCTGGGCGACGACGAGAGTCACATCGCCGGAATCTCGGCCGGTGGTATGCCCAAACGGGTCAAATGTCTGCATGCTCTGACCGCCCAGTCTCTGGTGATGGGTCCTGGGGTCAATCCTCTGGGCGACCGGGTCCTGGATCTGATTCGCCAGGTGTTCGACCCACAGGTCTGCAGGTGCGCCCAGCCTTGGACTGAGGCATCAGGGCAAGCGAACCAGCAGGAAAACCAATGAAGGGGGCTTCCATGGATCAGGTAACGGTGGCGGGCGTGGACTGCGGCACCAACTCCATACGTCTGCTGATAGCCCAAGTGGACCGGCAGGGGTTGCATCCGGTGGCTCCCAGGTTGATGCGGGTCATTCGGTTGGGGGAGGGCGTGGACCGCAACCACCGCTTTTCCGACCAAGCTCTGGGACGCGCCTTTGAAGCCTGTCGGCTCTTCGCCCAGCAGCTGCAGGAGCATCCGGTGGATGGCCTGCGCTTTGTGGCCACTTCGGCCACCAGGGATGCCGACAACCGCGAAAGCTTTGAAGATGGTGTGCGCTCCATCCTGGGGGTCACGCCCGAGGTCATCAGCGGCTCCCAGGAGGCCTCGCTGAGTTTTCTGGGCGCGGTCAGCGTGCTGGAGCAGCGGGGCAGCGACGATATGCCTCCTGCACCCTACCTGGTGGTCGACCTGGGTGGCGGCTCCACCGAGCTGGTCCTGGGCGGGGACGGAAAGAGCCTGCCTGTGGACCAGGTCAGGGCCTCCTACTCCATGAACATCGGCTCTGTGCGGATGACTGAGCGCCATTTGCTGGATGATCCGCCCACCCAGGAACAGATTGCCCAGGCGCTCGAGGATGTTGACGGCTGGATCGACCGGGCCTTCGACCGGGTCCCTGTATCCGGTGTAGGCAGTCTGATCGGAGTCTCCGGCACGGTCACCACCATGAGCGCCCTGGCCCTGGGATGCCAGGTCTATGATCGCCATGCCGTCGATGGCCAGTCCATTGCGGTCGATGCGGCCCGCCGGGTTGACGACCGGGTGCTGCACATGAGTCGGCAGGAGCGTCGGGAGCTCAAGGCCATCCATCCCGGGCGTGTGGATGTGATCGGCGGTGGCGCCTTGATTTGGAGCCGTCTGCTGGAGCGACTGGGCCAGGCCAGCCCGATTGCACTGGCCTCGGGAACCTATGTGGCCAGCGAGCACGGCCTCCTGGATGGCCTGGTCCTGGACTACGGCAGGACCCTCCTGCACGAATGATATACTAAGGCGTTATGGGTTAAGGCCCCGGTGGCGAAATGGTATACGCATCGGACTTAAAATCCGCCGCCTTCACCGGCTTGTGGGTTCGATTCCCACCCGGGGCACCACGGCCTCATCGGCTTGGACGGCAGTGTCGCAACTTGTCACCCGGCCGACGAACCGATACTCTGGTACGCAAGAAAACCAAAGGAGTTGTCATGAGTGACCAATCCATGCCCGAGGTGAACGCCGAATTCGGCGCCACGCCGACCATAACCTTCCATGGTCCGGCGCCCAGCGGGCTGCGCGCCGTGGAGCTGGTCGAGGGGGACGGGCCAGTCGTCCGCAAGGGCGATACCGTCACAGTCAACTATCACGGTGTCGTCTGGGGTTCGGATCAGGTCTTCGACTCCAGCTTCCAGCGCCATCAGCCGGCCAGCTTCGGCATTGGCGTGGGGCAGGTCATTCGCGGCTGGGACCAGACGGTGCCCGGCCACAACGTGGGGTCCAGGTTGGTGGTCTCCATTCCGCCGGAGTATGGATATGGTCGTCAGGGGATGCCCCAGGCGGGCATCGGCGGCGACGATACCCTGGTCTTCGTGATCGACATCATTTCGACACGGTAGACAAGGGTCTCCAGGCGCCGGTGAGGGCCGGCGCCTTTTTCATACCCTTGACTTTGCAGTTCAGGTCGGGCCAAGAGACAAGTGCATCAAACAAGGAGGAATCACATGGCTGAGGAAAAGACGATTCTGCTGACACAGGCCGCTTACGACAAGCTGAAGGAGGAGCTTGACCACCGTCAGGGCGAGTACCGCGACGAGATTACCGAACGCATCGCGGCGGCTCGGGCCGAGGGTGATCTGAGCGAGAACGGCGGCTATCAGGCTGCCCGCGAGGAGCAGGGCAAGAACGAGGGGCGGATCAACGAGCTGATCGTCAAGCTTCGCAACGCCAAGATCCTCAAGGCCCCCAAGGCGGGCACCGTGGGCAACGGCTCCCTGGTGACCCTGACCATGGCCGGCAACGAAATGGTCTATGTGCTGGGCTCCAGGGATCTGACCGTGGCCACCGACTACGACGTCATCAGCCCCGAGTCGCCCATCGGTGCGGCTCTCATGGGTGCCAAGAAGGGCCAGACCGTGACCTACAAGGCCCCCAATGGCAAGGACATCTCGGTCACCGTTAAGGATGCCCAGCCCCTCAAGTAGCGGGACGACCCCTCACCGTCCCAGTCCGGCCTGAATGAAGCCGCTTCCCGACATGATTGACGGGAAGCGGCTTTGTCTATGAGCGATAGCTCTGTGAATGACTGCCTGATTTTTAACGGCATGCCGACTGGCTTTATCAAAAAGGCAGTGAGACCGGTGAGCTGCTCAGCGCAGGTTGCAGACCACCAGGTAAATGGCCACGATATGGCAGGCGTAGCCGATGACCGTCCCGCAGTGGAATATTTCATGGAAGCCGAATACCCGTGGCCAGGGATCCGGTCGGCGCAGGCCGTAGACCACCGCTCCCAGGATGTAGGCCAGGCCGCCGGCCACGATCAGCCAAACTACCGGTGGTCCGGCCATGGGGGAATCCCAGAAGAGCTTCAGGAAGCCCACACCCGAGACGCCGAAGACTACGTAGACCAGGGTGTAGAGCCAGCGGGGAGCCTCGATCCAGAAGACGTGGACGATCATGGCCACCAGGCTGGCCCCCCACATGCCCAGGATGATGATCCGCCGCCAGAAGGGGTCCAGTGCAAAAGAAATCGGCGTGTAGGTGCCGGCGATAAGCAGGAAGATGTTGACGTGGTCCAGGCGGCGCAGCACGTCCGTGGTCCCCGGGGTCCAGTCGCCCAGATGGTAGAGGGCCGAGTTGCCGAAGAGGGCCAGTGAGGCCACCATGAAGACCGCGCAGGCCAGCTTGAGCCCAGTGCCGTGGGCCAGGCAGATCAGCACAATGCCGGCGGCCAGGGCCAGGGGGGCTGCCACGGCGTGTATCCAGCCGCGCAAGAGGGGCTTGGGACGGCCGTGGACATCCAGGCGGACCTTGCGCTCAATCTCCATGTCGGGGATGCCCTCGATCCGCGAGGCCTTGATCTCGGCCTTGGTGATGATCCGGGCCGCCTTGGCCTTGGCCTTGGCACGCACCGCGTCAGCCTTGGCCTGCAGATGGGCCTCGTGGGCCACCTCGGCATCCCGGCGCAGATAGGTCAGCTCCTGACGGCGTTGCTGGCGGCGGCGTTCGAGATCGGGATCGACCTCCTGATCCTCGGACGGTCTGCCGTCCTCGCTGGTCCTGGTTGCCATGACCCTCCCTTGGCCCCTTGACTGGTCCGGACCTGTCGGGTTCGGTCGCCTGGGTAAAACATCCGTGAACCACCCTACCCTAGAACTGTGTATGGGACGCGCTGCCATCATCGCCCTTGGCATGACCTGCCTGTCTGCTCACGCAGGTCCTTTGTATGATGGAGGGCATGGCTGATTTTTCCGAGATTCTGGCATCCTGCGACGACTGCAATGAGGAGGACCGTGAGTGGCTCCACCACCTGGTGGCCGACTGGCAGGTCATCGCCGATCTGAGCTTTGCGGACCTGCTGCTCTTGCTACGCACCGGCGAGGGGGAGTTCACCGTGGCTGAGCAGTGCCGGCCCTCCACGGTCATGTCCCTGCGCACCGAAGACGTGGTGGGGGAGCACTTCCCAGCTGATCGCCGTGAAGAGCTGGAGGCGGCCATGCAGTCCAAGGGGGTGCTGCGATCCAACAAGCTGCGCACCATAGGCCGCGCCACGGTCTGCGACGTCTATGCCCCTATCCGTCACCAGGGCAGGACCCTGGGTCTGGTGGTTCGCGAAACCAACATGGCCACCCGCGAGTCCAACGGTCGGTACGAGAGCGAGAGCATCAACGCGGGCAAGGAGCTCTTCGAGATGATCACCCGCGGCGAGTTCCCCTATGCGGATTCGGTGCTCAACCAGCGGCACAACGCCAGGGTGGCCGACGGTTTCTTTGTGCTTACGTCAAGCGGCGTGGTGCGTTACGCCTCGCCCAACGCCATCAGCTGCTTCCGCAGGCTGGGCTCGGTCGAGACCATGATCGGCCAGTACCTGAGCGAGATCGGCACTTCCCTGCTCAAGGAGAACGATCCGGTGCCCGACTCCCTGCCGCTGGTCCTGTCCGGCAAGGCGGCCGTGGATTCTGAGCTGGACGCCAACGGGTCGGCCGTATCCATGCGCTCCCTACCTCTGTATGGCAAGCAGGGCAGGATTGGCGCCATCGTGCTCTGTCGGGATGTGACCGAACTGCGCCGCCGGGAGAAGGAGCTGCAGACCAAGGATGCCACCATCTCCGAGATCCACCACCGGGTCAAGAACAACCTCCAGGCCGTGTCGGCCCTGCTGCGGCTACAGGCCCGGCGCACCAAGTCCGACGAGGTCCGCAAGGAGCTGGAGGAGGCCCAGCGACGCGTCCAGACCATCGCTGTGGTTCATGAGGGCCTCAGCCAGACCGCCGACGAGATTGTGGACTTCGACAAGGTGATCGCCAACCTGCTGAAGATGAGCGTGGACCTGGCCACCACCAGCGACCAACACATCACCATCTCCTACGTGGGCAAGTTCGGGATGATGCCCGCCCAGGATGCCACACCCCTGTCCCTGGTGCTGACCGAACTGGTCAACAACGCGGTCGAGCACGGCTTCGAGGGCCGCGACGAGGGACATATCACCATATCGGTGGGCCGGGGCGGCAACAATCTCAATGTGGTGGTCGAGGATGACGGCAACGGCTACAGCACCGAGTCGGATCAGGGCCAGGCTCGTTCCACCGGATCCGGGCTGGGCACGCAGATCATCAATACCTTCGTCACCAACGACTTCGGCGGTACGGTCAAGTGGGAGCCCCGCCGGGATGGCGGCACCCGGGTGGTCATCAACATCAAGCTGCGCGTGGCCCAGGACGTGTGATACCAGGCACCTTTGAGAAAAAGAGAGGGGCGACGGCATCAAGCCGTCGCCCCTCTCCTGTTTTGCGCAATCGGAAAGGTGTCAGGACTGCATCTGCATGGCCTGAGACCTGCGCGCACGCATGGCCCTGCGCTTCAGAGCCCTGCGTTCGTCCTCGCTCAGTCCGCCCCAGACACCGTAATCCTGGTTGGTGTCCAGTGCGCACTTCAGACAGGCGTCAATGACCTTGCAGGTCCTGCAGACAGCCTTGGCCTCCTCGATCTGCTGATAGGCTGCACCGGTGTTGCCGACGGGGAAGAACAGCTCAGGGTCCTTGTCACGGCAAGCAGCCTTGGCGCGCCAATCAAACGCATTACTCATCTACCTAAGCCTCCAAGAAGTTTTTATCGATGCTTTTATCACTACCCTATGCAAGATAAGCACGATGAGTGACTTTTTTCAAGGGTTCATTTGTTTTACGGCTAAAGAGAACACCTGTAGCGGAATGGCGAGACCCGCTTCCAGAACCAGACACCGTCCGGGAATGGCGCTGGCCCGGGTGGGGAGGGTGGCCAGCTGATCGGCGGGGATGCCAGCTGCCAGATCGGCCCCCCGTTCGCCGCAGGGGAACACCAGACGACGGCTGAAACGCTCTGGTCTGTGCAGGGCGCTGGCCGTCTCCACGGCCAGGATCACGGTGGTTCCCTCCTGTCCCAGAGCCTCCTGCAGAAGAGGGGCCAGAGGATCCCGACAAAGCGGATCCAGCAGATCCTGGGCATCGTCAAGAATCCAGACCAATGCGTGGCTGCCATTCAGACGGCCTTGAGGCGGTGACGGCACCGGGCCGGGAAAGTCCCGGCTGCTGTAGCCGTGACCTGTTCGACGCGTGATGCGCAGGTCGAAGCTGGGCTCAGGTCGGGCTCCTGGCTTCATCAGGGTGAGCAGGGAACGAGCCAGCAGCGCCAGCAGGGTGCTCTTGCCCCGTCCTCGAGGTCCGATCAGGGCCGTATGACCGTCGAGCGGCAGGCGATAGAGATGGAGCAGAACCCCGTCGTCCATGTGTCCCAGAGGTATCTGAGGCCGTCCCGATTGCCAGAGGACCTGCCCGCAGGCTGGATCATGTTCTGGCAGGGGAGGGGAGAAAAGCGGTGCCGGCGGTCGGCTGCCGCAAAAGCGGCTGGCCTTGACGATCTGGCCCACCAGGGCCTGCGGATCAGCTGCTGGGCAGGTGCGGAAGGCCTGGGGACCCCGGCCCTGCTCCAGGAAGCCCAGACCTGGACAGGCAGGGTCGATCGCCGTAGCACAGGAGGATCCCAGCAGCTCTCTGGACTGCAGGGGATCCCGTACTCGCAGACAGATGCCCAGGTTCATGTTGGCACGCATCTGGGCGCTGACCTGCCCCATGGTCTGCTGGGTGCAGGCCACCAGGTTCATACCCAGGGATCTGCCCTGAGAGGCCAGAGAGGTCAGCCTGTCCAGGTAGTCAGGCAGGAGTTGGCGCAGGGCTTGGAACTCGTCAATGACCACCACCAGGCGTGCCGGTGGATCGGTCATACGGGCGGTGTCCTCAACCCCTGCTCTGGCGACCAGGCGCTGGCGGCGCTCCAACTCCCGCTGAAGGCCATTCAGCGCGCGTACGGCCCGATCCAGGTCCAGATTGGTCACGCAGCCCACGGTGTGCGGCAGTCGGGCCAGTAGGCCGAAGCCGGCACCACCCTTGAAGTCCAGCAGGACCAGATTGAGCCGGTCTGGCGGCTGGCTGGCGGCCAGGGCCAGACACCAGGTCTGCAGAAAGACTGATTTGCCCGAACCTGTGGTGCCTGCCACCAGAGCGTGGGGTCCGTCGCGGGGCAGATCGATGATCAGCGGACCATAATCAGGCCGGATACCGATGACCGCCGGTGCCGACCTTCCTGATGCGGCAAGCCATGCGTGGACGATGCCCTGCCAGGGCAGACCTTGTGATCCCGAACGCCCAGATCCCAAGAACCGGGACTCGAGCTGAGGGCCTGGGTTAGAGGCCAGTTGAGCCAGGTCCTGCAAGGTCTCGTTCTCTGTAGTCGTCGAGAGGGATGCACGGTCCGATACTGTGCCGTACTTCAATTGTGCGCCTGGCAGCGGGGAGGACGATGACTGGTGATGCATTCGCAGCAAGCTCAGAAGTACCATGGCCAGGGTGCCCGTCAAGCTGGGCAGCAAGAGGAGGAGCAACATCCAGCGGCCCTGGCCTACTACGTACCAGATCATGCCTGCCTGGGCCAGGGCCGGAGCCGTCTGTGCAACCAGGGTCAGAATGACCTGGGCGCTTCCCTTTTTAGTCTTCTTCTCTTTGGAGCCGGCAGAGCGCCAATCGCCACCTGCAGCCCCGCTCGTGTCTGTCGATATGGTTGCTGATGAATTGGCCTTGGTCATGCCCTCAGCATGGGCTGCCCGGGGCAGGAGCGCTAGAGCAGGCCTGGCATGTGGTCGAATGTGGACGGTATTGGTGGCGTGTGTAAAGCAGTCGCTACATGCCGCCGACCGTTCCAGCGGCATGACTGCCCTGGGCCAGTTGGTTGAACAGGTCGGTGTTGCGGGCTTGGTCCAGCAGAACGGTGGAACCGATGCCCCCGCCCGGATAGTAGTCGGGATCTGTCCAGTAGACGCTTCCGGTGACCCCATTGCTGCTGCTGGCACTGCGGAAGGCCAGGACCATGTGCACAAGGTCTATGGGGTTGGCCCGCTCATCCACCACCAGGGCATCCAGACCTGCGGAAAGAACCTTGCCGGCCCTCGACGGGTTGAGCATGACCGAGGGCTGCAGGGCCTTGGCGCTGATGGCCGAGATGGCCTGACGCTGGCGTTCGGCACGCCCAAAGTCTCCCTTGGGATCCGAGTAGCGCATGCGGGTGAAGGCCAGGGCCATGCCGCCGTCGGCCTGATGGCATCCGCGAGACCAGACCATGCCGGAGTTGGGGTCGTTGACGTCTGCGTCATAGCAAAGCCTGACACCCCCCAGGGCGTCGACCACCTTGCTGAGGCCTCCGAAACGGATCAGGGCCACATGATCGACCTTATGACCGGTGATGTCCTCGACCTGGCCGGTCAGGGCCCGGTAGCCCGATGTGTAGGCCACGGCGTTGATCTTCATGTAATCCCCGTCCTGCTTGACCAGGGAGTCGCGGGGGACCGAAATCAGGGAGGCGGCTCCGTGGCGGGGCTTGGTCAGCACCAGGATGGTGTCGGTGCGGAAGCCGGTGATACTGGCATCCTGTCCGGCCCCCGGAGAACCGTCGCGCTGGTCCGATCCCAGCAGGAGCCAGGTGGTGGCCTCTGAGCCAGGGGTATCGGTCAGCATTTTGTCGCGGGTGAGCTTGCCGTTGACCCAGAACCATCCTCCACCTGCCAGTACAACCAGTGCCAGCAGCAGGACCAGCAGCAGAATGATTACGAACTTGCGCACTGGGTGTTTACGGACGAGGGCAGTGCCGTTCCGCATGTTCCGGTTGTTGTTGCGCCAGTCGTTTTTAACAGGTGCCGCCGCAGCCGCCGGCCTGGGTGTGGTTTTCGAGGAGCCACTGGTGCGTCTGGCTTTCTGATGCCCAGTCCCGGAGGAGGGGGAGAAGCTGGGAGGCGTCTGGCTACGGCTGTGTCTGGCCTCGGTGCCTGGAGATCCGGGGTCGGCCGCCGGACGGTGGTGCCCGGAGGGCATGAAGCTAGGAGGCTCCTGTCCTTGTCCGCCTTGGTCTGATCCAGTCCGCATACCCTTAACCTCCGTAGCTTTGCCGACTAGGTAAGCAATAGCATGTCAGAACGACTCGGGGGAGCTTAATCGTCTATTTCCGTGCCGGAACCGCACAGACCGTAGCAAACAGGTAGCGGTCCGCCATGCCGATGTACTGTCCGGTGTTCGCATCCCTGATGGTCCCGTCGTCCGGATCGACAGTTCCGCCCGTGTTGGGATCGATCAGGGTCTTGTCGGGCATGGTGATCAGTCCGGTACGGGGATCGGGCTTGGGAAGAGCGGCGGCGGATGCAGAGGAGGATTGGGCGCCGCCCCCTGTGTCAGAGCCGTTGCCTGCTGTCTGAGCGGCACCCTGTGAGTTTTGGGCGCTCTGGGCATCCTGACCATTGCCGGCCTGGTTGCCTGACGAGGAAGCTGACTCCGCGTCCTCATTGGCCTGGGTCAAGGGCTTGCCCTCTCGCAGCAGATGCCAGATGGTTTCGGCCTCGTCCGTCCATACCACCCGGTTATTGTCCTGGGACCATTCCTCGACAGGTATGGTCCGGGCGTAGATATGTGTGGTGTCTATGTGCTTGAGCGAGTTGCCCAGGCCCAGCAGGGTCTGGAAGTTGCCCAACCCCTCGCTCAGCTGCAGGGTGGACATGGAAGTGGTGGCCAGACGGTAGGCCTTGGGCAGGTCGGAATAGATGTCGACGGTCTTGGCCTCGTTGACCAGGCTCTTGATCAGATACTGCTGGCGGGTGGTGCGCATGATGTCCGACCCATCGGCGGCGGTTCCGTGGCGCATGCGAGCGTACTCGGTGGCCTGGGTGCCGTCCAGATGCTGCAGGCCACGCTTCAGGTTGATGCCGGTATAGCCATCCCAGGTGTCCTTGGGGATGCACACGTCAACCCCGCCCAGGGCGTCGATGATGGACTTGAGGCCGTTGAAGTCAGCCACCACGAACTGCTGAATGTCCAAGCCGGTCAGGGAACGGACCGCTGCCAGGGAGCAGCTGGCGGCCGAATTGGCATCGCCGCCCTGGCTGTAGCCCTCGGCGAAGATGGAGTTGAACATGACCTGGCGGCGGGCCGGGATGGTCTCCCCCTTGCTGGTAGTGCAGGCCGGGGCGTTCACGATGGAGTCCCTGGGAATGGAGACCACATTCACATAGGAGCGGTCGGCGGCAATCTGGACCACCATGGCCGTGTCCGACTGGTGGTTCTCCTCCAGGCCGTCGCCGCTGCCGCCCACCTCGGAGTTGCCCTTGCCGTCCCGGGTGTCCTGTCCCAGCACCAGGACGTTCAAAGTCTTCCCCTTGTAAATGTCTTCCGGGGCCTTGTGGGCTTGAGTCAGGCTGACGGGCTCGAGCACGTGCATGTGACCGTTGATGTCGGTCCAGAAGGCCGCCACCGTCGAGGCCAGGAAGCAAAGAACGAAGGTAAGGGCCAGGCAGATGCCCGTGCGCAGACGGTGGCTGCTGCGAAACCCGTCGCTGTGCTGGGGCTTGCCGTTCCTGCCCGCCTTGATGTTGGGCAGACCCATCTTTCTGGTTGGGGACGTCAATGGTATGCCTTCCTCATCGGCTGTCGCTGTAGGGCTCATTCCGGCGGGAAGAACCGGGATGGCGGTGACGCGTGCTTGAACCAGTCATAGTATAGTCTGACCCCCATCCGCAGCTCCTCTTCGGGCGATATGGCTCCCTGCAGGTGTTGCTCAGTTGCGCTCGCAGATATTTAGGGGTTGACAGAAGACCCCTGCAGCAGCTGTAATAAAAGTGTGTAAACACACTAGGGACTGGGGGGTCGCTATGAGTGGATTTGTTGACACTCGCTATAGCAGTACAACTAAAAACAGACTGACGCCGCTGATGCAGTGGTTCGAAGTCAACGTCGGACCATCCTGGCGAAGCGAGGCGCTCTGTGCGCAGACCGACCCGGAGGCATTCTTCCCGGGCAAGGGGGGCTCCACCCAGGAGGCCAAACGGGTCTGCGCCGACTGCACCGTCCGCAAGCAGTGCCTGGACTGGGCGGTCGAACATGATGAGCGCTTCGGCATCTGGGGTGGCATGAGTGAACGGGAGCGCCGCCGTTACAAGAAGAGGATGCGCGCGCAGCGTCAGGTCTGAATCGCCGCAGGTGCCCAAGCGAGGCATCCGGTGACCTGGTTTGCGTAGACTGGAACGCATGAGTTTCGTCGCGCCTCAAGCCCAGGATGTCCGGCAGGTCCTCTCTTCAGTCATGAACGAATGTTCGCCCGCCGCCAGCCCTCATGTGGAGGATGCCGTGGCGGCGGTGATCACGGTCGAGCATGATCTGACCTATTTGCCGGACACCCTGCGTGCCCTCTTGCGACAGAGCCTCTTGCCACGGGTCCTGGTTATCGCTGACTGTTCGGGGTCCACCACAGAGCCGCTCTATGCGCAGTTTCCGGTGGATGGGCCCGCGCGGGTGGAAGTGCAGGTGGTCCGCGCGCGAGGCGCCTCCTCCTTCGGCGATGCCTTGGACAAGGCGCTTGGCTACGCCCGTCTGCCTGGTCGGATCCGCGCTCTTTGGCTTCTGCACGACGACTGCCGTCCACTGGATAATCATTGCCTGGACGAGCTGGTGGACACCTGGCACAGCAATCCCACTGCCTCCCTGCTGGGTGCCAAGCAGTATGACTGGCAGGGCCAGGGACTCCATGACGTGGGTCGGTATGCCTACCATCACCGAACGGTGAGTCTGGTGGTGGACAGCGAACCCGACCAGCAGCAATATGACGCGCGTCAGGATGTCTTCGCGGTGAGCCTGGCTGGCGCCCTGGTGCCCATGCAGACCATGAAGGACCTGGGCGGACCAGGCGCCTGGGCTGGCACCTTTGGCCAGGCCGACGATCTCTGCCGTCGTATCTGCCTGTCAGGGGGGCGGGTGGTAATCGTACCCAACGCTCGGGTGGCCCATGCCGGCGCCCGTATGAGCGGGTTGCGTGATCGGAACGGGCGGGCGGTGCAGCCCGACCACCCCTTGGATGCCTCCATGGGCCCCATACTGGCCCGGGAACGCTACCTGCTGACTGATTTTGCCCTGCCCTGGTGGCCGCTGGTCTGGCTCTGGCGAGTTCTGGCGGCATTGTGGTTCATGGCGGTTGATCTTATCGGCAAACGGCCCTACAGGGCTCTCTGCCGGCTGTGCGCGCCCTGGCGGATTCTGGCCAACCCTGCAGCCTTGTTCACGATGCGTCGCCGTCTGACCTCCGCCTGCCATGGTGATCCCCGCCGGTTGGACATTCTTCAGGCCAACGGTCAGCAGATCCGGCAGTGGCGGCAGCGCAGGCAGGCCTTCCACGACCAGCAGGAACATCCCATGCTCAGCCACCTGGCCCTGGCTCATCTGCGCCAGCAGTTCCTGCGTCGCCTGGCTTGGGCTTCAGGGATGACCATAGCAGTCTTGGCGGCCCTGGTGGCCACCCACTGGCCACTCTGTCGTGCCATCTTCTCGGGAGGGGCCATCCACGCGCCCTCCCTACCCTCGTCCGGAGCCGACTGGTCCCAGCTGCTGACGGCGGCCACCACCTCCTGGTCCTGGGCCGGAGGTGTGGGGCAGCCCGCAGTTCCTGCCCCCTTCCTCCTGGTCCTCCTGCCCTTCGCTCTGCTGACCGGCGGTCACGTAGCCCAGGCCATGGCCCTGATGCTCCTGGCGGAGACGGGACTGGCTGCTCTGTCTTTCTGGGCCCTGGCCGGCGTGGTCACCAGGTCCAATCCCATCCGAGTCCTGCTGGGGTTGCTCTGGGCTTGTCTGGCATTCGCCCTGGGTATCGTGGATGGCCTGCAGCTGCCCATGCTGACGGTCATGGCCTTCATGCCTGCCGCCTTTGCCTTTGTTTTCAAGGCCGTGGGGCTGTATCAGACCGAGGCTCCCGTGCGCCCCAAGGCTTCGGTGCAGCAGGCGGCTTTGGCCTCTATCTGCTTTCTGCCGGTCCTGGTTGCCGAACCTCAGCTCATGCTGGCCATGATCCCGCTCTTCATCATGGCGATCTGCTTGGTGCCCTCCCATCGGGTCATGCTGCTCCTGATGCCCCTGCCCTCGGCGCTGGCCCTGGCGCCTACCCTGGTCAATTCCTTGCACCATGCCAATCAAGGACTTTTCAGACAGCTGTTCGCAGATCTTATGATCCCCTCGACGGGCTTGACCGGTCAACCCAGAACCGGGAGCCTGGGGCAACTGCTGGCCCGCCTGTTGGGCCTGGATCTTTCGGCCCTGTGGCCCGTCAGGTGGCGACCTGAGCTCTGGCGTCCGGCCACGCTGGCCTGCTGTCTGCTGGTGGTGGCCCTGCTGGCCTTCATCACTTTGGTTCTGCCTCGGGCACTCAAGACTGCCAGGATTCTTTGGAGTACGGTTCTGCTGGGCCTGATCCTGGCGCTGATCTCCCAGGCGGTCTGCACCGGCTTGGACGAGACCGGTCCAGTGGCCGGTTCGGTCCTGCCTGGGATGATGCTTGCCTTCATGGGGCTGCTAGCCTGTCTGGGCCTTCTGGCGGGCAGGGCCGTCCATCCCTTCTCGCCCCTTGCTCCTGGGCACGATCAGGTTCCAGAGGGCGATGCTGATCGTCCGCCCCTGCCTCCTGCGCAGTCCTCTTCAACCTCTGCAGCTGCGGTTGATGGGCGGGGGACGGATTGTCAGGCTCTTGCTGGGCCTGGTTCTGACCCTGGTCACGGCAGGCGTGGCGGCGGCTGGTCTGGCGGCGCCAGTCGGAGGACCCCTGTCTGCTGATGATCGGCAGCTCCCGGCAGTGGCGGTGGACTACCTGAACAAGGATCCATCCCATCGGGTGCTGGTGCTGACCTCGCCCTCCCATGGCCGCGTGGCCTACGCGGGTCTGCACACCGCACGAGGAGATCTGATCGATGCCTCGCCTGCCCTGCGTGCCCAGAGGGTGAACGGCGGGCAGATGGCCGGTCAGGATGTCCTCTCGCGTTCGGCGGCGGCTCTGATGGCCAACGCCGACTCCAAGGCTGTAGCGGCTGTATCCGGTATGGGCTTCGGGGGAATTTATGTGCCCGCCGACCGTTCCGGAGCAGCCGGCATGGGATCCACGCCCAACGATGACCTGGTATCCAACATCACCGCCAGCGATGGCGCCCAGCAGGTGGCGACCAATGCCCAGGGAACCTATTTCCGTTTGAGCTCGCAATCCGGCAGGGATGTGGGAGTCAACATGGCCGGGGCCCATCGAGCGGCGGCCAGCACCTGGAGGAGGATCTGGCTCTGGACCCTGGGCCTGGTCTTGCTGGGATACTGTTTGGTGGCCCTGCCGCGTCCGGGCTACTTTGGAGGGGAGCAACTATGAGTGTACGAAGCAAGGGATCCCTGGTGGCTGCTCTGGTCACGGCGCCTCTGGTGGCGGTTTTGATCGCTGCTCTCTTGGTATGGACGCCCCCGGCTTCTTTGGCTGATGGGCCCCAGGGCTCGTCAGTCGTTTCCACCCGGGTCAGCCAACGTGAGGTAGCGTCCTACTGCCCGGCTCGAATGACGGTAGCGGATGAGGATAAGGTCGGCGATGACCAGTTCAAAGCCTCGGAAGGCGATCTGAGCGCCCGTGTCACAGCCGCCGCCTTTGGATCCATCGGCAGTGCCAGCCTGACCCCGCTTGGAGACGGGCGACGCACCACGATGACTGATCCCGACCTCTTGGATGGGCAGAAGACCATGGCCGCCTCGATCGATCCAGGTGCCTCGGCTACGGCTTTCGATTCCCGGATGCTCAAGTCCCAGCCGGGCACGGGGGCTGCTGTCGGTATGGTCTCCTGGGCCACCAAGGGCGATCTGCGAGGGGTCCAGGCGCTGGCCTGCCCTCGGGCCGTCATGGATGCCGACTTCCTGTTGCCTGCAACTGGTCGAGGGTCCACACAGCGGCTGGTGGCCTACAACCCGTCATCCAAGGCCACGGTGATCAGTCTGGAGATCCAGGGTTCGCATTCCTCCGGCAACCTGTCCCTGGAGACCGGGAACACCATGACTGTGGCGCCTGGCGGCCATGCCTCATACGACCTGTCTGCGGCGGCTCCCGGACAGCAGGCCATCTACGTTCGGGCTCGCAGCTCCCAGGCACCAGTGGCCATGTCGGTCTCGGTCAATGTCATGGCTGGACTGGATCCGCGCGGGTCGGATCAGGTAACGGCCCTGGCGGCGCCCGGCCGTGATCTGGTTATTCCCGGCCTGCGCGGGGCAGACCAGGCCACCCTGCTTCTGCAGGGTTCCAAGGCCACTGCGGTGGAGCTGTCCTGGATGGATGAAGAAGGTCGGGAATCCTTGCGGCGGGTGGATTTGCAGGGTTCCAGGGCCACTGCGGTGGACTTGGGAGGCGTGCCTGACGGCAAGCTGGCTCTGCAGGTGCATGCCGACCAGCCTGTCCGAGCAGTCCTGCAGGTGACCAGTCGGGGCAGCCAGGATCAGTCGCAGTCCGACCTGGCTCTGATTCCTGCGGGTACTGCTGCCGCCTCCTCGGCCCTGACCATATCCCAGCCCGCCCAGGCCGCGCTGACCCTGGTCAACCCATCGACGGATCCGATCAAGGCCGAACTGGTTGGATTCGACGAGAAGGGTAAGAAATTGGATGAGCGCTCGCTGACCGTTGATCCGGGTAGGGCCCATGAGCTTTCAGCCCACGATCTGGGCGACCAGGTGGCCGCCGTACGGCTGAACGAGGATTCCGAGCATGATTCATCCCGATTGATCTGGAATGCCCGTCTGAGCGTGGACGCGGTCAACCAGGCTGGTCTGGCTGGTCTGGCCGTCATGGCTCCTGACGGGCTCATGCCTGCCACCACGCTGATCCGCTCCGGCCCCGACTCCACTGTCCTGCCCTGAACGTCGGCTGTCAGCGTCCCCACATTGGGTCGATTTCCTCCGGGTCCCGCCCGTAAAGGTCTGCCAACTGCAGGACCAGTTCGTCGCGGATAATCAACTCCAGCTCGGTGCGGTCCCGGGTTTTGCTCTGGATGGGCAGCCGGTAGAGGACGATTCTGGCGGGGATGCCGCGGCCTGCCGGGAAACTGCGTGAGAAGAGGTCCGCCCTGTCCTCCCAGGGGGTGGGGTCGGAGGGTGGCACGTCCTCGACGGCGAATTGGACGGGCTTGACCAGCTGGGGCCAGCCGGCTCCCAGACGCCGGATCTGGGCCGCGGTCAGGTCGTCGAAGATCCCGCATCTAGTGCGATAGCGGGGCAGGCGGGTGCCGAAGGTAGGCCGACGAATCCCCCGGCCATGACTGTCCCGGTAGACGCTGCGGGACCAAGGCGGCTGATCGTTGATCATGACACTCACCATAGCCCCTCAACTCAGTGACAGTTTCGATTCAGGGTGTCTTGTAGCATAGAGCGATGATCGACAAGCGGATGGGAGCAATCATGGCGGAGGACGGTGCGATGAACGTGGCCTGGTGGGGCAGCCAAGACATAGGGTCCATCTGCGCACGGGCACGGGTGCTGGCCTTCGATCTGGACAATACTCTGGCGCTGTCCAAGACCCGTATGGACCAGACCATGGCCGTTCATTTCGCCGCCCTGACCCGGCTTCGGCCCGTGGCCATCGTCTCTGGCGGACGGTTCAGCCAGTTTCGCGACCAGGTGCTGGATGCCCTGCCCGATGACACCCGTTTCGACCAGCTGCATCTGATGCCCACCAGCGGCACCCGCTACTACCGCTGGCAGGATGGAAGCTGGAAGTGCGTCTACGCCCACGACCTGAGCGCCCAGGACCGGCAGGCCGCCGAGGCCAGCCTGGAACGCAGGGCCAAGCAGCTGGGCGACTGGGAGGGGCAGGTCTGGGGGCCGCGCATCGAGGATCGCGGCAGCCAGATAACCTTCTCCGCCCTGGGTCAGCAGGCCCCTGTCCAAGCCAAGGAGGCCTGGGATCCGGACAACAGCCGCAAGGATGCCCTGGCCCGGGCCGTGGCCGCCGATCTGCCCAACCTGCAGGTGCGTTCAGGCGGCTCCACCAGCGTGGACATCTCGGCCAAGGGTATTGACAAGGCCTACGCCGTGACCTCCCTGGCCAGGATACTGGGTGTGGATGTCGGCGATATCGCCTTCGTGGGCGACCGGATGGATCCTGACGGCAACGACTATCCGGCGGCCCTGGCGGGGGCCATGGCTCTGCGTGTGCGCGATCCTGCCGATGCCTTGGCCCTGATTCAGGCCATGGAGGCTGATCTGGCCTGAATCTGCTAAACCTGTGCGCTGACAACCCTGTGAACAGATAGCATGTTCATGCACATGGCCCTGATCTGTTTGTCTATCCTCTTTGTTCGAGGGTTGGCTGGGCGATATGGACAATCCTTCATCGGCATCCAGCCGACTCAGACGGGCCGCTTATGCTGTCGCCTCGGCCATGGCGGGCTCGGCCCTGGACCTGCTGGCTCCGCGAGCCTGCGCCGGCTGTGACTGCCCGGACCTTCTGCTCTGCCCCGGTTGCAGATCCCTGCTCTTCCGGCCCCTGTCAGTGCCCGCGCCCGCCTATGCCCTGGGTCTGGCGCTGGCCTGCGCTCCATATCGCGGACCTGTCAGGCGGATCATTCTGTCCTGGAAGGACCATGACAACAGGCCCTTGGACAGGCCACTGGGCCAGGTCATGGCCGATCTGGCTCCAGCCCTGTTCAGGCTGATCGATCCTCTGCTTCGGCCCAAGTCTGCCAGGGCCATTCTGGTGGTTCCTGCTCCCTCCTCCCGCGCCTCCCTGCGAAGGCGGGGGAGGGTTCATCTGGAGCCGATCCTCCTGTCTCTGGTCCAGGCCCTGCAGCGGCAGGGTCTGGCTGCCCAGGTGGAACCGGCCCTGATCATGAACTCCGTGAGAACCAAGTCTGTCCAAGCGGGCGGCCGTCGGAACCGTTCGCGTCGGCTGGCAGGCCGGATTGCGGTTGCGGATCCCTCACGACTGGCCGGTCATCCTGTCCTGGTGGTGGACGACATCATCACCACCGGATCCACCATCCGTCAGTGTGCTCGAGCCCTGGAGACTGCAGGTGCCCTGCCGCTGGCTGCCCTGGCTCTGGCGGCCGTTCCTCCAGGCCATGAGGATCTCTAGCGGGCCTGGGCCACGGCCATCTCGTCCCAGCGGGTGGTGGCCCGGGGGGAGAGCATGCCCCGGTTCATGGCCCAGTCGGCCCCCGTATCCTCGTCGCCCCGGCCCTGGCCGCGGATGCCTCCGTAGCCCACGCCCACGCGGAAAGGGCCGAAACGACGGGTGGCATCCTCCAGGACGTCCCCCAGACCATGGGTGTCCCGGGCTGCGTCCAGGCCTTCCAAGGTGTGGAAGTGGTCGGCGTCGGTCAGGTCCAGCAGAACCACTCCGGCCCGGATCCAGCGGGCGTGCGGATCCACTCGGCCCTTGAGCGCCCGGCTGGCTGCGCCGGCGATGACCAGCGGGTCGTCGCTGGGATCCTCCAGGACGACGGTCCGGCCAGCTGAGCAGAACTGCTGGGGCGCATAGGGGCTGGTGGAGCAGAAGACCCGCACTCTGCCACATAAGCCGTGCTGTCGACGCAGGCGGCGGCAGGCCTTCTGGGCGTAGATGCTCAAGGCCTGGGCCAGGGTGGCGTAGCCCTCAATGGGGTGAGAGAACATGCGCGAGCACAGAATCTGATCGGTGCGCACGCCCCTGGCGGCATCCGCCTCGGGTTCGATGCAGGGTCGTCCCCTCAATTCCAGTACGGTGCGCTGCAGCATGACGGAGAACCGATGCCGGATCAGGGAGGGATCGGCATCGCGCAGATCCAGGGCGGTGGTGATGCCCATGCCCATGAGTCTGCCGGTCAGCCGTCGGCCCACTCCCCAGACCTGGTCGACGGGCACGGATGCCAGAGCCTGGTCGCCATACTGGGACTCCACCTGGCTCCAGAGGGTGATTCCCTCGGTCGAGGGATGGTCCTTGGCCCAGTGGTTGGCCACCTTGGCCAGGGTTTTGGTAGGCGCCACGCCCACGCTGACGGGGATGCCGGTGCACCGCAGGACCGCGGCGCGCAGCTCCCGGCAGATCTGGACGGTGCGCTTGTCGTTCCAGATGCTGTCCATGAAGCACTCGTCGATGGAGTAGATCTCCTGGTTGGGCAGGAAATGGGCCATGATGGCCATCATGCGCCTTGAGAGACTGGCGTAGAGCTCATAATTGGAGCTGCGGGCCACCACCCCGTCCTGCAGGGCCCTGTCGCGAATGGTGAACCAGGGTGTGCCATTGGTGATGCCCAAGGCCTTGGCCGGGCGGTTGCGGGCCACTACGCAGCCGTCGTTGTTGGACAGCACAACCACCGGGCGGTCGGCCAGGGAGGGGTCGAAGACGGCCTCACATGAAGCGAAGAAAGAGTTGGCATCAGCCAGGACTACCTGGCCTGTCAGAGCGGTTCCGGATGCCGGCTGGGCCGGTCTCTGCGCGCTCATGCCGACCCCCAGCCCGTGGAAGGATAGGCGGGCTTCCGGCCCTGGCTTCCCGTGTGCCTGCGACCGTGCGGGGTATGTCCGGGATAGGTGACCTGGGGCAGGGGAGAGCCACTCCGAAGTTCGCCCTTGGTGTCCACCCGCTGCCAGTGATAGTTGCCGATGACCACCCCCCAGATGACCAGTTCCTCGCCCTCCTGGGGTAGGAAGTCGGGGTAGGCGGGGTTCTCGGCCCGCAACATGGTCCGTCCCTTGTACCTGGCCAGCCGCTTGACCAGCAGCTCGTCGTCCAGGATGGCGATGACGATATCCCCCTCGCGCGGCTCCAGGGACCGGTCGACCACCAACAGGTCCCCATCGAAGATGCCGGCTCCGGTCATGGAATCGCCGGCCACATGGATGATGAAGGTGGCATCGGGGTGGACGATGACGTTCTGATCGAAGCTGAAGTCGCCGCTGAAGTAGTCCTGGGCCACGGAGGGGAAGCCGGCGTGGACGGCCTCCAAGGCCTGGGGGACAGGGCTGGGGTGCCCTCGGAAGGGACTCAGGGCATCGACCCGGCACTCCGGCAGGGAAGCAGGGGCCGCCTCCGGCGACCCATGGATGGTAGCGACCATGGCACACCTCGAACTCGATGGCATTCGAACAAATGTTCGATTTCATTATGAGCCGAGGTGCGCCTCCCCGTCAATGCGGCGCGTCGGACCCGTCAGAGTGGTCTCCGTCCCCCTCGTCCTCGTCGGGGTCGCGGTGATATCTGGGCAGGGTGATCTCGAAGTCGGCTCCGCGCGGGTCGTCCACCACCTGCACCTGGCCTCCATGCAACTGGGCCGCCCAGCGGGCGATGGACAGCCCCAGCCCGGTGCCGCCCGACTCCGTACCCGGGCCGGCCTTGCCCTTGACGAAGCGCCGGAAGATGTCGGTGCGGGCCTCGGGGGGTATCTGCGAACCGAAGTTGACCACGTTGGTGACAATGGTCTCCTGCTGCCGATCCTCGTGGGCCTGGATCAGCACTGTGGTGCCGTCGGCCGAGTGCTTTAGGGCGTTGCTGATGACGTTGGTGAAGAGCTGGCGCAGCCGGTCCTGGTCGCCCTCCATTCTCAGGCCCTTCTCCAGATCCACCTGGATGTCGTGGGCGTGCCCGGCGTCGGCTATGGCCAGGGGCTGCAGGGTCTCGTCGATGAAGTCCCCGAAGTCGAAGTCCTCGATCTGCAGGCTGGCAGCCCCGGCCTCCATCCTCGACAGATCCAGCAGGAAGGCGATCAGGTCGGACAGGCGATGGGTCTGCTCCAGGATCCCCTCCAAGTTGGCTGGCGTGGGCTCGGTCACCCCGTCCGCCATGTTCTCCACCATGGCCTGCAGGGCTGAGACGGGGGTGCGCAGCTCGTGGCTGACATTGGCCACCATGTCCCGGCGCATCTGGTCGGCGTGCTGGAGCTCCTCGGCCATCTCGTTGAAGGACTGGGCCAGGAGCCCCACCTCGTCGTGGCTGGTCGTGGTGGCGTGGACCCGGACCGTATAATCCCCGTCGGCCATGGCCTCGGCTGCATCCCTCATCTGCCGCAGGGGAGCGGTGAGCCCTCGGGAAAAGAAGTAGGTGATCCCCAGGGCCACCACCAGGGTCAGCGGCATGGCGATCCAGCCGCTCCAGCCCATCTTCAGCAGGAACCAAGCCATGACGAAGGCGATGGCTGTGGAGATGATGATCAGGACGCTCAGCTCCACCTTCAATGAGGCGAAGGATCCAATGGGCCGTTCGCGATCCACACGCGCACTCAGACCGGGCCCCTTGCGCCGGCTTTTGCCGTCCTTGCTCATGGCGTGCATCCGCGGCTGCTACCGCTGATCCTGTTCCTGATCCTCGGGCGGCTCGAAGGCGTAGCCCACGCCATGCACGGTGCGGATCATCTGCGAGCCCAGCTTGTGCCGCAGGGCCTTGACGTGGGAGTCCACCGTCCTGGTGCCCGAGGCATCCACCCAGTCCCAGACCTCCTCCAGCAGCTTCTCGCGGGTGAGTACGGACTTGGGCCGACGGGCCAGCGTGGCCAGCAGGTCGAATTCGGTGGGGGTCAGGTGGATCTGCTTCCCGCGCAGGGTCACGATGCGCTGGGCCGGGTCGATGACCAGGGATCCGAAGTCCAGCACCTTCTCGTTCTCGGAGTTCTTGGCGATGACCTTGGCCCGCTCCACCCGGCGCAGGAGGGCCTTGCAGCGGGCGATCAGCTCGCGCATGGAGAAGGGTTTGGTCATGTAGTCGTCGGCTCCGGCGCCCAGACCGGTCACCTTGTCGGCCTCGTCGTCCCGGGCGGTCAGAATCAGCACCGGCACCGGTCGCTCGGCCACGATCCGCTTGGTGGCCTCCAGTCCGTCCATGACGGGCAGCATGATGTCCATGATGACCAGGTCGGGCTTGATCTGGGAGGCGGCCTGCACGGCGCTGGCACCGTCCGAGGCCACCCGGGCCGTCCACCCTTCGGCGGTGATGCGCTGGGCTATGGCAGTGGCCAGGGTGGGTTCGTCCTCAACCACCAGGATGGTGCTGGGTGTAGTGTAGCGGCTTGTGTTTCTGATCATGCCTACCTCTGTTTTCGATCACTGATCCGCAAAACGATGCTCGTCATGCGGGGTGGAGCCTTGTCGGCATTCGTTCCACCACCGTCGTTTCTTCCAGAATAGTCTTCAGAGCCTCCAGGGGAAGTGTGCTCGCGGAGAATCGCGTCGTCCCCAGGCGCCCGTCAGCAAGTCCATGCGCAATGGCATTATTATATGGTATTTTCTCGACTCGTTCTGGAGGGCATATGGGTTACAAGGTCGGTGACATGGTCGTCTATCCGCGTCATGGGGCCGCCAGGGTGGACGCCATCACCGAACGGACCGTCAAGGGCGTCACCCGCAAGTACCTGCAGCTGTCCGTGCTCTCCTCGGACGGACTGGTCATCAACGTCCCCGTGGAGAACGCGGCCAAGGTGGGCGTCAGAGACATCGTCGACGCCAAGGCGGTGGCCAAGGTCTTCGAGATCTTGCGCACCCCGGTGGTCGAGGAGAAGGAGATGAACTGGTCCCGCCGCTACAAGCTGAACGTGGAGAAGATCGCCACCGGCGAGGTCAACAAGATCGCCGAAGTGGTGCGCGACCTCTCCCAGCGCGACGTGGACGAGCACGGGCTGTCGGCGGGCGAGAAGCGGATGCTGATCAAGGCCCGCAAGATCCTGACCTCCGAGATCGCCCTGTCCGAGAAGCTGGACGAGGACGAGGCCCAGCGCCTGCTGGACGTCAACCTGGGCTATGCGGAACCCATGCCCGGTGACGACAAGCACCACACCAAGTCCCCCAAGGAGCCGGCCTCCAAGACCCTGGCACGGGTGGCCCAGGAGGCCGCCAAGACCAAGGGCAAGGGGAAGACCAAGGCCAAGCGCTGAGGCCGGATTCGGTCATGGGCCATCCAAACATCGGACTGGGCTTTGACGCCCATCGCTTCGACCCGACCGGTGAGCGTCCCCTCTGGTTGGCCTGCCTGTCCTGGAATGACGGAACCCCCGGCCTGCTGGGCGATTCTGACGGCGATGCAGCCGCCCATGCCCTGATCGATGCCATCCTGTCAGCCGCCGACCTGGGCGATATCGGTACCTTGTTCGGCCTGGGATCACAGGCTCTTGGAGCGGGCATGCACGGCGCGGCCATGCTGGAGAAAACCATGGACTGTCTGCATGGGCACGGTCGCAGGCTGCTCAACGCCTCCCTGGTCATCGTCGGCCAGCGCCCCAGAATTTCATCCCGTCGTCACCTGGCCCAGCAGGCCATGAGTCAGGTTGTCGGGGCACCGGTTAAATTGACTGCCACCACCACTGATGGCATGGGCTTTACCGGCCACGATGAGGGTGTCGCCGTCATGGCCACCGCCCTGGTGGACTGACCGGCTTCAGGCGCGCAGGGCCGCCCATCCCTTGGCCAGAGCCCAGAAGAGGGTGGACAGGGTCACGATGACGAAGCTGGGAGGAGCCGGCACCATGGCCGAGATCACCAGGCCTCCCCAGATTGAAGCCAGGCAGATCAATCCTGATAGAAGCATGGCCCGTAGGGGAGAGGCCACCAGGATGTTGGCCGTGGCTGCCGGGGTGACGACCAGGGCGAAGATGAGCAGGGTCCCCACTGCCGGTACGGCGATGGTGATGACGCCGGCCATGATGGCCATGAAGGTCAGGTTCATCAGCCCGATGGGCACGCCGCGGGCCTGGGCCACCTGTTCATCCAGGGAGCTGAAGAGCAGGGGCCGGTAGATCAGGGCCAGCAGGATCAGCAGGATTGCATCAAAGACTATGAAGCCGACGACCTGGCCTCGGGTGATGGTCAGGATGGATCCGAAGAGGATGGCCTGCATCTGCTGGGAGGCCGAGCTGGACATCCTGGCGAAGAAGAGTCCCAGACCGGTGGCGAAGGCCAGGACCGTGCCCGTGGCGATCTCCCTCTGGGAGGCCCGCTTGCCCAGGGCTCCGATGACCAGCGCCCCGCCCAGGGCGAACAGGCCCATGCCGGCAGAGACCGGCAGCCCCAGCAGGACGGCCCCTGTGGCACCGGGCAGACCGATGTGGGCCAGGGCGTGGGCGGCGAAGGTGGAGTGTCTGGCAATGGTGAAGTAGCCCATGGCTCCGGCAGCCACGGCGATGCACAGGCCGGCCACCATGGCGTTGCGCATGAAGGGGGCGGCGAGGATCTCGGTCCAATGGGGGTCGAAGACTGGTGTGCTCATGAGTTCCTTTCCCGGTCCGTCCCGTGCAGGCGGGCCACCTGGCTGGGTTGGTAGCGATTATGGACGGGTCCGATCGGCTCGTCCATGTCGGGGGCCACGAACATGTCCCCCTGAGGAGTGGTGACCACCTCCACCTTGGTGCCGTAGAGGTGGGTGAGCAGGTCCGAATCCAGCACGTCGTCCATGCGGGCGTAATGAGGGTGTCCGTCCAGCAGGTAGACCGCTCCGGTCAGCACAGGCAGCAGCATGTTCAGGTCGTGGGCCACCACCTGGATGGACATGCCCAGACGGCTGTTGAGTTGTGCCAGCAGGTGGACGGTGGCGCGCTGCCCGGCCAGATCCAGATTGGCCAGGGGCTCGTCCAGCATGAGCAGATCAGGATCGCAGACCAGGGCCTGGGCGATGGCCACCCGCTGTCGCAGGCCGCCGGAGAGCTGGGACAGGCGCAGGTGGGCCCTGTCCTCCACACCGACGAAGCGCATGGCCGCTCTGGCGCGCTCGCGGTCCTGCCGGGTGACGGGGTGAATGCCGAACCGGGTGCCGGTCAGCCCCAGCAGGACGGATTGTTCGGCCGTAAGGTTGGAGTCGATATCCGAGGTGTAGCTCTGTGGTACGTATCCAATGCGGTCGTTGGCCTGGCCGGCCGGCTGCCCCAGGACCCGCAGGCTGCCGGCATCCAGGGGGAGCAGGCCCAGCTCGGCCTGCATCATGCTGGTTTTGCCCGTGCCGTTGGTGCCCACGATGGCGGTCACGGTTCCCGAGGGAATGGTGAAGGTCCCCTCTGACCAGATCAGCCGCCCGGAACGGCGGATGGCGGCATGGTCGAAAACGATGCAGGCCTGCGTGGATGTTCTATTCGTGTCCGTATCCATGACTTCCTTTCCTGCACGGGCTTAAAACGGTGAACCTGCTCTTATTGAGCATGATTCTCATTATCGCTGGGGAGAGGACAGCGCGCAACTTCAGCAGTCGAGTCCTCCCAGACCGGCCATTGGACGCTGGTTCCGTTCGGGGAGGAATCTGAGCTAATCTGGCCCAGACGAATTCGACAAGGGTTTGTGCCCACTTGGATGATGGAGACGTGTTGACTGCAGTAAAACTGGACGGGAAGGCGGCGGCTGCGGAACTCAAGGAGGACCTGCGCGCTCGGGTGGCTAGGCTGACGGCCATGGGGCGCACGCCCGGCCTGGGGACCATCCTGGTGGGGAAGGATCCGGGTTCGGTTAAATATGTAGAGGGCAAGCACCGGGACTGCAGCCAGGTGGGCATCAGGTCGATCAGGGTTGATCTGCCCGCCGATGCCGGCGAGGAGCGGATTCTTGCTGCCGTGGATCAGCTCAACCAGGATCCTGACTGCACTGGCTACATCGTCCAGCTGCCCCTGCCTGATGGTGTGGATCCCACTGAGATCATCGATCGCATCGATCCGGCCAAGGACGCCGACGGCATGCATCCCTACAACCTGGGCCAGCTGGTCCTGCATACCGACGGGCAGGTGCGGACCCCCCTGCCCTGCACACCGCGCGGGATTCTGTACTTGCTGGGCCATTACGGGATTGACCTGACCGGCAAGGATGTCTGTGTGCTGGGCCGGGGATTGACCGTGGGCCGCACCATCGGGCTGCTCCTGACCAACCGCGGGGTGGATGCCACCGTGACCCTCTGCCATACCCGCACTAGGGACGTTGACGCCCATCTGCGCAGGGCTGACGTGATCATTTCGGCCGTGGGCCGAGCTGGACTGGTTGGCCCGGACCAGGTCCGCCAGGGTGCCGTTCTGGTGGATGTTGGCGTCTCCCGGATCTGGGATCAGCAGGAGGGGCGCTGGCGGATCAAGGGCGACATCGACCCGGCCGCCAGGCAGTCTGCAGTCGCTTATACGCCCAACCCCGGTGGCGTGGGTCCCATGACCCGGGCCATGCTTCTGGTCAATGTGGTCGAATCCGCCGAGCGGGCCGCCGGAATCCCCGTCTGCGACACGCCCGAGGTCTCCCGGCGACAATGACCGCGGTGTCTCCTATCATGGAGAATGTTCGCGCCTGCCGGCGGGAACGCATAACTCAATACGGAAAAATATCCACCAACTATACAAGAAACAATTTAATTAATGGCAGAGAACAAGAAGGAAGTCCCCCAGGTCGCGGTCAATGACATCGGGTCCGAGGAAGACTTCATCAAGGCAGTCGATTCCACCATCAAGAACTTCGACGATGGGGATCTGGTCGAGGGGACGGTCGTTAAGATCGACCATGACGAGGTTCTGCTGGACATCGGCTACAAGACCGAGGGCGTGATTCCCTCCCGCGAGCTTTCCATCAAGAAGGATGTCGATCCCGACGATGTGGTCCAGGTCGGTGACACCATCGAGGCTCTGGTCGTCACCAAGGAGGACAAGGAAGGCCGCCTGATCCTGTCCAAGAAGCGTGCCCAGTATGAGCGCGCCTGGGGCGACATCGAGAAGATCAAGGATGCTGACGGCGTCGTTGAGGGCACCGTCATCGAGGCCGTCAAGGGCGGACTCATCGTCGACATCGGCCTGCGTGGCTTCCTGCCCGCATCCCTGGTCGAGATGCGCCGCGTGCGCGACCTGTCTCCCTACATCGGGCAGAAGATCAAGGCCAAGATTCTGGAGCTGGACAAGAACCGCAACAACGTGGTCCTCTCCCGCCGCCAGTACCTGGAGGAGACCCAGTCCGAGGTGCGCGAGACCTTCATGGCCCAGCTCAAGAAGGGCCAGATCCGCGAGGGTACGGTCAGCTCCATCGTCAACTTCGGCGCCTTCGTCGACCTGGGTGGTGTGGACGGCCTGATCCACGTTTCCGAGCTTTCCTGGAAGCACATCGATCACCCCAGCGAGGTCGTCAAGGTGGGCGACAAGGTCACCGTCGAGGTGCTGGATGTCGATATGGACCGCGAGCGCATCTCGCTGTCCCTCAAGGCTACCCAGGAAGATCCTTGGCAGCGCTTCGCACGGACCCACGTGCCCGGACAGATCGTCAAGGGCAAGGTCACCAAGATCGTGCAGTTCGGTGTCTTCGTTTCCGTCGAGGACGGCATCGAGGGCCTGGTCCACATCTCCGAGCTGGCCAACCGCCACGTGGAGAACCCCGAGACCGTGGTCAAGCAGGGCGAGGAGATCTTCGTCAAGGTCATCGACGTCGACCTGGATCGCCGCCGCATTTCCCTGTCCCTCAAGCAGGCCGACGACTCCGTCGATCCGACCTCCGAGGACTTCGATCCGGCCATCTACGGCATGCCCGCCGAGTACGACGAGGATGGCAACTACAAGTACCCCGAGGGCTTCGACCCCGAGAGCAACGAGTGGATCGCCGGCTACGAGAAGCAGCGGGAGGAGTGGGAGTCCCAGTATGCGGCCGCCCACGACCTCTGGGAGCAGCACAAGGCCTTCGTGGCCAAGGAGCTGGAGAACGCCGAGGCTTCGGCCGCCGAGGACAGCCGGTCCTCCCAGGCGCCCGCCTCCGGTTCGCGCTCTCGTCGTCAGAACTCCGAGGAGACCACCAACTACAGCTCGGAGTCCAGCTCCGAGGGCACCTTGGCCTCCGACGACCAGCTGGCCGCTCTGCGCGAGCAGCTGCTCAAGGAAAAGAAGTGAGCATTAAGCGGTGAATGGAGGGGTCCGGCCTCGGTCGGGCCCCTCCATTTGTATCTGCTGCCATAAGATCCATAGGGTGTATGCGGGAGGTCGGGATGATACGTGTGGGATTGACCGGCGGAATAGCGGCCGGCAAGAGCACGGTGGCGGCTCGGCTGGCTCAGGACGGGGCCAAGGTCATCGATTACGACCAGCTCTCCCACGAGGTCATCGCTCCGGGCGGGCCCGGCGTGGGGCCGGTTTTGGAGCGTTTCGGCTCAGACTGCGGGGACGGCCGTGGGGGAGTGGACAGGTCAGCCCTGGCGGCACGGGTCTTCGGCGGGCCGACGGCCGATCGTGATCGTAGGGACCTGGATGACATCATCCATCCGCTGGTCTATGACCTGGCCGCCAAGGCCGAGCAGCCCTGGTTGGAGGGTTCCGAGGTGGTGGTTCATGAGGTGCCCCTGCTGACCGAGGTAGGCTCAGCCATTCCTTTTCATTTCGACAGGGTTCTGTTGGTGGAGACCCCGAGCCAGGTGAGGATTGCGCGTATGGTGAATCAGCGGCATATGACCAAAAGCCAGGCTGTTGAACGCATCGGTTCCCAGACCAGCAGCAGTTCGCGACGCGCCCAGGCCGATCTGTTGGTGGACGGGTCCCAGCCTGTCGAACAAATGTTCGAGTCTGTTGATAGAATATACAAAGAGCTAAAGACCTTGGCCCAGGGATCCTCGCACAGCAACTGAGGAGCCTTAGGCGAATGACGCATCCTGGAAGGGAGTTTCATGGGGTTCAACATTGAGCGGACCGACAAGCCCTTCGTGGTCAAGTCTCCCTATAAGCCCTCCGGCGACCAGCCAGAGGCCATCGAGGAACTGGCCACCCGGATCGAGAATGGCGAGAACGATGTGGTGCTCATGGGCGCCACCGGCACCGGCAAGACCGCGACCACGGCCTGGTTGATCGAGCGCCTGCAGCGGCCCACCCTGATTCTGGAACCCAACAAGACCCTGGCCGCCCAGCTCTGCGCCGAGTTCCGCGAGCTCATGCCCGACAATGCGGTCTCCTACTTCGTCTCCTACTACGACTACTACCAGCCTGAGGCCTACATTCCTCAAACAGATACCTACATCGAGAAGGACTCCAACATCAACGACGACGTGGAGCGGCTCCGGCACGCTGCCACGGCTAACTTGTTGACCAGGCGCGACTGCGTGGTGGTGGCCACCGTCTCCTGCATCTACGGCTTGGGTACGCCCGAGGAGTACGCCGGGCGCATGCTCTTCCTGCACGAGGGGGACCGGATCAATCGGGACGACCTGTTGCGCAAGTTCGTGGACATGCAGTACAAGCGCAACGACATCGCCTTCACCCGAGGCACCTTCCGCGTGCGTGGCGACACGGTCGAGATCATCCCCGTCTATGAGGAGTTGGCCGTCCGCATCGAATTCTTCGGCGATGAGATTGACCGCATCTCCACCCTGCACCCGCTGACCGGGGACGAGATAGCCCACGAGACCTCCGTGCACATCTTCCCTGCCTCCCACTATGTGGCCGGTCCCGAACGGATGGAGCGCGCCCTGAAGACCATCAAGGAGGAGCTGGACTGGCGTGTGGGCCAGCTGCGCAAGCAGGGCAAGGAGCTGGAGGCCCAGAGGCTGACCATGCGTACTACCTACGACCTGGAGATGCTCACCCAGATCGGCACCTGCTCGGGAGTGGAGAACTACTCCCGTCACTTCGACGGCCGTGAACCCGGTTCCCCGCCCCACACCCTGCTGGACTTCTTCCCCGACGACTTCCTGCTGGTCATCGACGAATCCCACGTGACCGTCCCCCAGATCGGAGCCATGTATGAGGGGGATGCCAGCCGCAAGCGGACCCTGGTCGAACATGGTTTCCGCCTGCCCTCGGCCATGGACAACCGTCCGCTCAAGTGGCCGGAGTTCCTGGACAAGGTGGGCCAGACCGTCTACCTTTCAGCAACACCGGGCGACTATGAGATGGGCCTGTCCGACGGGGTGGTGGAGCAGGTCATCCGGCCCACTGGCCTGCTGGATCCCGAGGTGGAGGTAAGGCCTGTCAAGGGCCAGGTGGACGACCTCCTGGATGAGATCAAGACACGGGTGGATCGCCACGAGCGGGTTCTGGTGACCACGCTGACCAAGAAGATGGCCGAGGACCTGACCGACTACCTGCTGGAGCGCGACATCAAGGTGGAGTACCTGCACTCGGATGTGGACACCCTGCGGCGCGTGGAGCTCCTGCGGGAGCTGCGTGAGGGCAAGATCGATGTCATCGTGGGTATCAACCTCCTGCGCGAGGGACTGGATCTGCCCGAGGTCTCCCTGGTGGCCATTCTGGATGCGGACAAGGAGGGCTTCCTGCGCTCCTACCGGTCCCTGATTCAGACCATCGGCCGCGCGGCCAGGAACGTGTCCGGCAAGGTCATCATGTATGCCGACGAGGTCACCGACTCCATGGACAAGGCCATCAGCGAGACCAACCGTCGCCGGGCCAAGCAGATCGCCTACAACAAGGAGCACGGCGTGGACCCCAAGCCGCTGATCAAGAAGATCAGCGACGTCAACGACATGCTGGCCAAGGAGGATGTGGACACCCAGACCCTGCTGGCGGGCGGCTACCGCAACGCCAACAAGGCCGGCAACTCCCACCTGGGCGTGCCTCTTTATGACAAGGAGGAGGCTGACAAGCGGCATCAGGAGATCCTCCAGGCCGGTCTGCCGGCTCAGGACCTTGCCGACCTGATCCGTCAGCTGAGCGACCAGATGCACACGGCTGCGCAACAGCTGCAGTTCGAGCTTGCAGCCCGTCTGCGCGACGAAATCAAGGATCTGAAGAAAGAGCTGCGGCAGATGACCGAGGCCAAAAAGTAAGTAGGCCCAAAGTGATTTGGTCTGTGATGCGGAGGCAAGGGCATCTCAGGCCCGACCTGCAGACCGCTGCCTGTGAGGACGTTCTGACGGGCAGACGGGGGCGATGAGCACGTCATATCTTGCCGCTAAAGTCAGGTGATATGTCCGAGACACCTCTGCCGTTCATGGTTGTGAGCCTGGTTGTGCTGGCCGTCTTCTTCGTGGTCGATCTTCTGGTGATCGGGCGTCGGCCGCACGTCCCCTCGACCGGCGAATGCGTGAGGCACATCGGCTTCTTCGTGGTCATGGCCCTGATTTTTGGTGTTTTGATCTGGAAGGTGGCCGGTTCCAAGCCGGCCATCGAGTTCTACTCGGGCTGGTTGACCGAGTACTCGCTCAGCATCGACAACCTCTTCGTCTTCGTCATCATCATGGGCAATTTCGCCGTGCCCCTGCGGCTTCAGCGCTATGTGCTCAGCGTCGGCATCACTATCGCCTTGCTGCTGCGCGGCGTCTTCATCCTGGCCGGGACGGCGCTGATCACCCGCTTCACTTGGGTCTTCTTCATTTTCGGCTTCTTCCTGCTCTACACCGCCTGGAACATGGTCTCCAGCCGAGGCAAGCAGGAGGAGTACCACGAGAACGGGCTGATCAGGGTTCTGCGCCGGGTCATTCCCATCACCAGCCATTACGACGGTGAGCACCTGCGGACCACCTTCGAGGGCAAGCGCTACTTCACGCCCATGCTGGTGGTCTTCCTGGCCATCGGCACCACTGATGTCATGTTCGCCTTTGACTCCATTCCGGCCATCTTCGGACTGACCAAGGATCCCTTCATCGTCTTCACCTCCAATGTCTTCGCCCTGCTGGGCCTTCAGCAGCTCTACTTCCTACTGGGATCCCTGCTGGACAAGCTGGAGTATCTGCCCCTGGGGCTGGCTGTGGTCCTTGCCTTCATCGGGGTCAAGCTGATCATGGAGGCTCTGCACGGCAACACGCTGCCCTTCATCAATGGCGGGCAGCCCCTGGAAGCCGTGCCGGACATACCGACCTGGGCGTCTCTGCTGGTCATTGTCCTTGCCGTAGGCATAGCCGCTCTGGCTTCAGTACTCAAGAGCCGTCGTCAGTCCCTTGAAACAGCCTCTCAGCGAGAAAAGTGATAAGCGACCCCTTGAACCACAAGGGATGTTAGCGCTAACGGGAAATAGTGGTTCCCATCAGGCTGAGTCTGTACAATAGAACGGTAAACAGGAAAAAGAACAGGCAGGTAGCATATGCGCAAAGCCAAGATCGTCGACACCATCGGGCCGGCTTCGGAGTCTCTGGAGAACATCACCAAGCTGGTCAAGGCCGGTATGGATGTAGCCAGACTCAACCGGTCACACGGCACCCCCGAAGATCACCTCAAGGTTTACAACAACGTCCGTCAGGCCAGCAAGGAAACTGGACGAAATGTGGCGGCCCTGGTCGATCTGCAGGGTCCCAAGATTCGTTGTGGCTGGTTCAAGAAGAACGAGCGGGGCGAAGACAAGGTCAACCTCAAGGAGGGTCAGGAGTTCATCATCACCACCGACGATGTCGAGGGTGACGAGCACATGACCTCCACCACCTTCAAGGGTCTGCCCGGGGACTGCCACCCCGGCGATCCCATCCTGATCGACGACGGCAAGGTCCGCCTGGAGGTCACCAAGGTCGAGGGCAACCAGGTCTACACCAAGGTGGTCGTGGCCGGTCCTGTCTCCTCCCACAAGGGCATCAACCTGCCTGGTGTGGCCGTGAGTCTGCCGGCGCTGACCCCCAAGGACGAGGAGGACCTGCGTTGGGGCATCCGCACCGGCGCTGACATTATCGCCATGTCCTTCGTCCGTTTCGCCACCGACATCGACCGTGCCCACGAGATCATGGACGAGGAGGGTCGCCGCATCCCCATCGTCGCCAAGATCGAGAAGCCCCAGGCTGTTGAGAACCTGGAGGAGATCGTCAAGGCCTTTGACGGCATCATGGTGGCCCGCGGTGATATGGCTGTGGAGATGCCCTTCGAGCAGGTCCCCCTGGTGACCAAGCGCTGCATCGAGCTGGCCCGTCAGTACGCCAAGCCGGTCATCGTCGCCACTGAGGTCCTGGGCTCCATGGTCCATTCGCCCATCCCCAGCCGCGCCGAGGCCTCCGACTGCGCTAACGCCATTCTTGACGGTGCCGATGCCACCATGACCTCCAATGAGACCGCCGTCGGCGAATACCCCGACACCACGGTCTCCACCATGGCCCGGATCTCCGACTACGCCACTACCCACGGCTTCGACCGCATCCCGGCCATGCACAACCTGGACATGTCCAACTCGGGTGCCGTCTCTTCCGCCGCTGTGGATCTGGCCGACAAGATCAATGCCAAGGCCATCGTGGCCTTCACTCAGACGGGCAACACCGTGCACCGGATCTCTCGCGAGCGTCCGGCTGCCCCCATCTATGCACTGACCACCAATGAGCATACCTATCATTGGCTGGCCTTGAGCTGGGGTACTGAGGCGTTCCTCTGCGGGCAGGACTACCATGACTTCACTCGCGCAGACCTGATGAACTTCGTGGACTCCACCCTGAAGAAGCAGGGCAAGGTCTCCGACGGCGACTGCCTGGTGGTGCTCAGCTGCGCCCAGGGCGAGCATGAGCCAGGTAACACCGACTGCATCTACGTCCACACCGTGGGCTCCAACGAGTGATGCTCTGATCTGCCACCTGACTGTCGATTGAGTCAGTCAGGTGGATCCTCAGATTTCCAAGATGCTGATGAAGCAGTGAACCGGTGGTCTTTCCCCTTTATCAATGCAGGGGAAGAGGCCACCGGTTCTTTGTGTGAGGGGTTTCTGCGTCAGTGCAGGTCAGACAGTCCGATTTTGGCCCGCAGGATGGCGATGGTGGTTTTGGCGTCCAGTATGGTTCCTGCAATCACCATGTCATAGGCCTCATCCACGGTGAAGAGTCGCACATTCTGGTGGGGGGTCTCTGGTGCCAGGCTGGCCGGCTGGACCGGGGTCAGGCCTTCAGCATAGAAGAGCGTGGTGTGCTGGGTGGAGAAGCTGGGGGTGTTGATGAACCTCGCGAATTGGTTAAAGGAGGCAGCCTTGTATCCGGCCTCCTCGCGCAACCGCCTGGTGGCCACATCGATGGGGGCTTCCTTGTCATTGAGCGGATGCCCGGCCGGCAGCTCAAGGGTCCAACGGTGGGTGGGCAGACGGTACTGCTCGACCAGGGGTATCCGTCCGTCGTCGGTAATGGCCAGGACGGCGATGGTGTCTCCATGCTTCTCGCTGACGATGCTGCGATCGAAGGTCTGATTGTCGCTGGATTCAAAGGTGACCCTGTCGACGCTGAAGTAGTGGCTGTCCATAATCTGCTTGCGGGCCTTCTCCTGGACGGGGGAGGTGCGCCAAGGATCGAACCGTCGATAGATCTGAGTGGTCATCATGCTCTCCTTCGACTGCTGATGTGCCTGAATACATAACTGTCTTCATTCTAAGGCAGAATCAACACGAATAACCTTGCGTCGTCGCCAAAGTATGGTAGATTCTCTGTGGTGATGAAAAGCCCCCGTATCCCAATTGGTAGAGGAAACGGCCTCAAAATCCGTGCAGTGTGAGTTCGAGTCTCACCGGGGGCACGATAAAGCGAACCCCATCCGTCTCTCATCGGTTTTCGCTGAAGCGCGGATGGACTTTCAGGAAACGAGGTTGAAAGTGGCTTCAGAGAGTAAGAACCGCAGCGATTCCCCCGAAGGGCGGACCGTGGTTGTGGCGGAGGACGAGGCTTTGATCAGGCTCGATACCGTCGAAGCTCTCGAGGATGCCGGCTATGACGTGGTCGGTCAGGCGGCCAGCGGCCAGGAGGCCATTGATCTGACCCGCGAGCTGAGGCCCGATGTAGTCGTGATGGACGTGAAGATGCCCGGCACGGACGGCATTACCGCTGCCACTGAGATCGGCAAGGAGAACCTCGCCCCGGTGGTTATGCTGACGGCTTTCTCCCAGCAAAGCCTGGTCGAGAAGGCGGCTGATGCTGGAGCAATGGCCTACGTGGTCAAGCCCTTCGCTCCGGAAAAGCTGCTGCCGGCCCTCGAGGTGGCTATCTCACGCTTTGACCAGATCAACGCCCTGAAGGACGAGGTCACAGACATGAAGGCCCGTTTCGAAGCTCGCAAGCGGGTGGATCGGGCCAAGGGTCTGCTCATGGAGAGCATGGGCATGACCGAGTCCGAGGCCTTCCGTTGGATCCAGAAGACCTCCATGGACCGCAGGCTGACCATGCAGGAGGTGGCCGACGTGGTCATCAACAACGTGGCCAACCAGAACGACCGTTAGCCCTCCTATGGAAGACCAGACGAAGAAGCAGGACAAGGACGGCCGCACCCTGCTGGTCGTCGATGGACATTCGCTGGCCTTCCGGGCCTTCTATGCCCTTCCCGTCGAGAGTTTCACCACTTCGACAGGGCAGCCAACCAACGCGGTATGGGGCTTTGCCACCATGCTGGCGGATGTTATGGCCAAGGAGAAGCCCACCCACATGGGTGTGGCCTTTGATGTCAAGGGGGGCACCTTCCGCAATGTCATGCTGCCCCAGTACAAGGGCACCCGTGAGGCCGCCCCCAAGGAACTGCTGAGCCAGCTGCCGCTGATCCAGGATCTGCTCAAGGGACTGGGCATCACCTATATCGAAAAGCCTGGCTACGAAGGCGATGACATCATCGGCACGCTGGCCACCATGGGGGAGCAGGCCGGATTCAAGACCCTGGTCCTGTCGGGTGACAGGGATGCTTTCCAGCTGGTGGACGACGACATCACCGTGCTCTACCCCGGCCACCATTTCAAGAACCTCAAGCACATGACCCCCCAGGCGATTATGGATCGCTACAAGGTGACCCCGGAGCAGTATCCGGATCTGGCTGCCATGCGCGGCGAGGGGGCCGACAACATCCCTGGCGTGCCGGGTGTGGGCGACGGTTATGCCGCCAAGTGGATCAACAAGTACGGATCCTTGGATTCCATTCTGGAGCATGCCGACGAGATCGGCGGCAAGAAGGGCCAGGCCCTGGCGGAGAACGCCGACCAGGTGCGGCTCAACCGGAAGGTCAACGCCCTGGTGCGCGATCTGGACCTGGGTGTGAAGGTGGAGGATCTGCGTTTCGGCACCATCCACACGGATCAGGTTCTGCCCATCTTCGAGCAATTGCAGTTCGGCCCCCAGACCCGCAAAAAGATTCTGCGGGGCTTCAATACGGTAGCCGATTACGATTACTCTCCAGCCTCGGCACTGGTCGATGTCAGCAACAAGCAGGAGGAGTTCGTCCAACCCGAGCGCGATAAGGTGGAGTCTGCCGACCAGCTGCGGGACTGGTGCGAGAAACATCTGCCCGACAAGGCCCTTTGCCGGCGTTCGGGGGACCATGTCAAGGCCATGGCCGAGTCCTTGGACAAAATCAAGGACATCGGCGACTCCGACCAGAATGCCATGCGCTGCAGCGAGGCCATGAAGGAGCACTGGGTTCTCCACGCCATCGGCTGGGCCAAGCACGGCGACTATGGTCTGGAGGAGCTGGCCATTCTCTCCATGGACGGGCACGGCCTGGTCCTGATGGCAGAAGACATAGACGAAGATATGCGTGGGGCCATCCAGGAGATGATCGACCAGCGGATCGGCACCTGTGTGGTCCATGGCTACAAGGAGCATCTGCATCTCTTGGAGAGCCAGGGGTTGCATATGCCTCTGCCCCTGTTCGACACCAAGCTGGCAGGCTACCTGGCTGAACCTGATTTTCACGCAGACAACCTGGAACAGGCCGTCGCCCATTTCCTGGCCATTCCCGTGGAGGAAGAACCTGAGGCCACCCAGGGGGCCCTGGCCCTGGACGGGCGAGAGGACGAGGACGAACGTCGGCGAGGGACCCGGATTCTTCGCCAGGCGCAGTACGTCATGATGGTTTCCGAGCGTCTGCAGGAGTTGATGGACGAGCGTCACCAGTACGGCCTGCTGCGCACCATAGAGCTGCCCACCTCCGCAGTCCTGGCGCAGATGGAGACCGAGGGCGCCAAGGTGGACGATGCCCGCCTGAAGGAGATGCACGACCGGTTCGCCGCCGAGGCCCGCCAGGCCCAGGAAATCGCCTGGGATAGGGCCGGCAGCCGTGTCAACCTGCAGAGCCCCAAGCAGCTGAGCAAGGTGCTCTTCGACGACATGGGCCTGGTGCCCACCCACAGGACCAAGACAGGCTCCTATTCGACCAACGTCTCGGTCCTGCAGGACCTCTACATCAAGTCGGTCAACAACGAGCGCGCCAACGACTTCCTGGGCGCCCTGCTCAAGCACAGGGAGACCAACAAGCTCAAGCAGATCGTGCAGACCCTGCGCGAGGCTGTCAATCCACGGGATGGACGGCTGCACACCACCTACGAGCAGACTGTGGCGGCCACCGGACGGCTGAGCTCGGTGGATCCCAACCTGCAGAACATCCCCAACCGGGATGCCCGGGGTCGTGAGATCCGTTCGGCCTTCGTGCCAGGCAACGGATACGAGGCCTTGCTCTCTTCGGACTACTCCCAGGTGGAGCTGCGGATCATGGCCCACCTTTCCGGGGATCAGGCCCTGATTGACGCCTTCAAGTCTGGCGCGGACTTCCACCGGTACGTGGCCAGCCTGGTCTATGACATCCCCATGGAGGAGGTCACCGGAGACCAGCGCTCCCACGTGAAGGCCATGAGCTACGGGCTGGCCTATGGACTGAGCACCTATGGCCTGGCCCAGCAGCTTAAGATCAGCCCGGCTGCGGCTGACGTGCTGCGTGCCAAGTACTTCGCCACCTTCGGCAAGGTTCATGAGTACCTGGAGTCCCTAGTGGCCGATGCCCGGGAGAAGGGTTACACCGAGACCATGTTCGGGCGGCGGCGCTACTTCCCTGGGCTGCGCTCCAAGCGCCGTCCCACCCGCGAGGCCTCCGAGAGGGCCGCCCTGAATGCGCCCATCCAGGGGTCGGCTGCCGACATCATGAAGATCGCCATGATCAAGGCCAGCCGTGCCTTGTCCGATCAGGGGCTGAAGAGCCGCATCTCCCTGCAGATCCACGATGAATTGCTGGTGGAGATCGCTCCCGGCGAGACCGAAAAGGCCACCAAGCTGGTCAAGGATTCCATGGAACATGCCGTTGAATTGGCCGTACCTCTGGATGTGTCCACCGGCATCGGCCAGGACTGGGAGCTGGCTGCTCACTGACCTGACATGGGGTGGCCCGAGCCTAGTAGGATCCGAGGAGGGATCATCATGCCTGATGAACAGGATGAGGTTCAGAGGCCTTCGGTGCCCCTGGGCCAAGTGGTGGATCTGCTGGAGGGGCTTTACCCTCTGGACTACGCGGAGGACTGGGACCATCCAGGTTTGGTGGCGGGGGATCCGTCCTGGCCAGTCAGACGAATCTGGTGTGCTGTGGACCCTCGGCCCGATGTGGTTCAGGAGGCTCTGGACCACAAGGCCGACCTGCTGATCACCCACCATCCGCTCTTCTTCAGATCGGTCCACCAGGTTTCCGGCCTGGACTTCCGCGGGGATATGATAACCAGACTGATTGAGGGCCACTGCGGGCTCTGGGTGGGGCATACTAACGCTGATGCCGCTTACCGTGGTGTGGCCCAAGCCGCTGCCGATGCTCTTGATCTGCAGGAGGCACAACCGCTGGCCCCTCAGCCGGTCTCAAACCGCGATCTGCACGCCGATCAGGGAATCCAGGTGGGCCTGGGTCGTTGGGGACGGCTTCCCAAGCCCACGCCATTTGAGGATTTAGTCCGTACTGTGGCGGGCCTCTTGCCCAGGACGGCTCTGGGTGTTCAGGCGGTCGGTCCGTCCGAGGCCATGGTCTCCACAGTCGCCCTGCTGCCCGGATCGGGGGACTCCGAGTTCGACCTGGTCCGGTCTACGGGGGCCGATGTCTACATCACCAGCGATTTACGCCATCACCCTGCCACGGATGCCCACCAACAGGCCCTCTATGAGGCCCGGATGGCCGGTCGGCCCAGTCAGCCCAGACCCATGCTGATCAACACCCCGCATTCGGCCATCGAGAGCCTCTGGTTCCGCTATGCCAAGGGAGACATTGCTAGGGCCTTGGAGACTGCTACCGGTGTTCGCCCGCAGGTGGAGGTCTCATCCATCGTCACCGATCCCTGGACCATGGTGGTGCGTTGACAGCTGAGGGTTGATGGTTGAGGAGGAGCGATTTCATGAGCGATGAAGCACAGGATCTGCAGGCACGATTGGCCGCCAGACTGGACGGCCGCGATGGACAGGGGCCCAAGGGCATCGATATGACCCGCGCTCCTGAGCTGATGGATGACAGAGAGGTCTTTCGCGGCCCGATATTCGTTATCGACCAGCAGCAGGTGGCCATGTTCAGGCGTGACGGTTCAAAGGAAACCATCGACCGGCAGCTCATCCGTCACGACCCCTGCGTGGTCATGCTGGTACACGACTGCGCTGCCGATGCCTATCTGCTGACCCGCGAGTACCGGGTGGGTGCCCAGGCCTATGTCTTTGGCCTGCCGGCCGGCTTCATCGACCCGGGGGAGAGCCCCGTCAAGGCCGTCCTGCGCGAGCTGCGTGAGGAAACCGGTCTGGTGCCCGGGCCAGAGGGTGCGCCGGGCTCAGAAAGCCACCTGGATCCGGAGGATGGTTGGATCGATGCCGCTCCCGATGTCTACTCCTCCCTGGGCATGAGCGACGAGCTCGGCCACATCGTGGTCCTGCATCTGCGTCGCTGGCACCAGGGCTCCACTGACTTCGACCCAGGCGAGCACATCCAGTCGGCCTGGGTCTCCTGGCAGGAGCTCTGCGCAGCTGGAGTCGCCGATGCCAAGGCGGTGGTGGCCATTCAGCATGAGGCTATCCGTCGCCTGCAGAAGGATTAAGGTTCAGGCATCAAGGACTGTGATTGGGCGAGTAGAACATACCAGTGGTATGATAGGTTCTTGTCAGAAAAGATGGTCATGTCAGAATGATCAGGCATTGTTGCGCTGACAGGGAAAGGAGCACTGCATGGGTACGCCGAAGGATCCCGAAGGACATCGCAATCAGATCCTTGATGTAGCTCAGCGGCTCTTCCTGGAAAAGGGATACGACGGAACCAGCATCCAGGACATCGTCGACGGCCTGGGTGGAATGACCAAGGGAGCGGTCTACTACCATTTCCCCTCCAAGACGGCTATTTTCCGCGCGGTTACCGAGCGCATGGCCTCGTCCTCATCCCAGGGAGACTGGCTGGGCGACTGGCCTGGCGAGACCGGGTTGGAGAAGCTGCGCAACGAGCTGATTGCCTCCCTGTCGGCATACTCGCGTCTCGATGTCACCTTCTCCGCCAGAACTCTGCTGAAGAGTCCCCGCATGGTAGGGGAGATGTACCTGAAATCCATGGACAGGATTGTGGACGTGATCACCCCTTATGTCCGTGAAGGTGTGGAAGACGGCTCCATCGCCCCATGCAATCCCGAGGATCTGGCCCAGGTGCTCTACATCCTGCTCAACATGTGGATAGGGATTCGATTCTCGACCATGACCCGGGACCAGGTGGTCTCCAAGTTCACCCTGTTGGCGGATATGCTCAGGGGGATAGGGGCGCCTGTCGTCGATGATCGGGTTATTCGCGCGGCCGTGCATTTGCACGCACATCTGAAGAGCAATCCTTTGACTGCCACCAGCGGGGAGTCCACGCAAGAGGAATCTGAGAAGAATCAGGATCAAGGGGTCTCTTAGAGCCGATAGATCTCTTAAGGCCAAAGGGCTCTGGCTACAAGCAAGATTCGGGCACTCAACGAGTAATGGTTTTTGTTTCCACCAAACATACCATCGGTATTTTTTGAAGGGAGTTTTATGCAGGTGCTGAAGGCGGACGGTATTGTCCAAGTATTTGAAGGCAGGGAGGTGCTGTCAGGACTGGATTTGACCCTGGGGCGGGGCGAGATTCTGGGCTTGCTGGGTGCCAACGGGGCTGGCAAGTCCACGCTGTTGAAGATTCTGACCGGAATGCAGAGGCCTGTCGGCGGTCGGGTCCGCTTTCTGGGGAGGCCTCTCAGCGAAGACTACCCGGGCAATCTGGCCAGGATGGGAGTGTCCATCAACGAGCCGGTCTTTTATGAGTCCCTCAGCGCTAGGGAGAATCTTGAGATTGATCTGACCTACCTGGCATTAGCAAACCGGGAGCATAAAGATGCCGAGCCTACCAGGAACAGCCAACTTTTGGAGAAGGTCGGTTTGGCCGCCGATTCAGTCACGCCTGTCGGCAGGTATTCCATGGGTATGAGGCAGAGGCTGGCCCTGGCCAGATGCATGGGCCATCATCCTGACCTTTACCTACTGGACGAGCCGCTCAACGGACTGGACCCTGTGGCCATCGAACGGCTGCGAGACAGCCTGCGCAGCTTGGCAGCCCAGGGGAGTGCAATCCTCTTTTCAAGCCACATTCTCTCCGAGGTGTTGCGCACGGCCGACCGCGTGATGGTCGTGGCGGACGGCAGAGTCAGCCTGCGGGCCAGCGTGCCGGAACTGCTCAATCAGGGCCAGAAGTCCGCCGAGAGAACTCTGATCAAGGCTATGGAGGGCTGATATGAGGACGCTGTTGAAATTGGAACTGAAAAAGACCAGGCTATGGCCCTGCATCTTCGGGGGGCTGGCTGTAGTGGCCGCAGCCTTGGCCATCGGAGGCATGTTCCTGGCCATTGGCCACACAAGCGGCCGGTCTGACCCTCGGTTGTCAAGTCTGGCCTTCGTGCTGCAGATGGCCATGGTCATCCTTCTGGCGGGCTTCTCTTTGGTAGCCGCTGCCCTCTGCAACCTGGTCTTCATCGAACCCTACACGGGGAGGAACCTGGCGCTCACCCTTTCATGCCCCATATCGCGAGGCCGAATCCTGCTGGCCAAGCTGGTCTTCGTCGGCCTCTTCACGGCGCTTTCCTACTTGGCGGGGACGGCCATCACCCTGACTGTCATCTTGCTGATCGACCGTCTTGTGGGTTCGCTTGAAACAGGCTCACCGAGCAAACTGGTCGGACAGGTTCTTTTCATGCTGGTTACCAGCCTTGTCGGACTGGTGGGGCTTGTCGGCATCGCCCTCTCTATAGGCTTTTGGAAGCGCTCGCTGTCCATCATGTTCGCAGTCCTGTTTCTGCTGGACGCTGTAGTGGGCAACCTGCTCTCCCTCTCCCCGCTACTGTCTGCGCTGGTGCTTCTGGTCATCTTTCTGGCTTCTCTACCGGCCTGGTGGCTGCTTCACCGAACCCTCATGAAGATCGAACTGCCCTGATCGGCGGTTGACCATGCAGGAGCTTCTGAAGAACAAGCCTTTCGTAACCATGGTTCTGGCCAGTCTCTTGAATACGGTCGGAGGTGAGCTCTTCAACATCGTCTTCATCGTCTATGCCCAGACCATGCCCTTTGCCGGACTGGCCGTCTCCATAGCCTCAATGGCCTGGGTGGCTCCAGCCCTGACGGCCATTCTGACCGGATACCTGGCCGACAGGACCGTGCACAAGACGCGGATGCAAGTGGTGATCAAGCTGGTTCAGGTGTGTATCTATCTGGTTATTGCCATAATGATCGGCAGGTCCAAGAGCCTGCCCGTCTTCCTGCTGCTGGTGGCCATGGACATGGCATCTTCCATGCTGGAGGGGTATGCAGGCAGTCTGTGGATGCCGATCCTCAAACATCTGGTCCTGCCTGGCCAGCTTCACCAGGCGACTTCAATGACCTCTGCTACCTCCAGCGTTGCGGCCGTCATCAGTGCAGGTGGAGGCGCAGTGTTGATTGCCCTCCTGGGCAACAGATTTGCTGTATTTGCGCTGATCAACGCCCTCACCTTCCTTCTGGCGGGGATTCTCGTGGCTGTTGGCTATAGAAAATTCGCCAGGACGGAGGTCTCAGTCAATGGCTCACCTGTGGGCAAGCATGTGGGACTAGCATCCAGCCTCCATGTGACCTTGGGGGAGTTCCGCCACTCCGCCTTTCTGTTTCTGATGGTGGCTTTCGGATGCATGATCAACCTTCTGGGGACGGCCCTGCAACCCCTGCTCAATCTGGGGCTTATCTCCATGCCCGAGGTCCGGTGGGGAAGCTACGGCACGACTATTGCCGCCGTCAACGGCATCTCCTCCCTGGGACTCATCCTCGGTGCACTCATTGCTGCGGATCCTCTCAGGCGGTTACCTATGGCCCACCTGCTGACCGGCGTCATGGCCGCAGCTGCCGTAGTAGGGGTCAATCTGGTCTGGCTGCGCATCCCTGCCCTACTGTTCTTTCCTCTTCTGGCCATGAACTATCTTCTGGGCAAGATCAATCCTAGGTTCATGACCATGCTCATCAGCACGATGGCCGAGGACCACTTGGCAGCAACTATGGGAGTGGTACAGACTGTCATGATGATCGGAGCACCTCTGGGGCAGATGGTCTTTCTGACGCTGGGTAATCTGGTCGGCATCCCCATCACCATGTCTATTTATGCGAGCTTGACGGGCCTTCTGGCCCTGGCGATTTTCTCTGCGGGATTGCTGGGCATGAATGCCAAGGATCCGACTCCCGAAATGGGACGGAAGCAAAAGTCGGGCTAGCCGGATTTGAACCGGCGACATCCTGCACCCAAAGCAGGCGCGCTACCAAGCTGCGCTATAGCCCGGCGCCCATCGCTGTCACTGCATGGGCACAATGAATCAATATAGCACAGGGTCGAGTCCCGGCTGGTCCTGCGAGGATGAGCAGGGAGCGGGGACAGCTCTGCGCCTGCGGTTACCATGGTGACCATGACAGTGGAAGAGACATGGGCGGCGCCGCAGGCCGATAGTCCTTTGGATGCAACGGTGACCATACCGGGGAGCAAGTCCCTCTCGAACAGGTATCTGATCCTGGCGGCCCTGGGAAGTCGTCCGGTCAGACTGACTGGTCTGCTCAGATCGCGTGATACGGACCTGATGATCGGGGCCCTGGAGGCCCTCGGCGTGGACTGTCGGGTTGAGCCGGACGACCCTACAAATGTAACGGTCATTCCACCGTCAGGCGGACGTTTCCGTGGCGGTGCTCGGGTAGACTGCGGACTGGCTGGAACCGTCATGCGCTTCGTGCCGGGCCTGGCCATGCTGGCTGATGGCCCCACGCACTTCGATGGAGACCAGCAGGCCTATCGACGCCCTATGAGGCCTCTCCTGGACGGCCTGACCCAGCTTGGAGCAAGGATCGAATACCTGGGTCAGGAGGGCTTCCTGCCCTTTGTGCTCACACCCCCGAATCGCCTGGTGGGCAGGGAGGTGACTATAGACTCCTCGGCATCCTCCCAGTTCATTTCCGGCCTCCTGCTGCTGGCTGCCAGGGCTGATGGCACTATGACCATCGTCCACTCTGGTCAGCATCTGCCCAGTCTTCCGCACATCGCCATGACTGTTGAGGATCTGCATCAGGCTGGAGTCCGGGTCCAGGCCAATCCCGACCGCTGCAGGTGGAGCGTTGAAGGCAGGGGATCTGCTGGGACGCAGCTGCCCGATCGGGTCCAGGTGGAGCCCGACCTGTCGAATGCAGCCCCCTTCCTGGGAGCGGCCCTGATAGGAGGCGGGCAAGTCAGTGTGCCCAACTGGCCAGAACGGACCACACAGCCAGGTGGCTTGCTGCCCGAGTATCTGAAAACCATGGGCGCGAAGGTAGACATGGTTCCTGATGGGCAGGGTAGCGCCATCTGTCGGGTGACCGGGGGGGAAGCCATTCATGGACTCGGCGACTTCGACCTGTCCCCAGCAGGGGAGATCGTTCCCTCTATTGCGGCCATCCTGGTCTTTGCCGATGGGCCCAGCCGTCTGCACGGCATTGGCCACCTGCGCGGTCATGAGACCAACCGGCTGAAGGCGCTGGCCACCGAAATCAGCAGAATAGGCGGCCAGGCCCGTGAGCTGGACGATGGCCTGGCCATCGAGCCCGTGCCTGTGCACAGTATGCAAGGGGCTGTCATGGAGACCTATGCCGACCACCGTATGGCCACCTTTGCCGCCATGATCGGGCTCAAGGTACCTGGTATTCGGGTGCGCAATATCGGCACCACGGCCAAGACCATGCCCGACTTTCCGGGTATGTGGAAGCGAATGCTGGCAGGCGAGGGCCAAGGTTGAACCACAGCGATTCGAGCGAAAGGAGCCGTGTTATGAGCATCGAGGCTGAAAGGCAGACCTGGCAGGAGGATCTGGACCTGGCCATCGCCATGGCTGACCAGGCGGATCAGGTCACCGTGGGCTACTTCAAGTCGCCGGATCTTAAGGTGGAACGCAAGGCGGACAATACTCCGGTCACCCAGGCCGACAAAGAGGCGGAGGCAGTGATTCGTCGCGTTTTAGCCCAAGCAAGGCCGAACGATACCATCTATGCCGAGGAGCTGGGAAAACAGGAATCCAACGGCAGGAGGTGGATCATTGATCCGATTGACGGGACCAAGAACTATGTGCGCGGAGTACCCGTCTGGGCGACTCTGATCGGCTTGGAGGTAAACCATCAGATGGTGGTCGGCGCGGTATCGGCCCCCATGTTGGGCACCTGCTGGTACGCTGCGCAGGGTCAGGGAGCCTACATGGCGCGCCAGGGCGAAGCTCCCCAGGCCATCCACGTATCAAGAGTGGACCGGATGGAAGACGCCTCCATGTCCTTGTCATCGCTGACTGGATGGAAGGCCATAGGCCGCCGGGAGAGGCTTCTCGACTTGACCGATCGGATCTGGCGGCTGCGCGGATTCGGCGACTTCTGGCAGTACATGCTCCTGGCCCAGGGTGCCATCGACCTGGCGGCCGAGCCGGAACTTGACCTCTATGACATGGGTGCCTTGGTTCCCATCGTGACCGAAGCCGGTGGCAGCTTTACTGACCTGGCGGGCAACCCGGGTCCATGGGGTGGCAATGGCCTTGCCAGCAACGGTCTTCTACACAAGGAAGCCCTGGCAGCCTTGGGCGACTGACACATATGACTTATAGAAGAAGGTTGGTGACCACAGCAATGCATGTGATCACCAGCCTTCTTGGTTCTTAGAACCGAACCCTGATCTCAATCATCCCTCATTCGACCATCAGTCGGGTTGAGGGGGCAGGTCCGGTCAGCGGTCAGGCCTGGAACTTGTTGCCGTAGGCATCGCCCTGGCTGGCGACGACCTCGGCCTGACGGGCGATGGAGAGCTCCTCGTTGGTGGGAATAACGCAGACGGCGACCGTGCTGTCTGGGGTGGAGATGATCCGGGCCTCCTTGGAACGCTGGTCGTTCTTCTCCTGGTCCAGTTTCACGCCGAAGGGCTTCAGCTGCTCGATGACCTGGCGACGTACGATCTCATCGTTTTCGCCCACGCCAGCCGTGAAGGTGATGGCGTCCAGGCCGCCCATCTGGGCCGTGTAGTTGCCGATGTAGCCGACGATGCGGTGGACATAGATATCCAGGGCCAGCTTGGCATCCTCATCGCCCTCGGCGATCAGCTTGTGTACCTCGCGCATATCGCCGTGGCCGGTCAGGCCGGTCATGCCGGAGCGCTTGTTGAAGAGGGTGTCCAGCTCATCCACGCTCATGTGGGCGTTGCGGATCAGGTGGAAGACAACGGCAGGGTCGATATCGCCGGTGCGGCCGCCCATGACCAGGCCCTCCAGGGGGGTCAGTCCCATGGAGGTCTCGACGGGATGTCCGGAGACCTGAGCCGAAGCGGAAGCCCCGTTGCCGATGTGCAGGACGATCTGCCGCAGGCCCTCTGCAGGCTTGCCCAGGAGGCCTGGAACCAGCTGGCCCACATACTGGTGGCTGGTGCCGTGGGCACCGTAGCGACGGATGTGGTACTGCTTGGCGATGTCCTTGTTGAGGGCGTAGGTGGAGGCCTTCTTGGGCAGTTCGAAGAAGAAGGAGGAATCGAAGACGAAGACCTGCGGGGTCTGCGGCATCAACCGGCTCATGACCTCGGCGCCCTCAGCCTCGGGCCCGTTGTGCAGGGGGGCCAGCACGGCCAGATCCTTGACCTGGCTTAGGGTCTTCTTGGTCAGGAGGGCAGGCTTGGGGAAGATGGCTCCACCCTGGACGACACGGTGACCAACGGCGATGATGCCGGCCTTGTCCAGATCAGGGCCGTACTCCTTGAAGAAGCCCAGGACGCGCTTGAGTCCGGTCTCATGGTCGTGGATGGGCTCCTCAAGCTCATGCTTCTCGCCGTTGACCTCGTGCTTGTAGTGGCCGTCGGTGGGCTCGCCGATCTTCTCGACCAGACCGGAGGCCAGGCTCTGGCTGGTCTCCAGATCGACCAGCTGGTACTTGATCGAGCTTGAACCCGAATTGATGACTAGGACGGTTTTCGCCATTGGGGCATCCTCCTGATGTGCTTGTATAGAGCCTGCGCTCTTCAATCAGTCTTCAAGATTACTCGTCGGCCCTTACAAGCCGCGGTATATAGCCAGGCCGACATGGTTTTGGGGCTGCTACCGGAACCTTCTTGGAGATAGGATCCAGCAGCAGCCCCAGAGGTTCATATAGACCTTATGGGGACGGCGATCAGTCCTGGGCCTCGACGGCGGTCAGAGCCACGGTGTTGATGATGTCGGCTACCAGAGCGCCGCGCGAGAGGTCGTTGACCGGCTTGTTCAGCCCCTGCAGGACCGGTCCGATGGCCAGGGCTCCAGAGGTGCGTTGTACGGCCTTGTAACCGATGTTCCCGGCGCTCAGGCTGGGGAAGACGAAGACATTGACCGTTCCGGCAACCGGATCACCCTTGGCCTTGGTGGCTGCCACGGTGGGCGACCAGGCCGCGTCGAACTGGATGGGGCCCACGATGGGCAGGTCCGGCGCCTTCTCCTTGGCCAGGCGGGTGGCCTCTTCAACCAGGTCGACATCCGGACCCTTGCCCGAGCCCAGGGTGGAGTAGGAGAGCATGCCCACGCGCGGTTCTACGCCGAAGGAGCAAGCGGTTTGTGCCGACTGGATGGCGATGTCGGCCAGTTGCTCGGACGACGGGTTGAGGTTGATGGCGCAGTCGGCAAAGACCGCCACATGGTCGGGGAAGCACATGAGGAAGGCTCCGGAGACCAGCGAAGCGCCCGGCTTGGTCTTGATCACCTGCAGGGCTGGACGGACCGTGTTGGCTGTGGAGTTGATGGAGCCGGACACCAGGCCGTCGGCCTTGCCCAGCACCACCAGCATGGTGCCGAAGTAGGAGGGATCGGCCAGTTGCTTGCGTGCCTGCTCCGAAGTCATGCCCTTCTTGGCACGCAGCTGGCAGAGGCGATCAACCATGGGTGCCAGCACCTGCTCGTCATCCATGGGCTGGAAGGAGGCCTTGTCCAGGTTGTTGAGGCCAAGCTCCTTGCCGCGGGCCAGAATTGAATCCTTGTCGCCCACGATGATCAGGTCGACGATGTTCCGCGCCAGCAGGTAGTCGGCCGCCTTGATGATGCGGTCCTCGCTGCCCTCGGGCAGGACAATGGTTTTCTTGTTGGCCTTGGCCTTGGCCAGCAGGTCGTTCTGGAATGCTACAGGAGTGGTGGCCTTGGGGCTGGCGGCGTCGGCGGCCTTCAGCACCTGGTCGACATCCACCTCCTGCCGGAATGTCTGGCTGGTGGCCTGGCGGGCCTGATCGGCGGACGGATCCGTGTCGAAGTCCATCTTGGAGACGGTCCAGGTCGGCAGGTCGTATTGATGGAAGGCCTCGGTAAGCGGCGCCTTCTGTTCGGGCTGGCATCCGGTGATGAAGACACCGGCGAGTACGGCTCCCTGCGCCTCGATGGTTCGCCGGCAGGCGGCCACAGTCTTCATGACCTGACCGGGTTCCCTGCCGATGGTGCAGACGGCCAGCATGACCGGGGACCTCAGGTCGGCGGCGATCTGCGCGTTCAGGGCAAACAGGCCGGGGTCGAAGAGCTTTGAGGCATCGCTGCCCACGATCAGGACGCGTTCAGGATGGGTGGACTCCACCAGTCCGTCATAGGCATTGAGGACATCGGCCCGGGTCTGCATGGGATCCTCAGTGGCGTGCCCTGGGCACTTGCCACGACAGATCTCTGGATCCGTGTCAGGGAATGAGCTGGCTGCAACTAGTTCCGGGGTCAATGGGTGCTTCCTGCAGGCGATTGGCCTGAATACGGCCGTTTTGGCTTTGGCGCTCAGGGCCTTGGTCAGGCCGTAGGCCACGACATTGCGGCCGTTGGCGGCTTCTGGGCTGATGATGGTGATGCTTGCAAGACTCACTGTGTCTTCTCCTGTCCGGACGTGGTTGCCTTGATGACTGCTTTGTTCACAACCTTGTCCAGTATACAGAAACCGCCCGCCATGCGGGCTGCGCATGACGGGCGGTTCCAGAGTCGGATCAGCGTATCACTCGTTGTCTCCGGCGGTCGCGGCGGTGGCGGAGATGGTCTCCTGGCCGGCGCGGTTGGCATCGGGCCAGACCCAATCGGTGTAATCGGGATGGTCGTAGCCCTTGTCCACGGCGAACTGGAAGGCCTCGTCACGGAACTTGGTCCACTTGTCGATCTGGTCGGCGTACTTGCCGGCGTCCGCCAGCTTCAGGGCGGAGGCGGCCAGGCACCAGCGGTCCATGTTGTTGACGCGCACCATGTCGAACGGCGTGGTGGTGGAGCCCTGCTCCTCGTAGCCATGCACGGAGAAGTTGTCGTGGTTGGGACGTCCGTGGATCAGGCGGTAGATGGAGCCGGGGTAGGCGTGGAAGGCGAACAGGACCGGCTTGTCCTTGCTGAAGAGCTCGGTGAACTCCTCGTCGGACAGGGCCTGATCGTTCTCCTCGGTGTCCTGGATCTTCAGCAGGTCGACCACGTTGACGAACTGGACCTTGAGGCCCAGCTTCTGCAGCATGTCGTCGGCGGCCAGGGCCTCCTGGGTGGGGATGTCGCCCGCGGTGGCGATGACGACATCAGCGTCCTCGGCATCCTTGGCGTTGGAGGCCCAATCCCAGCGGGCGGCCCCCTTCTCCAGCTCGGCGGCGGCCTCGTCCACGCTCTGGTAGGTGGCGGCGGGCTGCTTGCCGGCGAAGATGGCGTTGATGCAGTTGGTCGACTTGTAGCAACGCTCGCCCACGTTCAGCAGCATGTTGGCGTCGGCGGGGAAGTAGATGTTGACCACGTGATCGTTGTTGAAGTTCTTGTTCAGCAGGATGTCGACGAAGCCGGGATCCTGGTGGGAGAACCCGTTGTGGTCCTGACGCCAGACGTGCGAGGTGACCAGGAGGTTCAGTCCGGCGATGGGCTTGCGCCACGGGATCTCGCGGACGGTGGCCTCCAGCCACTTGGCGTGCTGGTTGATCATGGAGTCGATGACGTGCACGAAGGACTCGTAGGAGCTCCAGATGCCGTGGCGTCCGGTCAGCAGGTAGCCCTCCAGGAAGCCTTCCATCTGGTGCTCGGAGAGCTGCTCGATGACCTGGCCGGTATGGGCCATATGCTCGTCGGTCAGCTCCGACAGGTAGTCGGCATCCCACTGCTTGTTGGTCACTTCGTAGGCGGCAGCCAGACGGTTGGAGGCCGTCTCGTCAGGCCCGAAGATGCGGAAATCGGTGGGGTTCTTGGCCAGCACGTCGCGGGTGTAGTAGCCCAGGACGCGGGTGGCCTCGGTGGCGCCCCAGCCATGGCCGTGCTTCTTGACGTCGATCTCGTAGTCGTGGATGTCAGGCAGCTCCAGCGGCTTGAGCAGACGCCCGCCGTTGGCGTTGGGGTTCTCGCCGATGCGCAGGTCGCCCTTGGGCATGAAGCTGGTGACCTCAGGACGCAGGGCGCCCTTCTCGTCGAAAAGCTCCTGGGGCTTGTAGGAGGCCAGCCAGTTCTTGAGGACCTGGAAGTGGGCCTCGGTGTCGCGGGCGGAGGTCAGCGGCACCTGGTGGGCGCGCCAAGAGCCCTCGGTCTTCTTGCCGTCGATGAACTTGGGGCAGGTCCAGCCCTTGGGGGTGCGGAAGATGATCATGGGGTAGAAGGGACGGGTCATGTCGTCGGTTTCGGCCCGGGCCTTGATGTCGCAGATCTTGTCGAAGACGGTCTCCAGCATGTCGGCGAAGCGACGGTGGATGGACAGATGATCCTCGTCGTCGAATCCGGCAACGAACTCGAAGGGCTCATAACCCATGCCATGGAAGTACTCGTGCAGCTCTTCATCGGAGATGCGCGAGAGAATGGTCGGGTTGGCGATCTTGTAGCCGTTCAGGTGCAGGATGGGCAGGACGATGCCGTCGGTGCGGGGGTTGACCAGCTTGTTGGACTGCCAGCCGGTGGCCAGAGGGCCGGTCTCGGCCTCGCCGTCGCCCACGATGCAGGGCACGAAGAGGCTGGGGTTGTTCATGATGGCGCCATAAGCGTGGGAGAGGGCATAGCCCAGCTCGCCGCCCTCGTGGATGGATCCGGGGGTCTCAGGCGCGAAGTGGGAGGGGATGCCGCCCGGGTAAGAGAACTGGCGGAAGAACTTCTGCAGGCCAGCCTCATCGTTGGTGATCTTGGGGTAGTACTCGCTGTAGGTGCCATCCAGGTAGGACTGCGAGGTGCCGGCGGGGCCGCCGTGGCCGGGGCCCATGATGATTACGGTGTTCTGCTGATGGTCGGCGATCAGACGGTTGATATGGCCCAGCAGGAAGTTCAGGCCGGGGGTGGTGCCCCAGTGGCCGACCAGACGATGCTTGACATCCTCCCGAGTGAAGGGCTCCTTCATCAGGGGGTTGCTGCGAAGATAAATCTGTCCGATGGAAAGATAGTTGGCCGCCCGCCAATACTTGTCGACGGCCTCGAGGGTCTCCTCGGCGATTGGGGTCTCCAGCTTCGCCCAAGGGGTGCCGATAACAGGATTCGTCATGTGTACTCCTGCACTTTAGTGCGATTGTTTATTTACCTCGGTTACGGGCTTGTACAGTGTCATTCCAGGCATCTGCCGGGTCCGTACCCAATGCCTACATGGTACGTGAACGAGCAGACTTTTCTGAACGTTTTCTTGCAGTGTGTGTTCGCTCTTGTGAGAAAATGCGAGGGAATTGTCTGCTTGCAGACGTGAACCTCCATCGGGGCTGCCGATCTGGGCTCAATGACGGTAGCATTGTCGAAAACTGCAACCATACTGGACTTGTTCGAGGGCCTCGAATCGTCGCTCCCGGGCATCCATGACAGATACAGCATACTTATATATAAGGAGTCTTATGGCACAGGGTCCCGTCCTGGTGGTCGATTTCGGTGCGCAGTACGCCCAGCTGATCGCTCGTCGAGTCAGGGAGGCGGGGGTCTACTCCGAGCTGGTGCCTCATTCGATGAGCCTGGACCAGATGCTGGCCAAGGATCCCAAGGCGGTCATCCTTTCCGGCGGACCGGCATCCGTCTACGTGGACGGGGCACCTACCATAGACAAGAGGATTTTCGAGGCGGGGGTGCCCGTGCTGGGCATCTGCTACGGCTTCCAGGTCATGGCCCATGAGCTGGGCGGCGAGGTGGACAAGGCGGCCCTGGGGGAGTACGGCAAAACCGAAGCCTTCATCGACAGCGCCAAGGGAATACTGCAGGATTCGCCCGCCCGGCAGGATGTGTGGATGAGCCATGGCGTCGCCGTTAACCGTGCGCCTGAAGGCTTTGAGGTTCTGGCGCATACCGAGGGTGCTCCGGTGGCGGCCATGCAGGATCTTTCACGGGGGCTATACGGGGTCCAGTGGCATCCCGAGGTGACCAACACCCCTCTGGGGCAGGATCTGATTGACCGCTTCCTGCACCAGTGCGCCGGACTGCCGTCGGACTGGAACGCTTCGGGCATCATCGAACATCAGGTGGAGAAGATCCGTCGCACGGTGGGTGATGACCAGGTCATCTGCGGCCTGTCGGGCGGCGTCGATTCAGCTGTAGCGGCTGCCCTGGTCCACAGGGCCGTCGGCGACCAGTTGACCTGCGTCTTTGTGGATCACGGTCTGCTGCGTAAGGGTGAGGCCGAGCAGGTCAAGCATGATTTCGTGGCTGCCACTGGTATCAAGCTGATTGCCGTGGATGCCTCGCAGGACTTCCTGACCGCCCTCAAGGGCGTTTCTGAGCCTGAGCGTAAGCGCAAAATCATCGGGGAGAAGTTCATCCGCACCTTTGAAAAGGCCCAGCGGCAGGTGATTGAGGAGGCCGGCAAGACCGGTAAGGAAGTCAAGTTCCTGGTGCAGGGCACGCTCTACCCTGACGTGGTCGAGTCTGGTGGTGGAGACGGAGCGGCCAATATCAAGTCCCACCACAATGTGGGTGGTCTGCCCAAGGACGTCAAGTTCAAGCTGATCGAGCCTCTGCGTACCCTCTTCAAGGATGAAGTCCGGGCCATCGGCACCGAACTGGGCCTGCCTGACCAGATCGTCTGGCGTCAGCCCTTCCCGGGCCCTGGTCTGGGCATCCGCATCATCGGCGAGATTACCCAGGAACGTTTGGAGACTCTGCGTGAGGCTGATGCCATCGCCCGCGAGGAGCTGTTCAAGGCTGGGCTGGATCGGCAGATCTGGCAGTGCCCGGTGGTGCTGCTGGCCAATGTGCATTCGGTAGGTGTGCAGGGCGACGAGCGCACCTATGGCTCGCCGATCGTGCTGCGTCCTGTTTCCTCTGAGGATGCCATGACCGCCGACTGGACGCGTCTGCCCTATGATGTGCTGTCTACTATTTCCACGCGGATTACCAACGAGTGCCCGGGCATCAACCGCGTGGTCCTGGACTGCACCTCCAAGCCTCCGGCAACCATCGAGTGGGAGTAAGGCATCTGGGCTGATAAGCCGTATGGCAACGCATCATATGGCTTATCAACCCATTCAGCTGGTTTCTAATCACTTGAGCACCGATAGCTAATAGAAGAGTTCAGGTGCTGCAATTCGTCGTTTACTTTTCGATGATGGCCGCGTTGATCCGGTCAACCAGCTCACGGGGATGTTCCACCCCGAGCACCAGTCGGTCATAGCGCTCACCCTTGAGTTGGATGACAATGGGACTTTCCGGTCTGGTGACATTCCAGAATGTCTTTTCCCCGTGCTCAATGTATGTGCCGGCCCATTTACCGGGAACATGAAGGCCGGGCGCACGCAGGCCTTTGGCATCATCAAGAAAGCCCGGATCCTCGCTCGCACCCAGAACATGCTCAAGCGGCACGGCCAGTTTCCCCTTGAACGACCACATCTTATCCAAGCCCTGCGGTTCAACTTCCAGCGTCCGCCCGACAATTGCCACCTTGTTGTTCATGACTTGCTTCTTTCGTCATCAGACTGCAACCGAATATGTGCACGCTGTAGCAGCGTCTCGCCAAGGAGCGTGGCGATATCAAGGGCCACAGCATTAGTATCGTCAGATCCCGAGCTGGACAGCTTTACCAGGTAATCCCTGACCAGCCCACGAACCTCAAGATCATGATCTGACAGCTCCATGAGTGCCACCAATACCAGATTGAGCACTCCTGAATCGCCCGACTCAGAATCCGTTGCATCACGTAGCGCAGCCACGAACATGCCACGCTTGCTGCCGAAGGCACCATAGAGACTGCCCCGAAGCAGACCCGTGGCCTTGACGAGGGCATCAATCGACGTTCCCTCATAGCCATGCTCCAGGAAAGCCTCGCGGGCACGGGCAAGTACCTCATCATCATCGAAACTTCTCTTGCGACCCATGCCCGTCAAGATAGCATTAATTGACTAATCAGTCAAAAATAATAAATGGTTATTAGATGGGCGCCTTCAATGAGCGTTCGTATTCCTGCAGCCATTCCTTAGTTACTGGTTCGATTCGTGTTCCGCCCTTACCGTCCGGATTGGCCATAAGTATGCGTATCGGTTCGCCCTTCTGGGCTGTGCAGAAGGTGAATTCCACGTTGGTGGCGACCCCCCATTCACCTCTCTTGTTGAGAGCGATCATGGAGATCTCGCCGACCTTGCCGTAGCGGTTCCTCAGGAGGTCGTCAAATTTGTAGACTGCGGAATCGCAGGCTTCCTGTGGGGTCAATCCGCTTCCCATCAGGGCAACGATCCGATAGGAGAGGCACCCTTTCATGATGTCTTCTCCCAGCCCGGTGGCGGCCGCCCCTCCGATGGCGCTGTCCACATAAAAGCCCGAGCCGGGTAGGGGAGAATCGCCTACTCTGCCAGGTTCCTTCATGAAGAGCCCCGAGGTTGATGTGCCGGTAGCCATCGAACCGTGCGCATCCAAGGAGATGGTCCCGACCGTATCGTGCCCTCGATAGGGACCGGCAGACTCCGGTGTTGTGGTCTTGGCGGCTTCCTGCTCCCAACGCTTTCTGGCCCTGTCCGTCAGCATATTGCGCATTTCGAACCCGCTGACCTGGGCGTAACGGGTCGCCCCTTGCCCGACCAGAAAGCTGCTGGTATGGCGTCGACTCAGCTGCCTGGCCACTGATATGGGATGGAGTACATGCTGGATGCCGGCCACAGCGCCCATTGCCATGCTGTTCCCGTCCATGAAGGCGGCGTCCATCTCCATCTCACCTTCCCGATTGGGTAAAGCACCATAACCGACGGAGGTGTAATCGGGGTTGGCTTCAACCTCTCGGATCAGCGCCTCGACAGCATCGCCCGCCTGGCCACCCTCCTCAAGACCGGAACTTGACTTGACCATCCCTTCATAGGCCATCCGCCATGTAGCAATAGAGGCCCAGGTGGACTGATCGTGGCTGACTATCTGTGGGGATGAATCACTCATTTCCATGGTTCTTTCTGTCGGTGCGGTCGTTGACTGCTCTTGTGAGGAGCACAAAACTGTTTTTAAGCAGAAGAGCAGGCGAGACCTCAGCCGGTCGATGAATGATCGAGCTGATGGACCATGCTCCTGAGGGGACAGCCGTAAGTAGCGGGCTTACCTCGCCCGCATGCAGACAGCAACGATGTCCTCTGCCTTATCTCTTCTGTCAATGATAATTAATAAAGATACTTTTGTTTCGGAATGTCTTGTCAGCGCTCCAATCTTCTGATAAGTATGAGATTTTGCATACATGCCTTAAGGCTGATTTAAAAGGCCGAGTTCCAACAATTAGTTTGGTGATCACTGGATGGCAGATCCAGCCGATTCGGCCTGACGCAACACCTTCGGCATGTACAGTTTCCAATTTGATATATACTATTAACAAACTATTATCTATTGAAATAGTTCGGGACCAAGATGGTCCATTGAATCTAGTTGTTTGCAGTACATGAGTGAATCAATCACTCGCCATCGTAAATGCGAATGCGATGACAGTTCCGAGGAAGGGACTTTCATGGAGTCAAAAGAGAAACAGGTGAACACCAGTTCACCGATTTTGATGTTGGGCATCTTGTCCATATCGTTCCTAATGTCGGTTTCCAATGCCGTCTCAGGGACGATCCCACTGATGAAGCAGTACTTTTCCAACATCTCGGAGGCCAACGTCGAGCTGTTGGTCGTCATCCCCACGGGAGGCGTCCTGCTGGGAACTGTGGTCAGCGGCCTGATATCCAACAAGCTGGGCAAGAAGTACACGGTCCTTTTGGGGCTCATCGTCTCCTTGGTCTTCGGAGTCATACCTGCCTTCTTCTACAACTACCCGGCCATTTTCCTGTCGAGGGCCATGTTCGGCGTGGGCATGGGCATCTTCACCCCGCTGAGCGTCTCCTACATCACTGATGTCTTCCCTGAGAAAATCAGAAACAGGCTCCTGGGTTGGAGGAACTCCGTCGGTGCCATCGGCGATTCGATCATGCTCTTCATTGCAGGATTCCTGATCAACATCTCCTGGCATGCCACTTACCTGGTCTTCCTCTTCCTGATCGTGCCAATCGTCCTCGTCTCCCTTTTCGTCCCCAAGCGGCTTGACCGAGTCATCGTGGAGGATGGCAAGGAGGTTGAGGAGGACACCTCCATCAAGCCGTCCACCAACGGTGGTGTCATCCAGCTGGCCATCCTCTTCCTCTTCGTCTGCCTCTTCTATTCGGCTATCTCCCTGAAGCTGGCCAGTCATATGGTTGATTCGCACATAGGCTCTGCAGCTGATGCCACCAGGATCTTCGGCTTCCTGGTACTCTGCTCGATCGTCTCAGGCATCGCTTTCGAACAGCTCGCCAAGTGGTGCGGACGATACACTGTCTTCATCTTCGAAGTGCTGACGGCAGTGGTCATGATCGCCATGCCCTTCACCAACTCCATTCCGATCTTGCTGGTTCTGGTCCTGGTGGCGGGGTTCTGCAACGGCATCATCAATCCGGCTCTGACTGCCCGCATGGTGGCCTATTCGCCCAAGGGCTCCATGAACCTGACCACTTCGATCATCCTTATCGGCATCAACGTCGGCTCCCTGGTTGCTCCCTACTTCTTCCAGGCCCTGGGCGGGGTGCTTGGCAATAAAGACCCAGGTTTCATGATCATGTGTGCAGGAATCTGCTATGTGATTCTGGCCCTTTACGATGCCTTCGTCGTCAAGAAGGACAAGCTGACCATCTGAGAGTGGTCATTGCAATTCGTGTCAATCAAGAGAAACAGAGGTAAATAATGAGCGATACCGTGGAATGGTTCAAGCAGGCCAAGTACGGAATGATGATTCACTGGGGTCTCTATTCACTCCTGGGAGGGGAGTACCAGGGGAAATCGTCAAGCAACTATGCGGAATGGATCCAATCCAAGCTCCAGATCCCCAACAAGGAGTATGAGCGCCTGACCCAGGCCTTCAACCCCATTTATTTCGACGCGGATGCCATAGTTGACCTGGCCAAGCGCTGCGGCATGCAGTACCTGGTCGTCACCACAAAGCACCATGACGGTTTCGCCATGTACCGGTCGCTGGTGGATCCTTACAATGTCTATGACGCGACGCCCTTCCACAGGGATGTGATCGGCGAGCTGTCATTGGCCTGCCGCAAGGCTGGCCTGCGATTTGGTCTCTACTATTCGCAGGACCTGGACTGGCATGAACCGGATGGCGGCGGATACCTCTCGAACGATATCGAGACGGCGGGCACCACCTGGGACAACAGCTGGGACTTCACAGGGGAGAAGAACTACGACCGGGCATTCGAGCACAAGATCATGCCGCAGATCGAAGAGATCATGAGCAACTATGGGGAGATCTCGGTTGCCTGGTTTGATGTTCCCATGACCCTCAGCGACGAGCAGAGCCAGACCATTTACGATACGGTCAAGCGTCTGCAGCCCGACTGCCTGATCAATTCCAGGCTGGGCAACGGCCGCTACGACTATGTCTCTTTGGGAGACAACGAGATTCCAGAAGACTCGGACGCCAGCGACAAGGCCGCTTCGGATGGAAATGTCGATTACAACTCGATTGAAGGATTCAAGCCCTCAAAGCTTGGTCTCTACGAGACCGCTGGGACCATCAACGATTCCTGGGGATTCTCCTATCATGACCAGAACTGGAAGAGCCCGCAGACCATTCACGATTACAAGGCCCATCTGAACAAGTACGGCATCAACTACCTGCTCAACGTCGGTCTGGATGGTCTGGGACGCGTCCCTATGGCGGCCGAACAGGCGCTCCTGGGAGCGCGAGCTCTGGAGGCTTGAGGATTTAGAATTCTATGAATTAGCCCAAGGGCCTTGCCGAAAGGATGCCGTTCCGATCCGACAAGGTCCCTTGGCTAGCTACTTGTTTGGCCCCACAGTCTTGGTGACTTCACAAAATGGGACTTCTGTGTTTGGGGGTTTATGCAGGTTATAAGTTCAGTCATACTTATAGCGGTACTTTAACAACCGTGAAAGCCGATGTTTGACGAATACCGTGTTTGCGTGAACCTTTATTTTGGAAGGAATTTGATCGCTTTCGCTGCAACTGAAATGATTGTCTTGCTATTTTTTGCGACGAAACTGCCAGCTACCAACAAGCCTCCGCCGATGGCGGTGATGTTTTTCTTCGCATGATCTGCGCTGTCTTTTCTTTTTGCTAAACAGCGAGCGCAGTAAATACCATCCGGGTTATCGAGGAAAGTGTGGCAACCACGGGATCTGCATACGGCCATCAGTTTTGAGCCGCATTTCGGACAGTAATCGTAGTCTTTTTTATAATGGACGTTCTCTTTGTATGAATCGCATTCCTGGTTGGTGCAACCTCTAACGCTTTTCATGGCTCTCATCCGTTTCAGCAGATAACTTAAGGTACAAGTGTTTTTCGGGCAATGCTAGGGATTTGCTTAGATTGGAAACGTCAAGTTGAAGTGCGGCTCGAGATCGCCAAATTCCCTGTTCCGTTCCTGTATCGGAACGATCGAATTCAGCTAGAAGGCCTGCATGGCTTCCCACAGTCGTCTTGATAAAGTGCGAATATATTTCCAAGGCTTTCGCCATGGCCTTGGGCTCTCCTTGCTCGCAAAAAATGGCTGCTCTGGCGATTGACGCCTCGTGTATGGCGGGGAAGCAACAGTTGATGCTCTCCATTCTTTCATCGATGAGTTTTGTACGTTTGCCTTTTTCGTGCTCGTAGTCGCCATTAGCGAGATATTTTACGTCAGACTCCATTTTCAGCTCGAGCTGAGCCTCTGCGTCTGATAGAGCGCGCAAGGCCTGAGATATGAGGAGCTTCCTCAGAGTGTCATCGTCAACTTCTCGGGCTTGTAGATAAAGGCGCATACCGCTTTGCAGGATGCCGAGCCTGTCGTTCTGTTGCCCCTCGAGAACTTCCTGCACGCGCACATCTATGACTTCAATCTGCTGAGCGATGTCTTCAAGTTGACCCTGAATTGCCCTGAGTTGTATTGCGTTCGCCGCTTGAACGGGATCGATTCCCCCGCTGAAATCCTCGCGCTTGATGGGTAATTTCTTTCCATATCGCCCGTTAGGATCCAAAAGTTGGGCAAAGGTATTGCCTGCTCTATCGGTAGTTAGCTTGATGTCACCATTAGCGATGGCATCAAGCGTATTTTTTGGAGTATCGACTACCAGACGAAAATCATTGTTCATTGCTTTGTGAGCCAAGGCGAATTCGGAAGATTCACGTTCCAGTACATGAACTAACTCTTCAATGGCGGCATTCCCCTTGGTGACGCCATTCTTTATACCCTGCAGGAAAAATGCCAAGGGCGAGTCCAGGTCGGTATTGGCGTCTGGTTCCTGATCAGCTCTGATCTCGGATTCTTCAGGCTTCAAAGAAACCCCCTGTCAAAAAACGGCTTGTAGCACGCTGAAAACCGACGATAATTAATTAGATTATAACTTCCCGTTGTTTAACGCCATATAAAACACTTGTTTTGTTTATGGGTAATCAAAGGCTAAAAACAAATATCACCTAATGGCTGCAGCAAGGTACTTTCTATATTCTGATCCTCGGTTGCTCGCACGGCTATTTCCTCCAGCGCCAGCCTTGGGCAAAGAGACCGAGGTGTATCAGACTATTGGTATTTCGCAACGTCTAGGCCTGAACTGCGCTTCACCAAACTTAAACCAGATAGTTCGCAACCAGTTTTGATGAAATATAGCTTGAATACAGCGCTCTAGGGTTTAGAGGTCCTTGGCATGCACCATTAGGTAGTCCCAGGCCCGGGTGGGGAGCAGGGCATGGAGGGCAACCAGAGGTTTGGCGCCGAAGCCCAGAAGGTAGCGTGGACGGGGGTGGCGTACCGTCGAGGCGCGAACGATGGCTTTGGCGATGACCGATGGTTGGGTCAAATGCCTGCTGGAGTAAAGCTTGCGCAAACCGGCAGCAGCGCGGAACCCTGACTTTTGATAGGCGCTCTTGCGGGTTACCTTCTGAAGATGGTCGGCGGCTATCGCGCCCCAGTTGGTAGCAATGGCTCCGGGCTCGATCAGGACCACATCGATGCCGAAGGGTCGGGTTTCCATACGCAGAGCGTCGCTGAAGGCTTCAAGGGCATACTTGGTGGCATGGTACCAGGCACCCATATAGGTGACCATTCGGCCTGCCATGGATGAGGTGTTCACGATCCGGCCGTTTCTGGCTCGGCGCATGGCAGGCAGCACCAGCTGGGTCAATCGGGCGAGGCCGAAGAGGTTGACTTCGAATTGTCGAAGGACCTCATCAATGGAGACCTGCTCGACCGGGCCATAGGAGCCGTAGCCGGCGTTGTTGACCAGCAGATCGACCCGCTTTTCCTTTTCCAGAATTCGTGTGACGGCCCTCTCAATGGATGCAGAATCGGTCAGGTCCATCTGCACGGCTGTCACGCCCTTGTCGGCCAGTGGCTTCAGTCGTTTGACTCGTCGTCCTGCAGCATATACCTTGTATCCATGATCGGCGAGCATTCGAGCTGTTTCAAACCCTATGCCGCTTGTTGCTCCGGTGACCAGCGCCACTCGATTGGGCATGTTCATCACCCCTTCTGGCTGGTGTCTGTGAATCGTGGCTCCTGCCTCTCTTTGAGGCACAGTATATGACAGCATTTTGCTGCAAGGACATAAAAAGCCAGACGAGGGCGGTCTACCCGTCCACATCTGGCAATGCGACCATGGCGAAAACCTTATACCTGCACCCTTTCCTGCAGGAGGTCGTTCAGCTCGGCGGCTGTTGGGTAAGCCTTCTGGGTACCGCGGCGTGTGACGCTGATTGCAGCGTATCTGTTGGCGTGGCCCAGAGCTGTTGGTACATCCTCGCCCTGCGTGTAGTAGTGGGCGAACGAGCCGATGAAGGCATCGCCGGCGCCAGTGGTATCCACAGCTTCAACCATGACCGCAGGCACCAGCAGCTCCTGGTCGGCGCTGACCCAGAGGGCGCCCTTGCCGCCCATGGTGACAATCAGGTTGCCCACCCCACGCTTAACCAAGTTCCGTGCTGCAGCTTTGATCTCGTCCAATGTCCCTGTGGGCATTCCGGTGAGTGTTGCTAGCTCGGTCTCATTCGGTGCGAAGAAGGCTACTTTGGAGACATAGTCGATGTTCAGATCGTCATTGGCTGGTGCAGGGTTCAGTAGGACAGGCACGCCGTACTCCTCTGCCAGTTCAATCGCATGATAGTTGGTCTCCAGGGCGATCTCCTGTTGGAGAACGACCAGTTTCGACCCCTTGATCAGGTCTTTTTTACTGTCCAAGGCGGCAGGGGTCAGCTGCTTGTTGGCTCCTTTGACGATCAAAATCCTATTGTCGCCGCTGGTGTCCACAAAGATAGGCGCCACGCCGCTGCTCCCATCAGCGATGCCGATCCCCTCGGCTCTGATGCCGTTGCTGCGATAGTTCTCCAGCTGCTGTCTGCCGAACTCGTCCTTGCCGACCATGGTGATGAAGTTGACCTGTGAACCCAAGCGGGCGGCGGCGATGGCTTGGTTGGCCCCTTTGCCGCCGAATCCCATCTCGAATTCGGGAGCTTCTACAGTCTCTCCTTCAACCGGCATGCGATCGACAAAGGTGGTCAGCTCGTACATATTGGAACCGATGACAGTGATGTCAGCCATATTGTTCTTTACCTTTCCAGGCCGGTGGTTACCAGGAATGAACGTGTTTCCTGGGGCTTCAGATGGATCAGGGTGCCCGCCTTCTCAGCGGCGGCACGGCCCTCAGGCGTGCTGGTGCCGGGCAAAGCGAAGGCCGCCACCTGCTGGTCGGCGTTGTACAGGATCCAACGGGTGACGATGGGGAATTGCTCGGTGCTGAATCTTGTCAGGAAGTTGTGCTCGGCATTCAGATGGAGCCGGAACTCGGCCATATCCGTAAAGTGGGTCAAGTTCTGGGAGAAGAAGACGATCTCAGGATCGTAGTGGCTTTCGTCGTTCAGGTCGTTGATCAGCTCGCCGCTTGCCTTGAGCTCTTCGTTGTAGGCCAGCCATTGCGGGGTGGGATGTACGTGGGCGGGAACGGTCTGGCGCAGACGGAAAGCCTCGTCAGGCACGTTCTGCTCCATATGCCCGTCATGCACGTAGGCGTAGTTCATATGGCACATGTACTGCAGAGGCATGGTCTGGTAGTTGGAGAGGTTGGTGACCTCCAGGCCGATGTCGAAGAGTCCGGAATCTGCATGCAATGTTACGGACGGCCGACTCAGGTAGTGGTCGCCGAACCCTTTGACATATTCGAATTGCCCATGTATTGACATGGTTTCTTCTTCGAATCCCAACCAGGCGCTGTCCATACGGCTGGTCGGAGCCTCACCGTGAAGCTGATAGTCGTCCTCCGGGGCTGGTGTTCCTCCGCCCAGGAGTCCCGATGTGAACTGGAAGCAGCCGTAGGTATCAGCTATGGCGGTGCCGGGCAGAGGCTGCGAGAACATGTCCTTCATCTTCAGGCTGATGGAGTCGAAGACCGCATCCCAGATGATCAGGCCCATGTAGGGCAGGACGGTGAGCTGGCCGCGCGAGTTCTCCATGCGGACCGCTTCAACTCCTGATGGATAAGTGAAGGTGACGGCTTTGAAATTATCGTCCTGATAGAGGGTGAATTCGGCAGGGCCGAACATGTCATGATTGAGGTGAAGCTGTTGCATAATTGGTTTTCCTTTCATTGGTTTTGCTGAGTGTCTTCAGCCTTGAAGGCACGCATCTTTGCCGTGGAATAGACGGCGACGATAGCGAAGCAGACCACATCAATGAGGAAGGACAGGGACATGTTCGAGATGTCTGCAAGGAACCCCTGCACAACAGGGATGAAAGCCCCGCCCACGATGGACATGACGATGATGGCCCCGGCAGTTTCCGTGTGGCGTTTGTCGGTCACCGTCTCCAAGGTCTGGGAGTAGATGGTGGCCCAGCAGGGTCCGAACAGGCCCGAAACGATGATGGCCGCATAGACGGCGCTCATGTTGCGCACCAGAAGAACGTAGACCAGGGCTGCTAGTCCGAAGGCTGAGAACCACTGCAGGACCCGGGCGGGCTGCATGGACTTCATCATGAAGTTGGCAATAACCTTGCCTACGAAGAAGGCAACATAGCTGTAGACCATGAAAGTTGATGCCGAACGTTCATTGATCGAGGAATTGAGCTCCATGGCCAATCTGATGGTGAAGGACCATACAGCCGTCTGCATCCCTATATACATGAATTCGGTGAAAATTCCCCAAAGGAAGCGGCGATTGTGCGCAAGATAGGCCAGTGTCTCGCCGATGCGCGCCTGAGGCTGCTGCTTGGTGGAATCCACCCTGGGCTTGCCTGAAGGGAACTGCGTCAATGCGAAAAGCACTAGGGCGACTAGCAGAACGAAGATGATGTATTTGTAAGGCAACAGCGTATGTTGAAGGGCGCGCTCGCCGAAGGTGATTCGGGCCTGTCCGTGAAGCCCTTCCATCTGCTTTTCCAGGCTCTGGCCTGCATCGAAGATCAGGTATTTGCCCAGCAGTATGCCCGCTATGGCGCCGAGCGGGTAAAAAGTCTCAGAGATGTTAAGCCGTAGGGTGGCATACTTCTTAGGTCCCATGAGGGAGCTGAAGGTGTTGGCTGAGGTCTCCAGGAAGCTCAAGCCGCAGGCCAAGGCGAACAGGGCGATTAGGAAGAAGCCGTAGGTGGCCATGCGCGAGGCTGGGAAGAAGATTGAGCATCCGATGGTATACAGCGAAAGGCCGATCATGATGGCGACCTTGTACGAGGTTTTCTTGATGATAAGCGAAGCCGGTATGGCAATCAGAAAGTAGCCTAGATAGAAGGCTGTCTGTACAAAGGCGCTGGCGACATTGGACAGGGTGAAGATAGTTTTGAACTGTGTTATGAGTATGTCATTGAGACTGGCGGCCGCTCCCCAGAGGGGGAATAGATAGGAGAGCAGGATGTACTGGAGCATCGGCGTCCTGTCCAAGTAACCATCATCTAATTCCTGCGCGCGCAGTCTGAATAGATGAAAGGATGCTTTTGGACGCTTCTGTAAGGTTGTTGATTGCATGAACCCCTCCTTGGGTTTGCATTCGGTGGCCGCCGCATTGCGTGTGCCGAGAACATAAGAGTTGGTCCGGGGGCCGGCCCCCGGACACCGAGGTTAGGCCTTGCCGATGATGGCCATGCTGGAGCTGGTGCCCAGCCGTTCCACACCTGCCTTGATCAGGGCCTCAGCCTCTTGCCTTGTGTGGATTCCGCCGGCGGCCTTGATGTGAATTCTGCCGCCGACTGCTTGTTTGATAACCTCGATGTCGTGCACACTGGCACCACGGCTGGCGAATCCAGTGGATGTTTTGACGAAATCGGCGCCTGCGTCGGCCACCAGCGTGCTGGCTCGCGCGATCTGCTTATCGTCAAGCAGGGCTGTCTCAATGATGACCTTGATGACTTTTCCTGCCTGATGCACGGTCTCGACGACTGCACGGATATCCTTGGCAACGAGCTCTTCTCGACCACCCGTCATTTCACCGATGTTGATTACCATATCCAGCTCATCGGCTCCGTTCGCAATGGCTTCCCGGCTTTCGGCGACCTTGCTGGCCGTGGTGTTGGCACCCAGGGGGAAGCCGATGACGCAGGCAGTCAGGACATCCGAACCTTTGACCCGCTCATGGACGTGGGAAACCCAGTAGGGATTGACCATGACCGAATAGAAATGATTGCTCAGTGCTTCCTCGATGACCTGGTCGATCTGAGCGAGCGTTGCCTCCGGCTTGAGCAGTGTGTGATCGATTAGACGATTGATCTGCATAGTTGTTACCTCCTTGTGGGGATTACTGTAACAGTGCATGCACAGAAGTAAAATGTTAATATGAACATATGTTCAAATACTGATGCTCGAACATCAACATGACGTGACGTTGTCATTGGCTGCTGTTTCCGCACGACTAGGAGAAGAGGAAGTTTCATGATCGACGATGAGCAGCATAGGAATCAGGCTGTCACAGTCTGCCACTGGTATTACGAGCAGGGCTTGGGACAAAACGCCATCGCCCGCAGACTGGGAGTTTCTCGTCCAACGGTTTCACGTCTTCTGGCCTTCGCCAGGCAGGAAGGGATTGTTCGTGTGATCATCACGGATCCGCAGGACGATCTGCAATCCCTGGCCAGAAAACTCAAAGTGACTTTCGGTCTGCGCGATGTTAGGCTGACATACGATTCGACCGGCGATGAAGACGTCATCAGAGACAAGCTAGGCTCAGTTACAGCAGATTACCTGGCAGAGATTGTCGGAGACCACGACCGTTTGGGAATCAGCTGGGGGAGGACCCTCAAGGCTGTAGCCGATCATCTTCGACCCAATGAGCACAAGGACGTATCGGTAGTCCAGCTGAAGGGGAGTGTCTCCGCATCTGATTTCAACAATTATGCCGCGGATATCGCTCTGAAGTTCGGCATGGCCTTCGGTACCACCACTACAGTGCTGCCCTTGCCGGTCATCTTCGACAATGCCTTGACTCGGGACATTGTGCTTAAGGACCGTTTCATAGACAGAATCGTTCGTCAGGGAGACCGGACCGATATCGCCTTGTTCACCTGCGGAACTGTTCGTGACGATGCCATGCTTTTCAAACTGGGATATCTCTCCCGCAGAGAGATCATCATGCTGCAGCATAAGGCTGTCGGCGATGTGCTTTCACGATTTATAGCTCCGGACGGCTCCATTGCGGATGATGGCATTAACGCGAGAACGGTGGGGATACAGCTTGATCGGTTGCGCAAGAAGCCATGTTCCATATTGGTGGCGGGAGGGACTTCCAAGATAGCATCCATGCGTGCGGCGCTTCTGGGCGGCTATGCCAATGTGCTGATTACGGATTCCCGGGCTGCCATGCGTCTGTTAGAGGAATAGGCGAACCTCTGCAATCGAGGGAATTGCGCTGCTTGCTGGCGCACAAGCGTTTGGTCAAATAATGGTCGCGCTCGTATGATTGTTGAAACACCGCTGTACGCTTACTATCAATGCTGATTGTAGATTCCGCAGGAGGTTTCAGCATGCAGGGCACACGATTTACCTATTGGTGGCACGGATTCGATCTGTGACGCCGCGTGCCTTGTAGGAACGGTTGCACGGATCGGAACCCACCGGCCCTGCAGTCGTCGACAGCATTTCCCGTGCATCGTCATCGCATAGTCGGTAGGGCAGCACCAGCGACAATGGTTGTAATAACCGCATGGGAAAGGACAAGCCAATGACATTGGCGGATCATATGAATGCCAGAGTCAAAGCTCTGGCGCCGAGCGACATTCTCGAGTTCAACAAGGAGATTGCCGGAATAGACGGCATCGTGAAGTTGACCCTGGGGGAGCCGGACTTCTTTACTCCTGAGCACGTCAAGCAGGCGGGCATCCAGGCCATCCAGGACAACCACAGTCATTACACCGAGAGTCGCGGCATGCCCAGTCTGCGCAAGGCAGCAGCCGACTATCTTCACGCCAAGTATGGGCTGAACTACGACCCTGACAGTCAGATTGTGATTACGGCCGGGGCTACCGGGGGCATCTTCTCGGGCCTTACCGCCATGATCAACCCTGGTGACACGGTCATTCTGCCTACGCCCATCTTCCCTCTCTACATCCCCATCGCCCAGCTGAGCGGCGCCAAGACCGTTTTCGTAGACACCTCCGATGATGGCTTCATTCTCAAGCCGGACAAGCTGGAGGCCGCCATTGAAAACAGTGATGGTCCGGTCAAGGCCCTGGTGCTCAACTACCCGACCAACCCCACCGGCGTGACCTATGCCCGGGAGGATCTGGAAGCTCTGGCCCAGGTGGCTCGCAAACATGGCTTCTTCGTGCTCAGCGATGAGATCTACGCCGAACTGACCTACCAGGGTACCCATGTATCCATGGGCACCATCCTGCCTGAGCAGACGGTCGTGCTTGGCGGGGTTTCCAAATCCCATGCCATGACTGGATGGCGGGTCGGCATCGCAGCTGGTCCCGCCGACGTTATTGGCCAGATCAGCAAGGTCAACGAGTTCACTGTTACCTCGGTGACCACCAACGCCCAGTATGCAGCCCAGGAAGCTCTGACCAAGGGCATGAATGACACGGACCCGATGCGCGAAGCCTACCGCAAGCGGCGGGACTATCTGGTCAAGACCCTGCCCGAGGTCGGTCTGGACGTCATTGATCCCAAGGGCGCCTTCTACATCTTCGCCCGACTGCCCGAGGGCATGCGCGACAGCTGGAGCTTCGTCTACGATCTAGCTCGCAAGGCCAAGGTGGCGGTAATCCCCGGAGCAAGCTTCGGACCTGGGGGAGAAGGCTACGTCCGCATTTCCTACGCAGCCTCCATGGAGGATCTGCATACCGCCGTGGAGCGGATTGGCGACTACATGCGTGAAAATCGCGGCTGATTTCCCCGACGATTCAAATTACAACCATCAATGAAGACAGTTACCAAGGACTAGAAAATGACCAGTATTCTCATGTATTCAGTACGCCCCGACGAGCAGGAGGCCATTCAGGCCTGGGCGCAAGCCAATGACATTCAGGTGGACACCACCGACCGCGATTTTGGGATGAAGACCGTGGACATGATCAAGGGATATGACGGCATCGTCATCCAGCAGCATGCGGCTCTGCCCGAGCCCGAGCTCTACCAGCGGCTCAAGGAGTATGGCCTCAAGCAGCTGACTCTGCGGATCACGGGCTATGACATCGTCAACCTGCAGGCCGCTCGGGAGAACGGGCTGGTCGTCACCAACGTGCCTGCTTACTCGCCCCGGTCGGTCTCCGAACTGGTCCTGGCCCAGGTCATGCGCCTGGTCCGGCATCTGGGGGAGGCCAGCGCTCGCGAGGCCAATGACGACTACACCTGGGATGGGCTTCAGGCCCACGAGATCCACAACCTGACCGTGGGGATCATCGGAGCCGGCAAGATCGGATCGGCTGTAGCTAGAATCTTCCGGGCTCTGGGTTCCACCGTCATCGCCAACGACCCGGTTCACCGCCCCGAGCTGGCAGACACCCTGGACTATGTGGATCTGCCCACCCTTTTGAAGCGGGCCGACATTGTCACCGTCCATACGCCGCTGGACGAGACCACCCACCATCTGATCAACGCGCAGGCCCTGGAAGCCATGAAGCCATCAGCCTTCCTGATTAACGCCGCCCGCGGCCCCATTGTGGACACTCCGGCCCTGATCGAGGCCCTGCAGACCAAGTCCATCGCCGGTGCCGCCATCGACACCATCGAGGGGGAGGCGGGCATCTTCGAAAAGGATCTGAGCGGAACCAAGGTCGACAACCAGGCCCTGGAGACCCTCAAGGCCATGCCCAACGTGGAGGTTTCGCCCCACATCGGCTTCTACACCGATGCCGCCGTGACTGCCATGGTCAACATCTCCCTGAATGATGTGAAGACCATCCTTGAGGGCGGCACCAGCGAGCATCAGGTGGACTGACCCTATTATCTCCGCGACCCGGACCGGGCTCCGACCGGCTCAGTCGGTATTCTGAGCAAAGGTGATGGTGCCCTGGTCCGGGTCCATGCTTTCCACGATGGCCAGGGACTTGAGGTTGTAACCTTCTTTGCGCAAGGTGCGGCCCCCCTCCTGGAACCCCTTCTCCACGGCGATGCCGATGCCCTCAATGACGACCTTGGCGTCATGGCAGATGTCGATCAGACCGTGCAGGGCGTTGCCCTTGGCCAGAAAGTCGTCAAGAATCAGTACATGCTCGCCCTCCTTGAGGAAGCGCTTGGCCACGATGACGGGGTACTCCCGCTGCTTGGTGAAGGAGTATATGCGGGCCGTGTACTGGTCGCCGTCAAGGTTGATGGACTGGGTCTTCTTGGCGAAGACCACCGGCACGTCACCGAAGTGGCGGGCGGCCAGGCAGGCGATGCCGATGCCGGATGCCTCGATGGTCAGAATCTTGTCGATCCGGTGACCGGCAAACAAGCGGGCCCATTCAGCACCCATGTGGTCAAAGAGCCGCACGTCGCACTGATGGTTGAGGAAGGCGTCCACCTTGAGTACATTGCCAGGCTTGACCGTGCCCTGGCGGCGGATTCGCTCCTCAAGTTCCTGCATGTCATCATCCTTGTCGTCATGAAAGCGGGGCCCCTATGGTCCCGACGGATAGACACCAAGATAACCCGGTTCTGGGACTGTAGCCAGACCGCCCTGATCCGCCAGGTTTCACCTCCAGCGGATTGGAGTGTCTTCTTGGCGTGTCAGCCCGTCAATCCGCGGATTCAAGGCCCTGACTGTTACAGTGAAAATTGACCGCAATGGTCACGCATCGTAGCGGTGCGTTCAAGGACCTAAGGAGGACCATATGGGGATTCTGGATGATGCAAAGGATGCCATGAAGTCTGCCGGCGAGAAGATTTCCGACGTCGCAGGCGATGTAAAAGACACCGTTATGGACAAGGCATCCGATGCCAAGGACGCCGTTGCCGACAAGATGGGTGACGCCAAGGACGCTGCCCAGGACAAGCTGGGTGACGCCAAGGACGCCGCCTCCGACAAGATGGACCAGGCCAAGGCCGATGCCAAGGTCGGCAAGGCCAAGGCTGAGCAGGGCGCTACCGAGGCTGTCAACAACGCCAAGGATCAAATGCGCAACTGACTGGGTCATCTCGACTTCCCCGATTTACCCCGTTCGCTTTCCTTATCAAAGCGGACGGGGTCTTTTATGTCTGCTGGCTAACCGGTGAGCCAGGGTCGATGACACCGCTTTGTGGTAGAAATAGTTGGTTGCCGGGTGTGCGCCATCCGGCCTGTGACGGTGACCGAGACCAGATGGCAAGAGGTGGCTTGTGAACGAGGAACCGGACTTGATCCAGCGCAGCGCCAAGGAGCTGCTCAAGGGGCTCAACGATCGGCAGGCCGAGGCAGTGCAATACCAGGGGCCGGCCCTGCTGATCGGCGCAGGCGCAGGTTCGGGCAAGACCAGGGTGCTGACCCGCAGGATTGCTTGGATTCTCAGCCAGTTCGGCGCCTGGCCGAGCCAGATCCTGGCCATCACTTTCACCAACAAGGCGGCTTCCGAGATGCGCGAACGTCTGCGCCGGCTGATCGGGCCCGTGGCCGACCGCATGTGGGTGTCCACCTTCCACTCGGCCTGCGTGCGCATTCTGAGGCGGGACGGCAAAGAAATCGGCCTGCGGTCGGGCTTCACCATCTATGACACAGCCGATTCCGAGCGCCTGATTAAGCTGATCGGCAAGGATCTCAACATCGATCTGAAGCGCTACACACCCAGAAACATTCTGAGCCACATCTCCGACTACAAGAACAACCTGCAGGATTGGCGCACACAGTTGCAGGAGTACGCCTCCGACTACCGGCCCGGGCAGCGCGGCCAGCAGATCACCGCCCGCTTCGGCAACGAGGAGGAGCTCTACTCCGTGATCTACGCCGAGTACGAGCACCGGCTGGCTCAGGCCAACGCCGTCGACTTCGACGATCTGATCGTGCGCACGGTCCAGCTGCTCCAGCAGTCCCCAATGGTGGCCCAGTACTACCACCATCGTTTCCGTTACGTGCTGGTAGACGAGTACCAGGACACCAACCATGCCCAGTACGTGCTCATGCGTGAGTTGGCCGGCGCCGATGCTGGCAAGCAGGACCAGGCCTGGATCACCGTGGTGGGGGATTCGGACCAGTCCATCTATGCCTTCCGAGGGGCGGACATCAGCAACATCAGGGACTTCGAGAAGGACTTTCCCGGAGCCCGGACCATCCTCCTTGAGCAGAACTACCGCTCCACCCAGACCATACTGGATGCAGCCAATGCCATCATCGTCAAGAACGAGGGCCGTAAGCCCAAGAAGCTTTGGACCGCCCTGGGCAAGGGGGAGCCCATCGTGGGCTATGCCGCCGACAACGCCCAGCAGGAGGCCGCTTGGATCGCCACAGAGATTGCCAGGCTACGCAGTGAGGAGGGCATTCCATACTCTGACATGGCCATCATGTACCGGGCCAACGCCCAGTCCCGCGCCTTGGAGGAGGGGCTCATCAACGCTGGCCTGCCCTATCAGCTGGTGGGTGGGACCCGTTTCTATGAGCGCAAGGAGATCAAGGACGCCCTGGCCTACCTGCATGCCATCGCCAACCCCCAGGACGATGTGAACATGCGGCGGATACTCAACGTGCCCAAGCGGGGCCTGGCGGCACGTGCCGAGGCGGCGGCGACCTCCTACGCGGATCTGCATCAGGTCTCCTTCTGGGAGGGGGTGCAGCATATTGAGGAGGTGCCCGGTGCCTCCACGCTGATGGTCAAGCGGATGAAGGCCTTCAGGGATCTGATTACCTCCCTGACCGACTTTGCCGCAGAACACGATACCAAGCCGTCTCAGATTGTTGAGAAGGTTCTGGAGGAGTCCGGCATGCTGGACGAGCTTCGCAAGTCGGTGGATCCGCAGGATGCCTCCCGGCTTGAGAACCTTGGTCAGTTGCAGTCTGTGGCCGCCGAATTCGAGCAGAAGACTCCCGACGCCACGCTGGCGGGCTTCCTGGAGACCACGGCACTGGTAGCCGACTCGGACCAGCTGCCGGGCCTGGGCGACGACTCTGGCAAGGTGACGCTGATGACCCTGCACACGGCCAAAGGCCTGGAGTATCCGGTGGTCTTCCTGACCGGCATGGAGCAGGGAACCTTCCCGCACTCTCGCTGCCTTGAGGATACCGATGAGATGCAGGAGGAGCGCCGATTGGCCTATGTGGGCGTGACCCGTGCCAAGCGTCGACTCTACCTGACCCGGGCGGCCGTCCGCTCCCAGTGGGGGCAGGTCAATGAGATGCTGCCCAGCCAATTCCTTGACGACATCCCTGACGATCTGATTGACTGGAAGCGTCGGCAGGCCGGCAATGAGCGTATGCGCGCAGGCTGGGACCTGGGTGACGACGAGGACGAATTCGGCGGCTTCGAGGATGAAAGCGACGGCCGTGCATTCGGTCATCGTTCATTCGGTGGGTTCGGCTCCGGCTTTGGTTCGGCACGCAATGGATACGGGCGCTCGCGGACCTCCTCACAGCGCTCGTTCGGATCATCAGGATATGGCTCTCGTAGCTCCTCCAGAAATGGAAGGGTCACGACCCGGCGGAGCACGACAAGCTCGTCGTCAACCTCACACGCTGGCAGGGCATCAGCCCAGCCCAAGTCGAACGGACTGTCCATTCAGGACTTCTCCCTGGGTGACAGGGTGGCCCATGACCAGTATGGCCTGGGCAAGGTGGTCGATATTCAGGACAAGGGGCATAACTCGGTCCTGACCGTAGACTTCGGTTCCGAGGGGACCAAGAGGCTGATGCTGCGTTTGGCGCCGATTGAAAAGCTCTGAACGATCGAGACTCCAAAAACTGTATGCTCACGACTCTTGTGCAGACAGCCATTCTACGGCGAGTTGGGTGCGGTTGGCCAGGTTGGTCTTGGCCAGAATGGCGGAGATGTGATTGCGGACGGTGCCCTCGCTGAGATAGAGACGCCTGGCGATGGCCTGATTATCGAGGCCATCGGCCACCAGAGCGACGATTTCACGCTCGCGGTCAGTCAGGCTTTGGAAGCGCCGGGGAACAGGCTCAGCTGTATCCTTTGTATCCTTTCGCGCCTGCTCCTCCTGTTCGCCAAGCGATAGGTTGGCAACGGCTTCAGCTCCAAGAACCGTCTGACCGGCCATGACGGCTTGGAGGGCCGGCACCACTGAGGCCACGTCCTGCTTGATCACATAACCCTTGGCACCCAAGGCCAGTGCGCGGGAAATATACTCCTTGTCTGCAAAGGTGGTCAGAAAGAGTACCCGGGCAGTCGAATCCATGGCGAGGATGTGCTCCGCCGCCTCCAACCCATCCATGCCAGGCATCTGCACGTCAAGCAGTAGCACGTCAGGCCTGCCGCCAGCTGTCTGAAAATTCTCGAGGACTGATTGTCCGTCATTGGCGGTCCAGAGCACATCTGCAGTACCGGTTGCCGTCAAAATCGTTGATAGGGACGAGCAGACGATCGGATCGTCATCAGCGATAGCGACTTTCATGCCATGACCTTCTTATCCTCTACATGCTCAGCTGTGCTGCGGTCGGACCAGGGTTCCTTAGGCAAGGATACGAAAACCTTCCATCCTTGTCGGTTGGGACCGCTGTTGGCCGTGCCGCCCAAGGCTCTGGCTCTGGCTTCCATATCGGCCAGCCCCATGCCGCGCTGGAGTTCTGGCTCCTTTGGGTGCGAGCTGTCAGGCTGTAATTGCTGAATGCCGCCGTCGTCCTGCACCACCATCTGCCAGAAGGCCGGGAGGTCGCGCAGAATGACCTGTGCCGACCTGGCTGAAGAATGGCGGACCGTATTGGTAAGGGCCTCGCGGACGATGGTGGCCAGGCAACGACACACTGGTGCGGGAGCCGTCTCGATGCCGTTGTTCAGATCGACCTTTAGCCGCCCCATAGAAGCCTCGGAGCTGGCATCCTCCATCTGGGATGCGAAGTCGGTGCCTGCGTCCTCCAAGTCATGCACCGAACGACGGATTGTGGTCATGGCCTCATCCAGGGTCTTGCCGACATCGTTCAGTATCTGTTCGGTACTCTGATCGCCCTTGCTCTGAGCAACCACCCGGCCAGCCTGGATCTGCATGATGGCTCGGGTGAGCAGGTGACCCACGTTGTCATGAATATCTCGGGCGATCCGGGTCCGCTCAGATAAGTGCGCCATTCGGGTCGCCTGGGCCCGCTCCTCGTCCAGGTCGTTGATGCGGCCGTGCAGTTGGCGAATCCGGTAGCGCTCGGTGTCTTCAATCTGCCAGACACGACCCTTAGCCACGGCCAAGTGCGCACATGCCAGTCCGCCGGCTTGTGCCAGTGCTGAGGTCAACAAAGCCAGCAGGGCATAGCGTTGGGTGAGGCCTGTAAATACTATGAGGTCGGCCATGGCCGGTACCAGCCAAAAGAATGCCGGCAGCAAGGCCAAGAGCAGTCTGGGCCGGGCCAGCCCGGAGTCCTTGGCTAGGGAATCTTTCATGCCGGCTGATCTGGTAGCCGGAACCATAGCTCCGAGTCCGACCCCCGCCTCGAAGGCCAAGGCTGGCAAGAAGAAAAGCCAGTCTGAAATGAACGTTGCCAAAAGCGACACCAGAGCACCGCCCCAGATGGAACCTGGCGCAGGCAGCAGCCATTCACACAGGGCGCCGGCGGCTACCGAGGCCAGAAGCCCGGCGATCAGGGTTCCTGAAACCCCTGAACCGTACCATGATCCGCACAAGGTCCCCAGACCAAGCAGGATCAGCCAGCCAGCTATCCTGCCCATGAATGCCTCCTTGCCCTGTTGCCTATTGCCTCAAATAATAATTCTCGGGCTACCCGTTCCTGAGCCTAGGCGCAGGCAGGACCACCCGTGACAAATGTCATAGGTTTGATTTGAGCATCCACAACATTGATGACGGCTGTCATGGTGTTGGGCCAGCCCTGGCTGGGATGATGGAGTTATGAACAGTTCACGTGAGCAAGAGCCGGCCTTGCAGGTCAGCGGATTGGTGAAGCGCTACGGTGACATGGTGGCCTTGGACCACTTCGACCTGGAAGTCAATCGCGGTGAGGTATTCGGACTGCTTGGTCCCAATGGTTCAGGCAAGTCAACCGCCATCAACTGCATACTGGCCCTGCTCAGCTTTGAATCGGGGACGGTTCGGATATTCGGGCAGGAGATGACCCCGACCTCATACGACCTCAAAAGTCATATCGGCGTGGTTCCACAGAATGTGGCCGTCTTCAATGAACTGAGCGTGCAGGAGAACATCGACTATTTTTGCTCCCTCTATGTGCCCAAGAAGGCCGACCGCAAGAATCTGGTCGAGCAGGCCATTGACTTCGTGGGGCTGGGCGGCTTCCGCAAGTTCCGACCCGGCAAACTGTCTGGCGGTCTGCTGCGCAGGCTCAACATCGCCTGTGGTATCGCACACCAGCCTGACCTCATTTTCTTTGACGAGCCCACCGTCGCCGTTGATCCCCAGAGCCGCAACGCCATCCTGGAAGGCATCGAACGGCTGAATTCCCAGGGAGCCACGGTGGTTTACACCAGCCATTACATGGAGGAAGTGGAGCAGATCTGTACACGGATCATGATCATGGACCACGGCCGTCAAATTGCCCTGGGCACTGCCGAGGAGCTCAAGGGCATGGTCCAGGCCGGCGAGCAGGTCACCGTCGAGACCCTGGATCTTCAGGACTCCACTCTGGCCCAGATTCGTGCCCTGCCTCTGGCCCAGTCCGTCGACTATGACGGCAAGGAACTGGTCATCCACTGCCGACAGGGCGAGCACAACCTGCAGGATGTGCTGACGGTCCTGGAATCCACCAAGACCAGCTACGGCCACCTGACCAGCCGTCCGCCATCCCTGAACGACGTGTTCCTGGAACTGACCGGCAAGGAGCTGCGCGACTGAGCGCGGTCCCCAGGCTCAATTGCCGTAAGGAGCACCTATCTATGTGGAACTCATTCCTGATCAACGTCAAGACCTCGATACGCAACACTTCCTCTCTCTTCTGGGTCCTGGCCTTTCCAGTCATTCTGGCCGCTCTGATGCTGGGAATCATGGGCAACCTGCAAGACAGTTACACCGCCGAGGCACAGCACTTCGCCATTGTTTCGGACGCTAACTGGAAAGCCAGCCCAGGTGCTGACGAGTTGGTTTCCTCACTATCGAAGAAACCCAAGGCTGGATCCGAGGACACTCAGCTGCTTATCCCGACGACAGTAGCTTCCCGGGACGAAGCAAATACGCGTCTAGATAGCCGAAAGGATATTGGCTACCTGTACGCGGGTCCTGACGGACTGGTCAACATGGTCCTGTCCGACCGCGAAGCCGCCAGCATCCAATCCGATGCAACCGCCTCCGAAGGCATCGCGATCTCCATTCTGTCCGCCTCGCTGGGCAGCTTCAACCAGGCCAACTCCGCAAGGGCAGCCATTGTCTCACCAAACAACCAAATTCTGCTACAATCCGGCGGGCAAATCTACACCAAGCAGATCCGCCTGACGCACATCCACCCTTCAATGACTGCACCCTACTTCTTCGCTGTGCTCGCTATGGCCTGCCTTATCGGTGCCAGCACCGCCGCCGAGATGATAGCCAAGACTCAGCCCAACCTTTCAGCCCTGGGAGCCCGACGGGCCAGCTCGCCCAGCCCCAAGTGGCGGCAGGCAGCGGGCGCCTTCCTGGCCTCCTGGCTCGTCTCCGCAGTCAGCCTCCTGGTCGCCTACATCTTCGTCCGCACAGTTTGCGGCGTGCAAACCGGTGGTCGTGACCCGATAGCCCTCATAGCCATCGCCGTGGGCACCTTTATGGCCACCGCTTTCGGCTCTATGATGGGCGCGATTCCCAAACTCCCCACCGAAACGAAGGTTGGCCTGGTCATAGGCATCGACTGTACCCTGAGTACCTTTATCGGCCTCTACGGCAGCCTGGCCATGGACCTGAACAATGCCATCCAGGAGCATGCTCCTATCCTTCACCTGCTCAACCCAGTCAAGCAGGTCTCCAACCTCTTCTACGACATTGTCTACTACGACAGCCTGGTACCCTTTGCCCGCACCTGCGGCATCCTGGCCATTATGGCCGCCCTCTTCCTGACAACCTGTGGTTTGCTCCTAAGGAAACAACGGTATGAATACTTGTAAAACAGCACTGCGCGTGATCTGGGCGCATAAGTTCTACCTCCTCCTGTATTTGGTGGGCATGAGCCTGATCATGATTGTCATCGGTTCCACGAACATGCAGGCCGCGGTACGTGCCAATACCTCAAGCTCGGTTGGTCGCTTTGAACCTGCGCAGGCGAAAATAGTCGTCATCAACCGGGACTGCGATAACCAGGCTGGCTGCGCGATGGGCCAGGGTCTAGAGCAGTATCTGGGCAAGTCGGCCCAGTTGGTGACAGTCAAAGATGAGCCTCAAGCCCTGCAGGATGCCAATGTGTCCGGTAAAAGCGATTTGACCGTTATCATCCCAGCTGGATATGGCCAACGGTTCCTTGATGCGCTTGAAGACACTGCTGCCCAAGCTCACAGCGGCGGTAAGACACCTGGTTTCCCGAAAGTTGAAACGGCTGCCTCCTATAATTCCAGCCGCGGCAGTCTGGCACAATTGCAGGTGGACAGTTATTTTGATGCTCTTCGTACTGCCTTGCTTACGGGTCTAGGCCAAAAAGGTTCGATGGAGCTGCATTCATCTGCAGCGGTCAAGGATGCGGCTGCCTATGTTGTGGCACACTATGCCGGCAACCAGCCACGTGTGGGCATCCATGCCAGCCCCAAGACTGATAACCATGGGGCCCTGATGAAAGGTTTCGCCACGACAGTCGGCCTGGCCGCTTTTCCCCTGATGACGGCATTGACGGTCTGCGTTGCCACGCTCTTCGGAGCTTTCAGTTCTCCCGACCGACATCGACGTCTGCTTGCCTCTCCAGTGCGGTCAAGCAGCCTGAATGGACAGGAGCTCACGGCAGCCCTCATTCTGGCAGGCTTCTCCTGGGCATACTACGTGGCACTCGTTGCCTTCAGCATGGCGGCATCGGGGGTGTCCTTGGCTTCCCTTGGCTGGGGGAGGGTGCTGCTGAGCTTTGTTGTCATGCTGGTATTCGCTGTATCGGCGGCATCCTTTGGATTCATGCTTGCTCAGTTCAATCCTTCTTCTTCGCTCATAAACTCCGTGGGTGTGACCTTCGGGCTTGTGGTTATGTTCACCTCCGGGTCAAGTTCAGGCGGCCCCCTGCCTCCGGTCATGCAGACGATCGGCAAACTGACGCCGGGCTGGTGGTACAACACTGCAGTCCAATCAATCATGGATTCGAGCGCAGCAGGTTTGGCCTCCTGGGGTCTTCCGCTGACCGTAGTTGCCCTCTTCGCTCTGGCCTATGCCTGTGTCGGCCTTATGGTCTCACGCCTGACACGCACTCGGGCCACCCTGGTCGCTCCTGTCAGCTCTGACCCCAGTATGATCGGATGATGCCGGATTCGTGGATCATCGCAAATGCGTCCGCCCTGCTGATTGTTCGTCCGGTTTCATGGCCATCCTGGCGATTAGACATGTCAGCAGTGTCACCATGACCACCCCGGTGATGATCAGGGTCATAGGGCAGTGGTCGATCAGCGGTCCGAAGGCGGCCTGTCCCAGCGGAATCGCGCACATGCATAGACTGTTGGTCAGTCCTATTACCTTGCCTATCAGTCTTGCGGGTGTGTGAATCTGTTCATAGGACAGGGAAGTGATGTTGACCGTCTGCACCATTCCCGCAGCCAGAGCCATGCATCCGGTTACCAGTGCGAAGAGGACATGTGTAGGCGAATGCATGAGCAGTCCTGCTGCAATGGGCAGGAGAACCAAGGCGCTGCCCGAGAGCAACATGGGTATCCGTCGCAGATAGAACCAGGCTGGACGGATGGATACGAGAATGGCTCCAAGCAGGCTCCCGCAGGCCAGTATTCCCTCGGCCAGTCCCTGCATGGCGTTACTTAGACCCAGCGTGCGAGTGACCATATAGGGCAGGGCCACGTTGACATAGGATGCAAAGATGAGGTTGGCCGCCAGGCTGAGTCCTATGACCACTTTGAGGTTGCCATGCCTGATCAGAAATTGTGTAGCCTCTTTCGTGTCAGCGACCAGATGGCTCACCAGTGCTCTTGGGCCTTGGAAGCGGCTTTGTGCTGGTTCGGGAATTCTGACGGCGATCCTGATCCAGGCAGCCGACAGGAGGCAGGCCAGGGCGGAAACCCCGACTACCTGCATGATTCCGAAGAATCCCATGACCATGCCAGCCAATACTGGTCCGATCATTCCCACCAGGGAGATAGCCTGGGCAACCAGGGCCGATGCGCGGGTCAGGTCTTTGCTGTCTACCAGGCAGTGAAGGGCCGCTTGCACCGTTGGGCTGTAACAGGCCCTGTAGGCATTCACCAGGATCATGCAGGTCACAGTCAAAAAAACCGGGTCGATCTTGCGGCTGATCAGGATATATAAGAAGGCAGTCAACGCTGAGAGAATGTCCAGCACTGCCATGGTGGACTGCTTGTGTAGCCGGTCGGCCAGAGCTCCGCCCAGAGGCGTCAGGAGTATGGATGGAAGGACGGCCATAGCGGAGGCCATGCCATAGAGGGATGCTGATCCTGAGATGTTCAGCAGATGAAGAGGAAGGGCGAAGACCAAACATGTCTGCCCGAGATTGGAGAGAATCTCAGTCGTCAGAAGAGCAATGAATGGCGGTGCCAGCAGTCCTTTGCTTGAGGTTTGGGCCTGATCGGGCGAGCTCATATCACGACTTTGCCTTGGGCATCGGTGCCGAAGGATGCGAGCAGGTCGGAGAATCCCTGGTCCTCCAGGGGGATGCCCAAGCCTTGCATAATTGAGAAAAAGCAGGCTGCTCTGGTGCGCAGCTCAGCCTGTGTTCCCCGGCGGAAGAAAGGCAGCAGCCACATATTGGCCAGCAACCGGAAAATCTCTGCGGTTTCTTCGATATGGTCCACATGCATTGAGCCGTCCTGATTGCCCTCTTTGATCAGGTCAATAAAGTCGTTCCGCTCATCCACTAAGGCGGTGAATTCCATGCCGATCATCTTGGGATTGGCCTTTGGGTTGAATTTGCGGAACATCAGATCCGCGGCCTTCAGTCTCTTGCGCGCTCGCTCAGGGGAGAAGAGCGACTGCAGCTGTTCCAATGCCGTGCCTTGCTTCGACCCGGCATTGGTCTTGCTGGTCTCCTCGCTCATGGTGTTCATCAACCTGTCGGCCACAGCATCGAAGAGGTCTTCCTTGGACCGAAAATGGTGGTAGACGGCCCCCTTGCTCAAGCCGCCGGTTGCATTGATGATGTCCTGCATGCTGGTTTTGTCGTAGCCCTGGCTGGTGAAGAGTTCGGTAGCGGTTTCGATGATTCTCTCCTGCGTCAGCTCAGGGTGTGCGTTGCGGGCCATGGTCGTCTTCCTTTCAGATCGCTGAGATGGGTCGTTGTTGATCGGTTGGGGGAGTCTGCATGCCTTGAATCAATATCATACCGACCGTTGGTATGAATATATCACAACATACATGAACTCCCAGGTCGGGCTCATGTGGTTTAATAAACACTTGGTTTGCGTATTTGTGCGCGGACTTATCTGGAGTCTCAGCCCATCAATGGGTCGGCGGCCGCAAGGTCGTTCGTGCTTGGCACGGTGAAGCATTGGAGAGGCCTGACTCGACGGTTTCGGCCGTCTTCGTTCAGATAACGACAGAAGCAAGTAAGGATTGCATCAATGACTAACATTCAGCGTGCGCGTCGCCAGGTCCGCCTGTCCCGCGCTCTGGGCATCGCCCTGACGCCCAAGGCCCAGCGCCTGTTCGAGAAGCGCCCCTATGGCCCCGGCGAGCACGGCCGTAGCCGCCGTCGCACCGAGTCCGATTACGCCGTCCGTCTGCGGGAGAAGCAGAGGCTGCGCGCCCAGTACGGCGTCTCCGAGAAGCAGCTGCGCGCCGCCTATGAGCGGGGCACCCACGAGTCCGGCCAGACCGGTGCCGCCATGCTTCGCGAGCTGGAGTGCCGCCTGGACAACCTGGTCCTGCGCGCCGGTATCGCCCGCACCACCGCCCAGGCCCGCCAGTACGTGGTTCACCGCCACATCCTGGTCGACGGCAACATCGTGGATCGTCCCTCCTACAGGGTCAAGCCCGGCCAGACCATCCAGGTCAAGCCCAAGAGCCAGACCATGGTACCCTTCCAGATTGCCGCCGAAGGCGTCCACCGGGATGTGCTGCCCGCAGTCCCCGGCTACCTGGACGTGGACCTGGCCTCTCTGAAGGCCAGCCTGGTCCGTAAGCCTGAGCCGGAGGAGATCCCGGTTCAGATCAATATTCAGTACGTGGTCGAGTTCTACGCTCGCTGACCACCAGGAACGTTGGGGCCCCGGTTCGTCCGGGGCCCTTTGCGTGTCAGGATCTGCCACTCCTTCCAAGGTATGGGTGGGATAATAGGGACATGTTGCTCCATCTGTACGCCGTCCGCCATGGGCAGACCTATTTCAATCGTTACAACCGTCTCCAGGGCTGGTCCAACTCACCTTTGACCTCATCGGGGCTGGAGGATGCCGACCGTGCGGGCCAGAAATTGAGCAAGGTGAGCTTTGCGGCAGCCTACTGCTCGGACACCACACGCGCCCAGGAGACAGCCCGCAGGATCCTGGCCCAGAACCAGTCGGAGAAGAAGCCCGAACCTGTCAGCGACAGTCACTTCCGCGAGCAGTTCTACGGCTACTTCGAGGGGCAGGACATGGCCATGGCCTGGTGGGCTGCAGGCGCGCCCCATGGAGCAGGCACCTACCAGCAGATCGTGGATCGTTTCGGTCTGGCCGCCACCAGGGACTTCCTCAAGCAGGCCGATCCCTTTGGCGATGCCGAGTCCGACAGCGAGTACTGGACTCGCATTGCCGGTGGATTCGCCCTGATTGCCGCCGACCAGCATGTAAAGAATGGCGACCGCGTCCTGCTGATCTCGCACGGCAACACCTTGCTCAGTCTGGTCAACCGCTTCGGCGACGGGCGTTACGACACCAGCAGTCGCCCAAGCAATGGAAGTGTCACCATATTCGACTTCGATACGGAGGCTTCCTTTGAGCGGGCCCTCCAGGTTCGGTCCTTCAATCAATGAACCGGCTTCAATAGGCCAGTCATGGCCTGGACTGATAGACGGCGCGTGCTAGCGTTGTCCCCAGTATCGTACCAATGGAAGAGAGGTAGCAGATGGACGTAGGACAGATTGCCGGCCTGATAGCGGCCATTGCCTTCGCTATCCTGGCGGGGTTTCTGATCTATCCCCTGATTCGTCTGGGGAAGCTCTTCGATCAGCTGGCGCAGACCATCAAGCAGGCGGGCGACCATGTGGTGCCCACCCTGGACGAGTCCACCAGCACGGTCACCCAGCTCAACCAGACTCTGACTGACGTCAATCGCATCTCCGCAGCGGCTTCGACCACGGCAGGCAACGTTGGCGCCCTGACCGACCTGTATGGATCAATGCTGGGCAAGCCGGTCATCAAAGTGGCGGCCTTCTTCTACGCCCTGCGCAAGACGATCTCGTCATTCCTTTCAGGAGGCCGCAACAGCGCCGAATCCAAGCCTTCCACCGCACAAAAGTCCACCGCACAAAAGGCCAATGAGGGCCAAGGGAACGAGGGGAGGACCCGCTGATGTTCAAACGGATCTTCTGGATGGGGCTGGGCGTCACGGCAGGCGTGGTCCTGGTGACCAAGGCCGAGGCCTATGTGAGGGCCAATACCCCCAAGCGTGCAAGGGAATTCGTGCTAGGCGAGGACCAGGACCAGGTGGCTTCACGGACCCTGTCCGGCTTGGTGCGCCAGTTCACCCAGACGATGCACCAGCGGCAGGACGAGCTGGACCGCCGCTATCTGGACCGTTTCCAGGGCTGAGCCTGGGGCGGACAGGCCAGGACAGATGGGCCTGGCCGGTGTAAAATCACCATATTCAGCTATGAGTCCGGAGTGCGGGCGACTTGTTCGCGCCCTGGGCAACCGAGTCATTTGGACAACCCGTAATCCCCTCGGCATTCAACGGGTCTGAAGGAGCAGAAGCAGCATGCGCACATCGGAAATCGCCAAGCGTTTCCTCGATTATTTCCAGGGCAAGGATCATCTGGTGGTTCCCTCCGCCTCCCTGATCTCGCCCAATCCCACCACGCTCTTCACCATCGCTGGCATGGTTCCCTTCATCCCCTACCTGCTGGGGGAGCAGACCCCGCCCAAGAGCCGGATGGCCAGCAACCAGAAGTGCGTGCGCACCCTGGACATCGACGAGGTCGGCAAGACCACCCGGCACGGCACCTTCTTCCAGATGCTGGGCAACTTCTCCTTCGGGGACTACTTCAAGGAGGAGGCCATCCACTACGCCTGGGACCTGCTGACCAAGCCCCAGGACCAGGGCGGCTACGGCTTCGATCCCGAAACGATCTGGGTGACCACCTACACCGACGATGAGGAGGCCCGCTCCCTGTGGAAGAACGAGGGCTTCGACCCCGAGCACATGGAAATCCTGGGCATGGAAGACAACTTCTGGACCACTGGCGGCCCCGGCCCCGGTGGTCCCTGCTCCGAAATCTATGTGGACCGCGGCCCCGCTTATGGCAAGGAGGGCGGTCCCTCGGCAGACGAGAACCGATACATCGAGATCTGGGATCTGGTCTTCGAAAACTACGAGGTGGACAACGTCCGATCCAAGACCGACCTGCACATCGTAGGCGAGCTGGAACACAAGAACATCGACACCGGCGCCGGACTGGAGCGCCTGGCCTACCTGCTCCAGGGCAAGCAGAACATTTATGAGACCGACGAGGTCTACCCCGTCATCCAGGCGGCCGAGGGTCTGTCTGGCCGGCACTACGGAGACAATGCTCAGGATGATGTGCGCTTCCGTGTGGTGGCGGACCATGTGCGTTCGGCCCTGATGATCATGAGCGACGGGGTCCGCCCCAGCAACGTCGGCCGCGGCTATGTGCTGCGCCGTCTGCTGCGCCGGACCATCCGCTCCATGAAGATGCTGGGCGTGGATCAGGAGGTTCTGCCCCAGCTCTTCCCGGTCTCCAAGGAGGCCATGGCCCCCAGCTACCCAGAGCTCAACGACACCTTCTCCGATGTTGCCGAATCCGCCTATGGCGAGGAGCTGGCCTTCCGCCGGACCCTGGACAAGGGGACCACCATTCTGGATACGGCCGTAAACAAGGCCAAGAGCGGGAAGGGTGAGCCCGAGGTCTCCGGCAAGGACGCCTTCACCCTGCATGACACTTATGGGTTCCCCATCGAGCTGACCCTGGAGATGGCTGCCGAACAGGGCGTCAAGGTCGATCAGGACGAGTTCCGAAAGCTGATGAACGAGCAGAAGTCCAGAGCCCGCGCCGATGCCATGAAGAAGCGGCACAACGTGGACTTGAGCGTCTACGACGATATGCGCAAGAGCCTGGACGAGCCTCAGGTTTTCCTGGGCTACACCGACTTCTCCAGCCGCTCGACCGTCCTGGGCATCATCCAGGAGGGCAAGGGAGCGGTTCCGGCCGTCAAGGCGCCTGCCCAAGTTGAGGTGATTCTGGACCGCTCGCCCTTCTACGCCGAAGCCGGTGGTCAGTTGGCCGACCAGGGTGAGATTCTGACCGACGATGGGGCCGTCCTAGAGGTGGACGACGTGCAGAAGCCCATCAAGGGTCTGACTGTTCACCGTTGCCGGCTGACCGAGGGGACGCTGATGCTGCAGGCCAAGGTCACGGCCACCATCGACCGGAACCGGCGTGGGGCCATCGCCCGTTCGCACACGGCCACGCACATGGTCCACAAGGCCCTGCGCGAGGAGCTGGGCCCCCAGGCCACCCAGCGCGGATCCGAGGATGCGCCCAACAGACTGCGCTTTGACTTCCAGTGGTCGCAAGCCCCCAGCCGTCAGGCCATGGATGCGGTGGAAGCCCGTGTCAACGACCGGCTGCGTGACAACTTGGCCGTCACCACCCAAGAGATGAAGTATGACGACGCCATCGCCCTGGGTGCCATGCATCTGTTCGGAGAGAAGTATGGCGACGTGGTCCGTGTGGTCTCCATAGGCGAGGACGGCTGGAGCCGGGAGCTCTGCGGGGGAACCCATGTGGATCACGTGGGCAAGATCGGTGCGGTCTCCATCATGTCCGAGGCCTCGGTGGGCACCGGCGTTCGCCGCGTTGATGCTGTAGTGGGCCAGGGGGCCTACGAGTACAACGCTCGTGAGCATGCCTTGGTCTCACAGCTCTCAGACAAGCTCAACGCCCGCCCTGACGAGCTGGAGTCCAGAATCTCGGCCCTGCTGGCCAAGCTCAAGGAGTCTGACCGCCGACTGGCGGCCACCTATGAGCAGCAGATGGCCCAGGCTGTGCCTGAACTGGCCAACCAGGCCCTGCATGCCCCGGAGGATGTCAAGATCGCATCCCGGAATATGGGCCGTTTCGGTTCTGTGGATGCCCTCCGCAAGACGGTGACCGACCTGCGGGCCCGTATGGGCGAGGAATACCCGGTTGTGGTCGCTCTGGCCGGTGTCAGCGAGGATGAGAAGCCTGTCATCTTCGTCGCCACCAACCAGGCGGCCCGTGATCGCGGTCTCAGGGCCGGCGACCTGGTCAGGACAGCCTCCAAGGTCCTGGGAGGCGGCGGTGGAGGCAAGCCTGACTTCGCCCAGGGTGGCGGTCAGGATGCCTCGGCCATTGACCGGGCCTTGAAGGCCCTGAGTGATCAGGTCCGAGAGGGCTGAGCTTCCGGTGCGATCACATACAGCCGTATGGCTGGGGGTGGATCTTGGGGAAGCCAGGGTGGGTCTGGCCCTGTCGGACCCGGAGCTGACCCTGGCCTTTCCCGCTGGCAACATCAGGGTTCAGGGCGACTACTTTCAGGCTCTGGACCAGGTGGAAGACCTGATTATGGATAAATGTGTGTCCAAGGTCGTAGTCGGATACCCTCTGCTGCTGAGCGGCCAGGCTGGTCGCAGCGCCAAAAAGGCGGCCCGTTGGGTGCGTGCCCTGACCGGTCGCCTGCAGGAGGCTGCACAAGATTCCGGCGTTGCCCCTGAGCAGTTGCCCAGTGTAGTATTGCGAGACGAACGACTGACGACCGTCAGCGCCCATCGTCAGCTATACGATGCCCGCGTGGACGGGCGAAGACATCGTCCTGTGGTCGATCAGCAGTCCGCTGTTGTGCTGCTGCAGTCGGCCCTGGACAACCAACGTGCCGACAAGGAGTGGTAATTGGCCGACGACATGCAGGAATTCTTCCAGGATAAGGTCCAGTGGGTGGCCGATGGGCAAGCCCCGGTCTCCGCCATGCCGCCACGTCCTCCTCGTTCGCGTCGTGAGATGCGTCGTCGGCGTGAACGTCGCAAGCGCCGTCAGCGGATTATGGTTCTCCTCATCGCTTTGGCCGTGGTGGTTGCTGCCTCCTGCGTGGTGATACTGGTGGGCGGGCTACGCCATGGAACTCCCAGGATCGTAGCCACCAAGGAGGTCGCCCCTGATTATCCAGGCCCTGGTGGAGCGCCGGTGGAGTTCACGGTCGAGAGCGGCCAGGGGGCTGATCAGGTCGGTGCCAACTTGGTGAAGGCTGGAGTGGTCAAGTCCACGGAGGCCTTTTTGCACGCCATCACCAGCGCCCAATCCGAGTCCAGGCTGGTGCCCGGCACCTTCGATCTGCGTCTACGGATGAAAGCCTCCGATGTCGTGACCATTCTGACTGACCGGAACAAGGCCGGCGGCTTCCTGCAGGTGCGGGCCGGCGAGCGGGTACGTGATGTGATTGCCAGGGCCGCTCAGCTCTCTGGGGTGCCGCAGAGCGAATTCGATGCCTTAGTTCAAGCCAAGGGGGAGGGGATTCTGCCCCAGGAGGCCCAGGGAGACTTTGAAGGCTGGCTGCAGCCCGGGGAGTACGATGTGCGCAAGGCCGGGTCGGCCAAGGCCATCCTGACCAACCTGGTCTCCAAGCGTATTGAGCATCTGGATCAGCTGGGCGTACCCGGAGGTCAGGAACGGCAGACCATCCTGAATACAGCCTCGATTACCGAAGCCGAGGTCAACAAATCGGAATACTACGGCAAGGTGGCAAGGGTCATCGACAACCGCTTGGCCAAGGGAATGCCCTTGGGCATGGACAGCACGGTGGCCTACTCCAACAACGTCTCGGCCTTGAAGCTGACCGATGCCATGCTGCAGAACGCCGACGACCCCTACAACACCAGGGTCCACCAGGGCCTGCCTCCAGGCCCCATCGGCAGCCCGGGAGACGAGGCCATCCAGGCGGCCATGCACCCGGAGTCGGGCAACTGGCTCTATTTCGTGACCGTCAACATGGACACGGGGGAGACCAGGTTCAGCGACAACCAGGATCAGTTCAACCGAGATGTCAAGGAATACAAGGCCTGGGAATCCAAGCACAACGAGCAGAACAATTAGCACATTTTCCTTGGATTTGAGGATCCCAACCCCCGGTCAGGTGCCTGCCGGCTCTAGATGGCATCAATGACCAGGGCCACTGCCGCTGCTGCAAGGATGACCGGGACATAGGCCAGCGAGAGGGGGTTGTTTGGTCTGGCGGGTCCGTTGCGATGACGGGCCAACCAGGCCAGGCCCAGGGCAACCAACCCCAGCAGTCCCATCATCACCCACCAGACCAGGATCGTTGTCCATCCCAGAACCGACAGGCTCAAGGCCACCAGACCCGTGGCCGTCACGTCGCCCAACCCCAGGGCACCGGGTCGGATCAGGGCTAGCATGAGCTGAAGGCCTGCAGAGGCCAGAGTCAGCAGCAGGCACTGCACCAGCAGCATCGGTTGCGCCTGGATCAGTGAAAAGACCAGCAGGGTCACGGTCTGCAGCACCAGCCCCAAGAGCACTAGAAGACGTGGGACTCGCCGGGAGCGGATGTCGATCAGGGCCAGGAGGAGGGCGGTCAGCAGTCCCGGCGCTGGGATGAGGTAGACCATCTTCTAAGATAATCATACGTAGCCCTAACCTGGCAAACGAGGAACAAACGAGGAGCTTGAATATGTTGCGCTGGCAGACGGCAGGGGAATCCCACGGAGAGGCCCTGGTGGCCATGATGGAAGGTCTGCCCGCAGGGGTCGCCGTGTCCACCAAGGATATTGAATCGGCCTTGGCCCGTCGTCGGCTGGGCTATGGTCGTGGGGCCAGGATGGGCTTTGAACAGGACAAGGTTCGGCTGCTGACCGGGGTCAGGCATGGACGAACGCTCGGTTCTCCGGTGGCTATCGAGATCGGCAACACGGAGTGGCCCAAGTGGCAGCAGGTCATGAGCGTGGACGAACTGCCTGCCGACCAGGAGCCCCCGGCGACCGGTCGCAACGCCCCACTGACCCGGCCCAGGCCCGGCCATGCCGATCTGACCGGTATGCGCAAGTACGGGTTTACGGATGCACGTCCAGTCCTCGAACGCTCTTCGGCCAGGGAGACCGCATCCCGGGTGGCCCTGGGATCGGTGGCGGCTGACTTCCTGCAACAGGCTTTAGGAATACGGACCGTCTCCCATGTCATATCCATAGCCGGGGTCGGCCTGGAGGGTCATGAAGTCACGCCCGGCCCCGAAGACGGACCTGCACTGGACGCTTCGCCGGTCAGGACCCTGGACAAGGATGCCGAGAAGCGGATGATGGCCAGAATTGACCAGATCAAGAAGGATGGAGACACAGCCGGCGGGGTCTTCGAGGTTATCGCCTATGGTGTGCCGGCAGGTCTGGGCACCTATGTGGAGGACGACCGACGTCTGGATGCTGCCCTGGCCAGTGCCTTCATGGGTATTCAGGCCATCAAGGGCGTGGAAATCGGTGATGGTTTCCGTGAGGCTGATCGCCCCGGTTCACAGGCCCATGACGAGATGGAGCCTGGTCAGGACGGCACCATCCGCAGACTCAGCAACCATGCAGGCGGCCTGGAGGGTGGCACATCCAACGGCCAGCCCATCAAGGTGAGGGTCGCCATGAAGCCCATCTCCTCGGTGCCGCGGGCCCTGCGCACGGTGGATGTGGCCACCGGCCAGCCTGCCCAGGCCATCCATCAGCGTTCCGACGTGACCGCCGTACCTGCCGCCGCAGTGATCGGCGAAGCCATGATGAACCTGACCCTGGCACGGTTCGCCTTGGAGAAGTTCGGCGGTGACTCGCTTGAGGAGGTTCGGCGCAACGCCCAGGCCTACCTCCAGTCCTGGCCCGAGCATCTACGGTGAGGGGCGGACTTGCATGATTGAAAGCAGCAGCATGCCCAAGGCTGTCGTCATTGGCATGCCCGGTGCGGGCAAGACCCGTCTGGGCAGGGAGACGGCCGCCCTGATCAAGACGCCCTTCCGGGATACGGACCAGTGCATTGAGGAGGAAGCAGGCCAATCGGTCAGCGAGATCTTCGACACTCAGGGTGAGCAGGCCTTCCGCGGTATGGAGACCAGGGTGGTCCTGGATCTCTTGAAGGACTTTCCCGGTGGCATCCTGTCCCTGGGAGGAGGCGCTCCCATGAGCACCGAGGTCTTCCAGGCGTTGCAGGACTATCGGCGGGCAGGCGGCGCTGTGGTCTACCTGCAGGTCGACCCCGAGGAGGGGGTCAGCCGAGCAGCTCGGTCGGATCATCGTCCCTTACTCCGCGGCGGCGCATCGGAGCGCTGGATGGCTCTCTACCGTGAGCGTCGCAGCGTCTACCAGGAGCTGGCCACCATCACCCTTAAATCCAGGAACACCACCCCCCGAGCCCTGGCCAGACGGCTGGCGGATGCCTTGACTGAGCGGGTGGTCCACGTCAGCGGTCCCGACCCCTACGATGTGAGGATCGGTGCAGGCGTGACCGGGCGGCTGCATGAGCTGCTTGGCGACCAGACCATGCGTGTGGCCCTGATTCATACCCAGCCGGTTCAGCGCCATTCCGACCATGCCCGGGCCCTGCTTCGACAAGCCGGTTACCAGGTAGTGGATCTGGCCATTCCCGACGCTGAGGCCGGCAAGACCATCAAGGTTAGCCAGGGTATCTGGGAGCGCCTGGCCACCGAGGGCTTCACTCGTTCCGACGCAGTTGTGGGACTGGGCGGGGGAGCGGCCACAGACCAGGCTGGATTCATCGCCGCCACCTGGATGAGGGGCATCCGTTATGTGAACTGCCCCACCTCCCTGCTGGCCATGGTCGACGCCTCCACTGGAGGCAAAACCGGCATCAACCTGGAGCAGGGCAAGAATCTGGTCGGCAGCTTCTATACCCCTGTCGGCGTCCTGGCTGATCTGCGGACCCTGCGGACCCTGCCCAATGAAATCTTTGTGGAGGGCCTGGGCGAGGTGGCCAAGTCCGGCTTCATCATGGACGGCGGCATCCTGCGCGAGCTGGAGGAGCGGGCTGAGTCCCTTCGTTCCTTCGATGGACAGGAGTCCGACCAGTGGCTGGGAACGGTGGTCCAGGATCTGATCGAACGCACTGTAGAGGTCAAGGCCCGGCACGTCTCGGTGGACCTCAAGGAGTCCGGCTTGCGGGAATTCCTCAACTATGGCCACACCCTGGGCCACGCCATCGAAAAGATCGAACACTTCACCTGGCGGCATGGTCAGGCCGTGTCTGTGGGCATGGTCTTTGCAGCCGAGCTGGCCAGGATCACCGGCCACCTGGATCAGGAGGCGGTCGACTATCATCGGCGGCTGCTGTCCTCCCTGGGACTGAGGACTTGGTGGAACGGGGGCGACTTCGACCAGGTGCTGGCCCTCATGCATCGGGACAAAAAGGCCCGTGGCAACAAGTTGCGGTTTATCATTCTTGATGGTTTGGGCAAACCCACCCACCTGGACGACCCACCGGTCTCGGCGATCAAGGAGGCCTTCCAGGCCATACGCAAGGAGGAATGACAGATGGCGGATGCCGACAAGGGCAGGCAGACGGTTCTGGTGGTCAACGGACCCAACCTGGGTCGGCTGGGTGTGCGCGACCCTGATGTCTACGGTCGTCAGGATCTGGCGACTCTGACCCGGGACTGCGAAGACTGGGGTCAGCAGCTGGGTCTGGATGTTCAGGTGCTGCAGTCGGACGACGAGGGCCAGGTCATTCGCTGGATGCACCAGGCGGTGGATCAGCGCAGTGCAGTGGTGCTCAACCCCGCCGCCTTTACCCACTACAGTTACGGGCTTTCCGATGCCGCCGTCCAAGTCACGCAGGCAGGGCTGCCGCTGATGGAGGTCCATATTTCCAATCCGGCATCCAGGGAGGCCTTCCGCCGACGTAGCGTCATCTCGCCGGTGGCCACAGGCACCATCACCGGCATGGGCTTCTACGGCTACCGGCTGGCCCTGGAAGCAGTGGCCCACCTGCTGGAGAACGCATGAGCGACAGCAGGGAGACAGGCAAAAACCTCTCCGCACCGCCCAAGGCCATCCTTGTTCGCGGCGCCAGGGTCCACAACCTGCGCAACCTGGACGTAGACATTCCTCTCAATCGCTTGGTGGGCATCGCTGGGGTCTCCGGCTCCGGCAAGTCCTCCCTGGCTCTGGGGGTCCTCTATGCCGAGGGGTCCCGGCGTTACCTGGAATCCCTGTCCACCTACACCAGGAGGCGGATGACCCAGGCCCAGCGTCCCCAGGTGGAGTCGGTGCGTTTCCTGCCTCCTGCCCTGGCCCTGCGTCAGCGGCCGGGTGTGGGCGGCATGCGATCCACCTTTGGCACCGCCACCGAGCTGCTCAACGTACTCAGGCTGATGTTCTCCCGGCTGGCCAGCCATGTCTGCCCCAATGGTCATCGACAGGAGCCCACTCTGGCCGTGGCAGCCGAGATGCCCATCACCTGCCCCATCTGCGGTGCTAAAGTCGAGCCTCCCAGCGCTGAGGAGCTGGCCTTCAACTCCCTGGGAGCCTGCCCCACCTGCCAGGGGACCGGGACCGTGCGTGAGGTGGACGATGCCACCCTGGTTCCCGATGACAGTCTGACCATCGACCAGGGGGCTGTGGTCCCCTGGCGGACCTTCGGCTTTAACGTCCAGCCCGACATCGTTCGCGAGTTCGGAGTCCGCACTGACGTGCCCTGGCGGGATCTGACCGATCGGGAGCGGAAGATCGTCTTCGAGGGGCCGGCCGAGAAGAAGCACATCACCATTACTTCGATCAAGGGTGTCCACGAACTGGACTTCACCTTCCGCAACGCACGGCTGACCGTGACCGAGGAGCTCAAGAGGGCCAACGACGACAAGCGTCTGGCCAAGGTGGCCAAGTTCCTGACCGAGCGGACCTGCCCGGACTGCAAGGGTACCCGGCTCAACCAACGAGCCCGTCTGCCCCGAATCAACGGGGACAATCTGGCCGAGGTCACCTCCTGGCCCCTGGATAAGGTGCTGGACTGGGGCCGGAAACTGCCACCCACGCTGCCTGAACCCATGCAGCCCATGGCCTCGGCCCTCTGCAAGACCTTGGACGAAATGGGTAGGCGGTTGATCCAACTGGGACTGAGCTACCTGACCCTGGACCGTTCCAGCGCCTCTCTGTCCACAGGAGAGCGGCAGCGGGCCCAGCTGGCCAGGGCTGTCCGCAATGAGACCACCGGCGTGCTCTATGTGCTGGACGAGCCCTCGACCGGTCTGCATCCCGCCAACCTGGAGGGGTTGATAGGGGTCATGCGCGACCTGCTGGCCGACGGCAATTCCGTGGTTTTCGTCGACCATGACGTCAAGGTTTTGCAATCAGCCGACTATCTGATCGAAATGGGTCCCGGAGCAGGGGAGCGTGGCGGCAGGATTCTGGCCCAGGGAGACCCTGAGCGGATCGCTACAGACCCGGACTCGCGCATCGCAGGCTTTCTGGATGGACGCGAGCCTGTTCTGGTGCGAGACCGTCACCCTATGCCTGCAGAGGATGAATGGATCCGTATGCAGTCAGGACCCATTCACACGGTCCACCCGCTGGATCTAGCCATTCCGCGGGGATGCATGACGGCGGTGACCGGCGTATCCGGCTCGGGAAAGACCACCATGATCCTGGAGTCCCTGGTCCCGGCCCTGCAGGCCCAAATCCAAGGCGAATCCATGCCCAAGCATGTGCACAGTCTGGATCCGGCGGGCATCGACAGGGTTCGCTTGGTGGACTCCTCGCCCATAGGCATCAACGTGCGTTCCACAGTGGCCACCTACTCGGGGCTGATGGACCGGCTGCGCCGACTCTTCGCGGCCACTGACCAGGCGAAAAAAGACAAGCTGGGCATCTCGGCATTCTCCTACAACACCGGATCCCTGCGCTGCCCCCAATGCGACGGCACAGGGCAGATCAGCCTGGACGTGCAGTTCCTGCCCGACATCCCCATCACCTGCCCCAGCTGCCAGGGTCGTCGATACCGCCCGGAAGCCGAGCAGTACCGTCTGTCCACGCCGGCACACCCGGAGCCGCTGAGCCTGCCCGATCTGCTGGCCATGGAGGTGGGCCGTGCCCTGGAGGTCTTCGCGCAGGGCCGGGAGTACACGGCCATCCGCCGAGGCTTGCAGACACTGAAGAACTTGGGCCTGGACTACCTGACCCTGGGGGAGGACACCCCATCCCTGTCTGGTGGGGAGGCCCAGCGGCTGAAGTTGTCCAACGAATTGGGCCGCAGACAGAATGGCTCCATGTTCGTCCTGGACGAGCCCACCACCGGTCTGCATCCCTTGGATGTGCGCGTCCTGATCGGGGTGCTGGAGCGCCTGGTCAGCAAGGGGGCCACGGTGGTCTTCATCGAGCACGATCTGGACATGATCGCCAACGCCGACCATGTGGTCGACATGGGCCCGGGCGGCGGTGACCGAGGCGGAAGAATCGTGGCCCAGGGCGACCCTGAATCAGTGGCACGCAACCCTGATTCGGTTACCGGCCGCTACCTGGCCGACCATCTGCATCTGAGCCGTCCCTGAATCGGTCTGTCCTCCTCGTGTGTTGGCCGGTTTCTGGTCGCTCCTGCCTGATAGGCTGAAGTTCCATGGTCAGAGAACATGGAAATTCGCAAGGGCATATCACCAAACACATTTTCGTCACCGGCGGCGTGGTCTCTTCACTGGGCAAGGGGCTGACCGCATCCTCTCTGGGCCGACTGCTGAGAAGCCGCGGAATTCGCGTTCTTCAACAGAAGCTGGATCCCTACATCAACGTCGATCCGGGGACCATGAACCCCTTCCAACACGGCGAGGTCTACGTGACCGAGGACGGGGCCGAGACCGATCTGGACATCGGCCACTATGAGCGTTTCACCGACGTCTTCCTCTCCCAGAAGGCCAACGTGACCACCGGCCAGATCTACCAGTCCGTTCTGCGCAAGGAGCGGGCTGGGGAGTACCTGGGCCAGTGCGTCCAGGTCATTCCCCACGTGACCAACGAGATCAAGAGCCGTATGCGGGCCCAGGCCAGCGACGACGTGGACGTGATCATCACCGAGATCGGCGGGACTGTGGGCGACATCGAGTCCCAGCCCTTCATGGAGGCCGCCCGTGAGGTTCGTCGGGACATCGGCCCGGACAACTGCATGTTCGTCCATGTCTCCCTGGTGCCCTACGTGGCCGCCGCCCACGAGCTCAAGACCAAGCCCACCCAGCACTCGGTTATGGCCCTGCGCCAGCTGGGCATCGCTCCCGACGCCCTGGTGCTGCGCTCCGACCGGCCGCTCAACCAGGCCATCAAGGACAAGATCTCCCTGATGTGTGACGTGGATGCCGAGGGCGTGGTCAACTGCGTGGATGCGCCCAGCATTTACGACGTGCCCAAGATCCTCTACAAGGAGGGTCTGGATGCCTACGTGGTGCGCAAGCTGGGACTGCCCTTCCACGACGTCGACTGGAACGAGTGGGAGGATCTGCTGGACCGGGTTCACAACCCCCGCACCAAGGTGGCCATCGCCATCGTTGGCAAGTACATCGACCTGCCTGACGCCTACCTGTCGGTCATCGAGGCGCTGAAGGCCGGCGGCTTTGCCAACCGGTCCCAGGTCCAGGTCAAGTTGGTGGCCGCTGACACCTGCGAGACCATGGACGGTGCACGCAAGGCCTTGGAGGGCGTTGACGGCATCGTGGTTCCCGGAGGCTTCGGCATCCGCGGCATCGAGGGCAAGATCGGCGCCCTGCGCTACGCCCGCGAGACCGGCCTGCCAGCCCTGGGACTCTGCTTGGGCCTGCAGTCCATGGTCATCGAGTTCGCCCGTCACGTCCTGGGGCTGGAGGATGCCAACTCCTCGGAGTTCGAGCCTGACTGCGAGAACCCGGTCATCGCCACCATGGAGGAGCAGAAGGACATCGTGGCCGGCCATGGCGACATGGGCCATACCATGCGGCTGGGTGCCTACCCGGCAGTGCTCAAGCCCGACTCACTGGTGGCCAAGCTCTACGGTTCCACCGAGATTTCGGAGCGTCACCGCCACCGCTACGAGGTCAATGTGGCCTACAAGGAGCGGCTGGACAAGGCCGGTCTGCACATTTCGGGCACCAGCCCGGACGGGCAGCTGACCGAGTTCGTGGAGCTCTCCCAGGACCAGCACCCCTTCTATGTGGGCACCCAGGCCCACCCGGAGTTCAAGTCCCGGCCCACCAAGCCGCATCCCCTCTTCGCTGGTCTGGTCAAGGCCAGCCTGGAGCATGGAGGCCAGGAGGCGGCCTGAGCGGCTGATCCTTTTCAGGCATTTCGGTATGATCGCTCGTTTCCCTTCTGCAGGGAAGCGGGCGATTGTCCGTATCGACGACTTTGTCAAGAGTGCCGGCTGGATTCCTTAGAGAGCGTAAGCCCGGGTCTGGCGGTTTACTACCGTCCTGGTTATTCTGTAATGGTGTGATCGGCCGCATATGGCGGCCGTGCGTGTGTTAGGAGGTCTCAGCTCGTGGACAGCACCTCGCAGCGGACAGACACATCGCGGGATGTGGAAATGAGCCAGTACGTGGCCGACCGCTCCCGCGTCAATGAAGAAAAAATCAAAAAAGACGACCAGATCATCTCCGAGTTCGGCGACTATACCTATGGCTGGCACGACTCCGACGATGCCGGGCGCAACGCCCACAAGGGCATTGACGAGGACGTGGTCAGGGCCATCTCAGCCGACAAGGGCGAGCCTGACTGGATGCTGCAGATGCGTCTCAAGGGCTACCGGGCCTTCATGGAGAAGCCTATGCCCAAGTGGGGCGTGGATTTAAGCGGGTTCGATGCCGACGACTTCAAGTACTACGTCAAGCCCTTGAAGGAGCAGGCAAAGGACTGGAAGGACCTGCCCGACGACATCCGCACCACCTATGACCGGCTGGGCATCCCCGAGGCCGAGAAGAAGCGGCTGGTCTCCGGCGTGGCTGCCCAGTATGAGTCCGAGGTCATTTACAACTCCATCCGTGAGGATCTGCGCAAGCAGGGGGTCATCTTCCTGGATACGGACACGGCCCTCAAGGAGTACCCGGACCTCTTCCGCAAGTACTTCGCCACGGTCATTCCGCCGGACGACAACAAGTTCGCTGCCCTTAACACGGCGGCCTGGTCGGGCGGTTCCTTCGTCTACGTGCCCAAGGGGGTCCATGTGGACATCCCCCTGCAGGCCTACTTCCGCATCAACACACCCAACATGGGCCAATTTGAGCGCACGCTGATCATCGCCGACGAGGGTTCCTACGTCCATTACGTGGAAGGCTGCACAGCCCCCATCTACTCCACAGACTCCCTGCATGCGGCCAATGTGGAGATCGTGGTCGAGCCCCACGCCCGTGTGCGCTACACCACGGTCCAGAACTGGTCCAACAACGTCTACAACCTGGTCACCCAGCGTGCCTATGTGCGCGAGGGCGGCACCATGGAGTGGGTGGACGGCAACATCGGGTCCAAGGCCACCATGAAGTACCCGGCCTGCATCCTGGCCGAGCCCTACGCCAAGGCTGAGACCCTCTCCCTGGGCTTCGCCGGCAAGGGCCAGTACCAGGACACGGGCGCCAAGATGATTCACCTGGCACCCCACACCTCCTCCACCATCGTCTCCAAGTCCATCTCCCGCAACGGGGGAAGGGCCGCATACCGCGGCCTGGTCAAGATCATCAAGGGGGCCGAGAAGTCCTCCTCCTCGGTGGTCTGCGACGCCCTGCTGGTGGACGACTACTCCCGTTCGGATACCTACCCGCATGTGGACGTTCGCGAGGACGACGTCTCCATGGCTCACGAGGCCACCGTCTCCAAGGTCTCCGAGGACCAGCTCTTCTACCTGATGAGCCGTGGCCTGGAGGAGAAGGAGGCCATGGGCATGATCGTGCGCGGGTTCGTGGAGCCCATCTCCCGGCAGCTGCCCATGGAGTACGCGTTGGAGCTCAACCGCTTGGTCGAATTGCAGATGGAGGGTTCGGTAGGCTGATGTCACAAAACAGCGAAATAACCATTCCGCATGCGGATCCCAAGGATCCCTATGCTTTCCCGGCTACCATGCCGTCCAGCGCCGACAAGGAGCCCCGCTCCTTCAATCCTGACGACTTCCCCATGCCTACCCGAAAGCAGGATGACTGGCGGTTCACCCCCATCGACCGGATGGAGGAGTTCTTCACCGTCTTCCAGCCCAGCGGCCTGACCAAGGTCTCGGTCACCATGATCGACGGATCCGAACCGCCCGCAGATCAGGTCAGCTTCAGCCGGATTCCTATGGGTCAAGCTCCCTGCGGCACGGTCCTCAAGCCCAGCGACCGAGCGGCCGCTGTGGAGTGGGCGAGCGGCAAGCAGGCGACTGTGGTCAACCTCAAGGGCACCCTGGATCAGCCTGTGCTGGTTCGCGTCAACGGCGGCGGCCCTGAGCTGGACACCTTCCATCTGGTCATCAAGGCGGAGGCGGGCACCAAGGCCGATCTGGTGGTCGAGCACCAGGGCCAGGCACGCCTTGCAGAAGGGGTTGAAATCGACATTGGCGACAATTCGCAGATGTCGACCACCTTCATCCAAGAGTGGGACAAGGGCAGCAAGCATGTAGGCAACCACCGCATTCACCTGGGTGCCGAGGCCTCCCTGCGCCATTCGGTGGTCAGTCTGGGCGGCGATGTCGTACGGCTGCGCATGGACCAGGACTTCGGCGGCGAGCAGGGTGACCTGAACATGCTGGGCATCTACTTTGTCGATCCAGGCCAGCACATGGAGCATCGGACCATGGTGGTGCACAACCATCCAAACTGCAAGTCCCGTGTGGTCTACAAGGGAGCCTTGGACGGCATCGGCGCGCACACCACCTGGGTGGGCAACGCGCTCATTCAGCCCACGGCGCCTGGAACCGACTCCTACGAGCTCAACCGGAACCTGGTGCTCACCCCTGGGGCCATCGCCGATTCTGAGCCCAACCTGGAGATCGAGAACGGTGACATCATCGGTGCCGGGCATGCAAGCTCGGTCGGACGCTTCGACGACGAGGAGCTCTTCTACCTGCAGTCCCGCGGCATTCCCGAGCAGGAGGCCCGCAAGCTGGTGGTTCGAGGCTTCTTCGGCGAACTGGTAGAGGAGATCGACGTCCCCAGCGTCTCCGGGCACCTGATGGGGGTCATCGACCGCAGGCTGGCGGCCGGCGAGGATCAAGAGATGCAGCACGTTTTGGAGGAGAACTGACATGTCCACATTGGAAATCAAGGATCTGCACGTTTCAGTGGAGACCAAGGAGGGTCGCAAGCAGATCCTCAAGGGGGCCACACTGACCGTCCACTCCGGCGAGACTCACGCCATCATGGGACCCAACGGGTCGGGCAAGTCCACCCTGGCCTACACCCTGGCCGGCCATCCCAAGTACGAGGTGGATTCGGGCCAGGCCCTGCTGGATGGGCAGGACCTGCTCAAGATGACCCCTGACGAGCGGGCCAAGGCCGGGCTTTTCCTGGCCATGCAGTACCCGGTCGAGGTGCCCGGTGTGTCCATGACCAACTTCCTGCGTACCGCAAAGACCGAGGTTGACGGCAAGGCTCCGGCAATCCGTCAGTGGACCAAGGACCTGAACGATGCCATGAAGCGGCTGCGCATGGATCCCAAGTTCGCCAGCCGCTCGGTCAACGAGGGCTTCTCCGGCGGCGAGAAGAAGCGCGCCGAGGTCCTGCAGCTGGAGCTGCTCAAGCCTAAGTTCGCCGTCCTGGACGAAACCGACTCCGGTCTGGACGTCGATGCCCTGCGGATTGTTTCCGAGGGGGTCAATAGGGCCAAGGAGAACACCGGCATGGGTGTGCTCATGGTCACCCACTACACCAGGATCCTCAAGTACATCAAGCCCGACATCGTCCACGTCTTCGCCGACGGCCGCTTTGTGAAGACCGGTGGCCCCGAGCTGGCCGACACCCTGGAGGAGACCGGGTACGACCAGTACCTGCCCGAGGGCGCCGACTCCGAATCAGCCCTGGCCTGAAGATAAGAGAAGAGGTCCGCAATGGTCATTGATGACAGCATTCGGCAGCAGTTTCCGATTCTGGACCAGCAGGTGCATGGCCACCCCCTGGTCTATCTGGATTCAGCTGCCACTGCCCAGAAGCCCCTGGCGGTCATCGATGCCGTTCGGGACTTCTACCTGAAAGACAACGCCGGGGTGCACCGGGGCGCCCACGAGTTGGCCGCCCGCAGCACCATGGCCTTCGAACATGCCCGCTCACGCGTGGCCGCCCTGGTCGGCGCAGAGGGCCAGGAGGGCGGCGAGGAGATCGTGGTGACCGCCGGTGCCACAGCGGCTCTGAATCTGCTGGCCACCGCCTTCGGCAACGCCAGCCTGGGTCGTGGAGGCAAGGCGGCACGTCGATTCGCACTGAAGCCTGGTGATGAAGTCGTGGTCAGCAAGGCCGAGCACCACTCGGTCCTCCTGCCCTTCCAGGAGCTCTGCTACCGTACCGGAGCAGTGCTCAAGTACTTCGATCTGGATCCGGAGGGTCGTGTTCTGGCCGATACCGCCGACCAGGTCATCACCGAGCGGACCAAGGTGGTCGCCGTCACCCACGTCAGCAACGTGACCGGCGCCATCACTGACATCAAGCCCATCGTCCGCCGTGCCCACCAGGTGGGTGCTCTGGTGGTGCTGGACGTATGCCAGTCGGTGCCTCACCTACCTATTGATCTGCATGCCATGGACGTGGACTTCGCCGCCTGGAGTGCGCATAAGATGTACGGCCCAACCGGTGTGGGCTTCCTCTATGGTCGCCGAGAGCTGCTCGAGGCCCTGCCTCCGGCATCATTCGGCGGATCTATGGTGGAGCTGGCCTACCTGGACCGTCCAGCCAGTTACATGGATCCTCCAGCCCGGTTCGAGGCCGGCACCCAGCCGGTGGCCCAGATGATCGGCGCTGGCGTAGCTGCCGATTGGCTGATGGATCTGGGCATGGAGAACGTGGCCGAACATGAGAAGGCTATCACCCTAGGTCTGTTGAGGCTGGGGGAGCTGGACGGGGTACGTATCCTCGGGCCGACCACTCCGGAGGATCGTATTGGCACGGTCGCCTTCGATGTGCAGGGGGTCCATCCCCATGACGTGGGTCAGTATGTGGATTCGCGCGGCATTGCCATCCGCGTAGGTCATCACTGCGCCCAACCGGTCCATCGTCACTTCGGCCTGATGGCCTCCAACCGCGCTTCGACCGGCGTATACAATACCGTGGCCGACACGGATGCCTTGCTGGATGCCGTCTCCGGAGTCCGCAGGTTCTTCCGGGTGGGCTGAGGGTCTTCACCTGGAGCACATTGACGGTTTTGGCAAAGACATACTGGTAGGTTTAAGGACATGGCGGATTTCGGGATGGATGACGAGGAACTGGAGCAGATGTACCAGGAGGTGATCCTGGACGCAGCCCGGGATCCTCACGGGCGTGTAGGAGATCAGGCTGATGGGGGAGAAGACTCTGATGGCGACGGCGTGACCATCAGGGTGGAGCACGAGGCCTGCCTGGCTGCCGAGTCCCATCAGTTCAATCCCACCTGCGGGGATCAGGCCACCATCCATGTGGAGGTGGCGCCTGGCGAGCAGGGCGGTCCCGATCTCATCCAGCGAATTGTTTGGCAGGGTTCGGGCTGCTCCATCAGCCAAGCCAGCCTGTCCATCATGGTGGATCTGGTCCAGGGGCAGACCGTTGACCATGCCATGGATCTGGCTGCCGACTTCCGCAAGCTTATGGAATCGCGCGGAGCCGGCATCGAGGATGAGCAGGCGCAGGACGCTCTCGGTGATGCCATGGTCTTCCAGGGTGTGTCCAAGTACCCCATGCGAATCAAGTGCGCACTGTTGGGCTGGGAGGGCATGAAGGCCTCGGTGGCTCAGGCCCTGTCGGCTGGGCAAGAGGGCGACAAAGGTGAGAAGGAGGAGCAGGTATGAGCGGCAATACGAATTTGGTGCCCGAACCCCAGGACTCCATCCTGGCTTCAGTGGGCCGGGCCATTAGTGATCCCGGCACGGCGCAGGCACTGGCTAGCAATCCCCTGGGCGCGGAAACGGTTCTGAAATCGGCCGAGGGTGGTTCCATGCGTCAGGTCGATGGCCAGGCTGACAGGAAGTCCGATTCGGCTAAGTCCGACGATCAGCCTGCCGGCCAAGATGCCCCTGACGCTTCCACTGAAAGTGTGTCAGCGGAGCAGGGCTCGAATGACCAAACCTCGGCAAGCGAGCCGGTCGCCAATAGTGAAAAAACTGCGGACCAGAATGCCGCCGACGCTGAGGCCGCTGCTGAGGAGGCCATCCCTTTGAAGGCCGTCGACGATATCGGCCGGGCCACTGCGGAGGATGTCAGGGAGGCCCTCCACCAGGTCATCGATCCCGAGCTGGGTATTGATGTGGTTGATCTGGGGCTGGTCTATGGCATCGAAATCGACGAACTGGGACGGGCCATCATCACCATGACCCTGACCACGCCGGCCTGTCCGCTGACCGACCTGATTGAAGACCAGTGCGCCAGCGTCCTGGCGGGTCTGGTCGAGGAGTTCCGCATCGACTGGACCTGGTCGCCGCGCTGGACCCTGGACATGATCACCCCCGAGGGTCGCGAGCAGTTGGCCGCCATCGGCTTCAACTTCGAGAACATGCCCACCTATCAGTGAGACCATCCCTCCGGTAGACCAACCCGGGTCCTCCCATGCGAATATAGTGATGATTCCGGTCCGCCGTGACCGGCACGGCGCATGAGAGAAAGCACAGTGAAATGGCATTGTCCATGGGCTGGAAACTGCACGGCGACGGGAAAACCTTGGCTCCGGGCGAGGTTGTGGAACCCGATGAACGACTCACATGGCCACGTACGGCTGGCATCGGTGCCCAGCATGTCATCGCCATGTTCGGCTCCACTTTCCTGGTTCCCATTCTGACCGGATTCGATCCCTCTACCACCCTCTTCTTCACGGCCATGTCCACGGCCCTCTTCCTGCTGATCAACCGCAACCGTTTGCCCTCCTACCTGGGTAGCTCCTTCGGTTTCATCGCTCCCGTCCTGGCCGTGACAACCGCCCACAAGGGTCTGGCTGTGGCCTCCTTCGGGATCATGGTTACGGGTGCTTTGCTCTTCCTGATCGGCTTGGTCGTCCATTTTGCCGGTTCGCGATGGATCGATATGATCATGCCCCCGGTGGTCAACGGTGCCATCGTGGCCATCATCGGCTTCAACCTGGCCCCCTCGGCCTGGAAGAACTTCAAATCCGCCCCGCTGACCGCCTTGGTCACCTTGGTGGCCGTCATGCTGATAGCCGTGCTCTTCAAGGGCTTGATCGGCCGACTCAACATCCTGCTGGGAGTCATCGTCGGCTACATCTTCGCGGTCACCCAGGGCCAAGTCGACTTTGCGGCTGTGGAGAAGGCCGCCTGGTTCGGTCTGCCTCACTTCCACACCCCACAAGCCGATCCCTCCGTTTTGGCTATGTTCATCCCCGTGGTGCTGGTCCTGGTGGCCGAAAACATCGGTCACGTCAAGTCCGTGGCCCTGATGACCGGCCGCGATTATGATGACCAGATCGGCACAGCCCTGATGGCCGATGGTCTGGGCACCACACTGGCCGGACTGGGCGGAGGCTCGGGCACCACTACCTACGCCGAGAACATCGGAGTCATGGCCGCCACCAAGGTCTACTCCACGGCCGCCTACTGGTGTGCCGCCATCTTCGCCTTCCTGCTCTCCCTCTGCCCCAAGTTCGGAGCCATCATCAACACCATCCCCACCGGCGTTCTGGGCGGGGTCACCACCATGCTCTACGGCATGATCGGCATGCTGGGCATCCGTATCTGGGTGGAGAACAAGGTGGACTTCGGCAAGTCCGTCAACATGACCGTGGGTGCCGTCGTCATGATCGTGGGCATAGCCGACTTCACCTTTGCGGTTGCCGGGGTCAGTTTCAACGGCATCGCCATCGGCTCTGTGGCTACGCTGGTCATGTACCACGGTCTCAAGGCCATCGGCCGCTGGCGGGGAACCATCGACCCTGACGACTACATTCATGAGGATTCGCAGGCCGTCTCCCATCAGAGCTGATTGCGCCTGAGTTGCCAACCTTCCTTGGTTACTTGACACGCGAACTTTGGTCTGTTGCCAAGTATTGCCTGATGTTAATGGTTACCCGATATTGAGCCATGAAGTGAATAGACTCAGGTCAGCAGGAATTAGCTACGCAGCAGAGGGCTCAGTTGGCTGGTTGGTGCAGTCAGCCGGCAAGGCTCAGCTACCATGCTGGGGTCTGGTTGCGTAGAAGGCTACGGCGCTTGAGGCGGCCACATTCAGGCTGTCCACCTCGTGGCTCATGGGGATGCGCACGGTCAGGTCCGCTCGGGCAATGGTCCTGTGGCTTAGCCCATCGCCTTCGGTACCGAATATTAAAGCCAGGCGATCAATCTGGTCGGACCCAGGCCCCAGCCGTTCCGCCAGTTCATCCAGGCTGATGGCATCCCGGTTCAGGGCCATGGCTGCCGTGGTGAAGCCCAAATCGTGTAGTTGGCGCATGCCCTGGTCGGGCCAGGCGTGGACGTCGTCGCCACCAATCCTGGTCCAGGGAACCTGAAAGACAGTGCCCATGGAGACCCTTGCAGCCCTGCGGTAGAGAGGGTCAGAGCAGGAAGGGGTTACCAGTACCGCATCCACCTGTAGGGCTGCCGCAGAACGCATCAGTGCGCCGATGTTGGTGTGATCAACAATGTTCTCCATGACGGCCACCCGCCTTGCCGAGCGGCAAACCTGCTCCACAGTGGGCAGAGGCCAGCGTCTCATGGCGGCTAGTGCGCCCCGATGCAGCCGGTAGCCGGTGATGGCTTTGAGCTGTGCTGGGCTGGCGACGTAGACGGGAATGTCGGGTCCGAAGGTTGCGTCCACCTGGTCGAACATGGAATGCATCCCCTCCAGCCAGGGCTCTTCCACCAGGAAGGAGATAGGCTCAACCCCGGCATCCAGGGCGCGGGCGATGACCTTGGGGGATTCGGCGATAAACAGGCCCTTAGCGGGTTCCAGGCGGTTGCGCAGCTGAGGTTCGGTCAGCCTGGTGTAGGCCTCGATTCTGTCATCCTCGATGGAGTCGATTCTCACCTTGAGCACGCCTTCCGTTCCTCCTTCTGGTCCTGGTTACAGCATAGGCGGCGCGACTGAAAACCGAGCATGAGACATTTTCGATGGAGAGCTCGAATAATAGGTCAGAAAGAGCCGTACCGATCA